>CASBRD010000334.1 GCA_949128025.1 Oscillatoriales cyanobacterium PMM_0008 | reverse complement strand
GGGAGCGGCGGCAACGTTGGGTAAAGCGCCAGGAGCGACGCAATTAGCGGAAGTTGGGGGAGGTGACACTCCAGCCTGGGCGATATTGCCGTAACGGCTTAGAGCCGCCTTTAGCCAACCCAGATCCAGCTGAGCGCTAGCCGCAGTATTGACGCCCCAGCGCCAGCCTAAAAAAGTGGCGCGGTTAGTCGTCACAACTGCTGGGGGAGAGTCACTTATTGTCCAGGTGGCAGCTGTTTGACTGTTCAAACTGGTGGGAATGATCACGCCGCCGTGGATAGTGCCGGTAAGTTCCTGTCGCACCCACTCCTGAGTTCTGGTACGCAGGGGTTGTAGCGCCTCTGGTTCCGAGAGAGGAAAAGCCCAGTAAGCACCCAGAAGACTGCGTAACATTTGGCGAACTCCCGGCGGGGAGAGGTTGCCCACCGGCCCGCTGACGATCGCACGACCGCCTTTGCTCATCCATGCCTCTAGAGCTAGAGTCTGCTCCTGGGTTAAGCTTTCCACATTCGGCAAGAACAGAACTGTGACGCCGTTCAAATCTGCCACATTTTTAATTTTTTCCAGATCGACCACACAATATGACACTCCGCTCTCGCTTAAGCGAGTCGTAATGCCGCTCCATTGGGTAGCATTATCGGGGCTACGTACCACGCCCAAGCGTATACCTTGCGCTGCCGCAGTAGAAGGTATACGCATTCCCAGGTAGAGCCAGGGAACGAGGTAAAAAGGTAAAAGAAACAGAGGAAAAAGATATTCCTGTTTTGTCTTTTGCTTTTTACTTTTTGATTTGTCAATTGTGACTTGTGACTTCTGACTCCTCACTCCTAGCACCTGATTTGTGACTCCTCACAGCAATTTTGGATAAATGAGAAGATTTAAATTTCCGATTTTAGATTGAATAATTGCAGATTTAATTTATTTCAAACTAGAAATCGAAATAGAAAATCTTCACTTTTAAATTTCAGATTTGATTGATTTCAAATTTTAAATCTAAAATCTAAAATTTGAAATCTCATTCAATCTAAAATTCCCCTAGCCCACAATCTCATTAACCGGGAACCGATCCATCAATTGGATGGCGCGGCTAGCATTTCGCTTCAGTGAATCTGGCAAATAAGGTACGTGAGGTATTTGCGAGAGGAAATCTAAGGTTCTGCGTAACATCCGCACCACATCTCCTTCATCTAAAGAAGTGTTTTCGCACAGATGCACCCAATCCACACCCAAAGCCCATTGTTCCACCAAGCCGATTAAATCATCCTCTAACCATACAGGCATTGCAACATTGTGACGACGCTGGATCTGGAATAGCTGGCGTCGCAAATTTCGCAATTTGTCTATAGCTTCCTCAACTTCTGGAGCGGGATCGAAGTTTGTTCTGGAATCTGGGCGGGGTGTTTCGGTAACTAGGGCGGCACAAGCCCCTGCCAGGTGATGGGGGTCTAAATCGTCAAATTCTCCCGACATCAGCGCCAATCCCAGCCATAGCTCGTTATCGCCGCGAATTGCTGCCGCCGCTTGTCCCATGCGAGTTGGCAGCAATCCCTCCAAGCAGCCAAACCCTTGCAAAATTTCAATCAAGTCGAGGAATTCATCCCAGTGGCGTTGGGTTTGGAGATCGAGCTTTTCTTGGCGATCGCTAATTTCCTCTTGCAAACTAAGCATACGACGGAAACGTTTGAGCAGGGCGGCTGGATTGCCCCACTGATGGATGGGGTGAGCGTCCAGTTGCGCTTCCACTGCCTTAACTCGGTGGGCTTGAGCCACCACTTCTGGGGCATCTTCAGGCGACGGTGGTGAGGGGATCGCACGAGCGACAGAGGCGCTAGCTTCTGTACCAGTACGCACGCTACCGAGTTTCATGGGCAGTTCGGGCGGTGGCCCCTCCAAGCGATCGACAGCGGCAATGCGGGGCAATTCCGCATGAAAACCAACCACATCTACCGTCCCCACCACATACCAGCGGTTATCCTGCCCCAAACAGATCAGGTACGGGCTTTGTCCTGGGCCTGGTATTTTATTTACTAACGTTGCTGAGATGGGGTTAGGCACGGGTATGTGCTTGCCTTTGAGGGTGAGTATTGTGCCTGCTACCGCAAAATTGAGGGCAAGAGCCATATCGCTCCCCTGCATAGAGGCAGACTGCTGTTGGAGCGTTTTTAACAACTGCTTTTCTACCCTGAGTCGCTGTTGTAATTTTTCATAATTAGCCAAGACGGCGGGGTCAAACTTTCCCAATTCTGACTGATATTTGGCCAACTCAGCCTCTCGATCGGCGATCGCTTGCTGTTGGGGTCTGAGAGTCAATGTCGCCAGATACTGACCGAAACTGCGTTCTACCAGTGCTTTCGCCTGTTGGATAGTGTGCGTTTGCAGCAGGTTCAGCACCATGCCGTAGCTGGGGGTAAACTGGCTGACTAAAGGATCGGGCTTGGATGTTGCCAGGTAAGCTGCTTCTTTTGCCCCTTCAAAGGGCGTTTGCAGGGTCACCACATAGCCTCTTTCATCCATCCCCCGACGCCCAGCCCGACCGGCCATTTGCAAGAATTCAGAGGCGTTCAGCAATCGATGTCCGCGATCGGTCCGTTTGGAGAGCGTCGAAATTACCGTTGTCCGGGCGGGCATATTTATCCCAGCTGCCAACGTTTCCGTGGCAAACACCACTTTAATCAAACCCAGTTGGAACAGTTCTTCTACAAAGCCTTTCCAGGTGGGCAAAATGCCAGCGTGGTGGGCGGCAATGCCCCGATAAAGCGGTTCGATCTGCCCAACTCGACCAGCTTCTGGGTGGCGTGCCAAAAATTCGTCAATTCGCTGTTTTAGCTGTTGAGTTTCTGCTTTGTTAACCAGACTGAAATCCCCCACATCTTCCACTGCCTGGTCGCAGCCCCGGCGACTGAAGATAAAGTAAATTGCAGGTAGCATATCCCGTGCCTGCAATTGGCTCAAAACAAACGATAAACTCGGACTTTCCGGTCGTTTGCCGCCCCCTTGTTTCCCTTGAGCGCCTTTGGGTTTGAGGCGAAGGTTTATTTTGGTTTGGTCATCGTTGAGCAGGGGAAATAGCCCTTTGGGAGAGCAGAAGTTAAATTCCAAGGGTACGGGGCGGAAGTCTGAGTAAATCAGGTCGGTTGGCCCGTGAACCTGGCCGATCCAGTCGGTCAGCTGTTCGCTGTTGGCGACTGTGGCAGAAAGAGCCAGTAATTGAATCTCGTGGGGACAATAGATGATCGACTCTTCCCAAACTGTACCCCGCTGCCGATCGTTCATGTAGTGACACTCATCCAGCACTACTGCTTCGACGCCAACTAAGGATGTGCCGACTTCCCCTATTGGCGTGCCGTAAAGCATATTGCGGAAGATTTCTGTAGTCATCACTAAGATGGGGGCTTCCCGGTTGATCGACATATCCCCGGTTAGCAGTCCCACCTTCTCAACCCCAAACTGCTCGCTGAAGTCGCGGCACTTTTGGTTGGAAAGGGCTTTGAGGGGGGTAGTGTAAAGCACCCTTCTGTTCCGCTCTAAGGCACGGTGAATGGCGTATTCTCCAATTAATGTTTTCCCCGAACCTGTGGGGGCACAAACTACGACTGAGCGATCGTCATTCAATGCCGCGATCGCATCTAGCTGGAATTTATCCAGCTCAAATGGGAATAATGTATTCAGGTCAAGCTCTGCTTTTGTAGGTTCACACACGAATATTCCAAATAATGTTGCAGACAAGGATTCACTCATATTTTGCACCAGCTTCAGAAACCTGGTTTCTCGCAACTGGCTAAACCTGAAAGCCTAGATTTTTCGTCTAGAAACCCCGTTTCTCAGGTCTTGTTGAGAATGGTGCCAGATGTGAGTTCACCAAACTCTAACCCAATTGAGATGCCGAGTCTGCCTGATTCTATCCAATTTTGGCATTTCTCAGGGATTCGTAACTAGGGGCTAGGAGCTAGGGGCTAGGGGCTAGCGAGGCAACTTAATAAAACCGACCAGGCACCTGTGGAATTGGTAACCTGGTCATTCTGGGCAGTAATACAGTCCGCCGATTATTAATATTTTTGATTGCTAGCTGACGCCCGAAACCGAGACAGCCACGAAGATCAGACCAGATACTAGAGCTAGAGCCGCCGCACCCAGAATAACATAGTTGCGCTGTTCGGTTTTGCTTGGAGGGGTTGCCTCGTAGATTTTTGGCTCGATCGCAAAGTTGTTCAGCAGACCGCCATCTTCTTTAATGTAGGGCATCGTTATTTATCCTCAGTTCTTTTTATCTTAATTTATCGTAACAATACTTATCATAACTGCTTTCTTAAAAAAATTACAAATCTTTACAAAAACTAGGGAAAGTCAAAAGTCAAAAGTCAAAAAGGGGCTAGGGGCTAGGGGCTAGGGAAGAGGGAGAGTGGGAAGAGGGAGAGTGGGAGAGAATGACAACTGACAACTGACCACTGACAACTGACCACTGACCACTGACTTTCCCTAGCCAGTAATTTTGCCAATAAGAGGCGAACTAGCACTGGCGTAGGCTTTCACCGGAATTCGCCCAGCCAAATAAGCCAGACGTCCTGCTTCAGTCGCCATACCCATCGCCCGTGCCATTGCGGCGGAATTCTGAGCTTGGGCTATGGCAGTATTAATTAACAACGCATCTGCGCCCATCTCCATTGCCGCTGCTGCTTCGCTGGGCGTTCCAATCCCGGCATCTACTACCACAGGAACCGTTGCATTGTCAATAATTATCTCGATATTCGCCGCATTTTTAATTCCCTGTCCGGAACCGATGGGAGAACCGAGAGGCATGACGGTAACGCAGCCGACTTCCTCCAACCGTTTTGCCAGCAGTGGGTCAGCATTGATATAGGGCAAAACTGCAAAGCCTTCTTTCACAAGCTTCTCTGCGGCTTCTAGAGTGCCGATGGGGTCTGGTAATAAATACTTGGAGTCGGGAATAACTTCTAATTTGACAAAGTTATTGTCTTCTTGCCCTAAGAGTTTAGCCATTTCTCGTCCTAATCTGGCTACGCGGATGGCATCTTCAGCAGTTTGACAGCCTGCGGTGTTGGGCAACATCCAAAGTTTAGTCCAGTCTAAAGCTTCGGCGAGTCCTTCGTGTCCGGGGGCGTTGGTTTGCACTCGCCGCACGGCGACAGTGACGATTTCGCAACCGCTGGCGATGATGCTATGCTGCATTTCCGAGATGCTGCGATATTTGCCAGTTCCCGTCATCAAGCGGGATTTAAAAGTTTTTCCGGCGATGATGAGGGGGCAATCTAAAGAATTCAGATCGATTGTTTGTGGCGTTGATTTGTCTAAAGTTTGCATTTTTCTATGTCCTGCGTTCGTAAAGTCGCGCTCAATCCTGTTTCTTAATTGTCTCTATATTTCTCTACTGCGGGAGCGATATTCTGGATTCGCCTTTTGCTTGGTGAAAATGATTCAGAAGCGGATCGTAATTTTGCTCTAAAATCAGATCGGCAATTAGCAAAGCGGTGATCGGAGCTAACAAAATACCATTGCGATAGTGTCCGGTGGCTAAAATCAAATTGTCGTAGGCACTAGAGCCAAGAATCGGTAATTCATCGGGAGTTGCCGGTCGAAATCCCCACCAAAATTCTAGGATGGGAAAATGTTGTAATTCGGGATAAAGTCGGATCGCTCGTGCCAGTAATGCTTGAATCCCCGCTGGAGTGTTATGAGGTGCGAAACCCACATCTTCGCTAGTAGCTCCTATGACAATTGTGCCATCTCGACGCGGCACAATGTAAATTTCTTCCCCAAACAAAACCTGTTTTAAACCCAAAGTGGGTGATGGCGATCGCACTGAGAGCATTTGTCCCTTTTTGGGATATACTGGCACTGGCAATAATTCATTTGCCCAAGCACCAGTTGCTAAAACATAGCGTTCGGCTTGCCAATCTCCGCCAGAGGTTTTTACAGAAGTAACTTGCCGATTTTGGATGTGGATTTTTTCAACATTTACGCCTTCGCAAAGATTAACGCCCAATTCCCGTGCTGCTGCCCACAATGCTCTTGCTAAAGCGCGATTATCGACTTGTGCGTCTTCAGGATACCACCATCCACCGACAACTTCCGAACTCAGTCCAGGCTGATGTTTATGAATGGCTTCCCGATCTAACCAAATGCTAACAGGACATTCTTCCTTGCTTTCTTGCTGCTGGGAGCTATAAACTGGAGCTAGAATACCGCAAGGCCAGTATCCGGTATCCAAGCCGCTGATTTCTGCTAGTTTTCTTGTCCAATCAGAATATATTGCCCGACTGTGCAGGCACAAATCGAGCATCGGACTTGGGGGTATTTTTTCGGCTTGGGGTGCTAGCATACCAGCTGCGGCATGAGTAGCTGCTTGCTGGAAGTCTCGTGTCAGAACGGTGACATTTGTTTTGCGTAGTTTTAGTTCGATCGCAAGTGATAGCCCAACAATCCCACCGCCGATAATCAGAATGTCGCTTGGTATATTCATTTACTCAACAAGATTCTCTACCACAGCGCTGGAATGGGCTCCCAGAAGGATTGCTACAGCCACCGCTATCAAAACGCGAGGTTAGCTGAATAAGCCTATCTTTGTCCAATTAATAGCAATCTACCATTGGCTTGCTACAAATTGCGCCTTTCAATAGTAAGATGTCTAGGCGACAGGCAAATATTCACCGATAAATACCGATCGGGGATTGAAATTATCCCTGGGGTGTCCACACGGTGCTGGAGCCCTGCCCCCACATCCCATCAAATTTTGTCACGGTTACATCACCTAAAACTTGGGTTTGACAGGCTAAACGGAGGTTTTTCGCAGGAGAATGGGGAGGAAGACTTAGCCGCGTTTTCTCCCGCCAGCTAGCCTCGGAAACCTGCCCTTCCACCTTGACGGCACAGGTGCCGCAAGTGCCGAAGCCATGACAGTTCACTACTTTGGCTTTATCGTTGTACAAAGCAATGTCATTTTCTAACAAGACTTTACGGAGATTCGCGCCAGAAGCGCATTCAAAAGTCTTTCCCTGTGCAGTTATCTTTGGCATAGTTATTTATCGATGCGTGACAAAAAATTTTTACATCTCTTAAACAATATCGCGTTTAGGCATTTCAACAACAGACTTGGGGATTAGTCATTGGTCAATGGTCAGTTGTCAGTGGTCAGTGGTCAGTGGTCATTGGTCATTGGTCATTCTCCCCCACTCTCCCACTCCCCCACTCTTCCCCTTTTGACTTTTGACTTTTCTAGCCCCTAGCCCCTAGCCTCTAGCCCCTCTCTATGACCCCTGACACATCTAGCCAGAAAATTTGGATTTACGATACAACTCTCCGAGACGGCGCTCAACGTGAAGGATTGTCTCTATCGTTAGAAGATAAATTGCGAATCGCCCACCAACTAGACCAGCTGGGAATTCCTTTTATTGAAGGAGGATGGCCAGGGGCGAATCCAAAAGATGTGCAATTTTTCTGGAAACTGAAAGAAGAACCCCTGACTCAAGCGGAAGTGGTAGCTTTTTGCTCAACGCGACGACCGGGAACAACTGCTGCTGAGGATTCCATGCTGCAAGCGATTTTGGCGGCTGGTACTCGCTGGGTGACTATTTTTGGCAAATCCTGGGATATGCACGTCACAGAGAGTTTGAAGACGAGTTTAGAAGAGAATTTGGCGATGATCGGGGATACGATCGAGTATCTTCGCAGTCAGGGACGGCGCGTGATCTACGATGCCGAACATTGGTTTGATGGGTACAAGCATAATCCAGCTTATGCTTTAAAGACATTGGAAAGTGCGATCGCAGCTGGTGCGGAATGGCTAGTTTTCTGCGACACCAACGGCGGTACCCTCCCTCACGAAATTGCCCAGATTGTTCGAGATGTCGTTAAAGCAATCAAAAACCTCACCCCCTCACTCCCCCTCTCCGATATCAGAGAGGGGGACGAAAGAACGGATTTCTTCCCCTCACTCCCCCTGTCCGATATCAGAGAGGGGAACGAAAGAACGGATTTCTTCCCCTCACTCCCCCTGTCCGATATCGGACAGGGGAACGAAAGAACGAATTTCTTCCCCTTACACCCCCTCCCTGTTGACGGGGAGGGGGACGGGGGGAGAGGTTCTTCCTTCCCGCGATTGGGCATTCACACCCACAACGACTCAGACACAGCCGTTGCCAACGCCCTAGCCGCCGTGATGGAAGGTGTCAGAATGGTTCAAGGCACGATCAATGGCTACGGCGAACGCTGCGGGAATGCGAATCTTTGTTCTCTGATTCCCAATTTGCAACTAAAGTTAGGCTATTCCTGTATTAAAGATGAGCAACTCAAACAGCTAACTCAAGCTAGTCGGTTTATCAGCGAAATTGCCAATTTAGCACCCGACGAACACGCAGCTTTTGTAGGACTTTCTGCTTTTGCTCATAAAGGCGGCATCCATGTTAGTGCTGTTGAGCGCAATCCCCTGACTTACGAACACCTTGAACCGGAACAGGTGGGCAACCGTCGCCGCATCGTTATTTCTGACCAAGCTGGATTGAGTAATGTTTTAGCAAAAGCCCGCAGTTTTGGCATCGATCTAGATAAGCAAAACCCAACTTGTCGTCAAATTCTCCAGCGCCTCAAAAAGTTGGAGAATGAAGGTTATCAATTTGAGGCAGCAGAAGCTAGTTTCGACTTACTGATGCGCGAAGCTTTAGGGCAACGGCAGCAGTTTTTTGAACTCAAAGGTTTTCGAGTACATTGTGATATTGTTGCCTGCGATCGCGAAAAAGACTGCGTTCCTTATGCGCTAGCTACTATCAAAGTGTCTGTGAATGGCAAAGATATTTTGGAAGCGGCGGAAGGAAATGGGCCGGTTGCCGCCTTGGATGCCTCTCTACGTAAAGCTTTGGTGAATTTCTATCCGGCGATCGCAGAGTTTTACCTCACAGATTATAAGGTGCGGATTCTCAACGGAGATAGCGGGACTTCTGCGAAAACTCGCGTTTTGATTGAGTCTAGCAACGGTCATCAACGTTGGACAACCGTGGGAGTTTCGACTAATATTTTGGAAGCTTCCTATCAGGCGGTGGTGGAAGGTTTGGAGTATGGTTTGCTGCTGCATTCTGCCGCGAAGGTTGCGTTGACTAATTCTTGATTTACGCCCCTAGCCCTAGCAAGAAAGCCCCTAGCCCCTAGGGCGTGTTTTCAAAGTGTCAAGTTAGAGTCAGATCCCCCTAAATCCCCCTTAAAAAGGGGGACTTATACCAAATCCGGGTTTGTTACCCCATGAGAATTTTTGGCCTAAACATTGTAGAGACGTTTCATGAAACGTCTCTACAGCCGCTCGACATAAAGGGGGTAATCGTTGCGGGCAGTCCCAGTTCCTCATGAGACTTCTATGGTAAGCAATGCAACGGTTAAGGATTCTCTACTCCTCAAACCGATCCCCCGCCAGACGGTAATACTTGGAATAGCAGCAAGTCTTGCGATCGCAGGAATGACAGCAGCGCGAGTCTTCAACTTAGAACTACCGCAACCCGATACCGCCAAAGAAAGCCAAGTATCTGAGGCGATCGTACCCCAGGTGAAGACATAGGGAAGAGGGATCAAAAAAAATAGCCAAAAGATTTATTAACCCACATTCCCCACTTCAAAATATATGAGAATAGACGAAACTGAATTTTCTCCTCCTTAAACAACTATCAATCTTGGCAACAAGTTCTAACATATTCCCTAAAAACAGGAGATAAATTAAAGGATATTTTTTCTCCTTCTATTGTTTTGAGTAAATAGCGTTTGCTCAAAGATTGTAACCCATTAATAAAGTCCGTTGACGACAAGGATAAAGCTTGTCTTAAATCTTCTCTTGACACAGGTTGATTAAACTTACTTAATTCTACAACAATCTGCTGTTCTATTGGGGATAATCTATCGAATAATTCATTGAGACGAAATTTAATATCTTCTGTCAAGAGTAAACAATCTTCTTTTAAAAATTCAGAGACTTTACCCATAAAAATATTTCTAATTAAGCTGGCAATATCCTTTAAATAAACGGGATTACCTTCATATAAATTAATTAGGTTTGGCCAACTTTCCTCATCTTTTAATTTCAGGTTTTTCAGAATTTCGATATTATCTACATCTTCTAATTCCAAGCACTTAACAGGATATAATTCTTCATCTAAGCAGAGCATTTCTTGGCATTGTTCTTGACCGATCAAAATTAAACTACTTTGATGTTCAATCTCTGTCATTTTTGTGAAAAAGTTTTTGTAGTCTTTGTATTCAGTTTTGTATTGTCCCGCAAATTGTCCGCTGGTAAATAAATCTTGCACATCATCAAGGATGATTAAACATCTTTGCTGGCGTAAAAGGTTGAAAAATTGGGTTAGTTTATTGTCAACTTGGATAGAATCGGGATTAATAAGTGTTAAAATTTCAGTAATAATGGTATCTAAAGAATTGGATAGTTTGATGCTTTTCCAGATGATTACATCGAATTGTGGTAGATTTAGGTCAACAAACTGTTTAACGAGGGTGGTTTTACCAATTCCACTAAGCCCTAAAACCGAGATGAGACGGGGGTTTTGGGTGGTTAACCAGTGGGATAGGGTTTGGAGTTCGAGAGTGCGATCGTAGAAATGAGTGATTTTCGGTGCTAGGGTTAAATCGTGATAGGATTTTTCTGCAAGATTGATTTCATCGTCTTTATTAGAACTACTATCATTTTTTTGGATAAATGGGCATACATTAAAACTACTATTGATGCCTATGCAAACTACCTGTGACGAATTAGGCGAATTAAACGAATCTTGTAATCTCTCTATTGTCGAACGAAAATTTGATTTATTAAGATCTTCTCCCAATTGTTCGGATAAAACTTTATATAACTCACGGCTAACATTGCCGATATGATTTTCACTATCATAGCCAAACTCTTTTGCCATTTCAGCGTAAGTTCTACCTTGCCAAATTCCTTGAACTACATTCTTTTGTAAGTTATTGAGATGGTTTCCTGTTTGCGTGAAGACTAACTGATCCACCCATTGTAAAATTTCTGTTACAGTCATAAAAACTAGATATAGTGATGGTTTTAGCCATTATAGCTTAGTCTCGCGGTAGAAGATCGAGGGTTTTCAAGGGTTTTTCTTAAAATTTCTTAACATAAGAGAGAGGGAAATCAAGTTTTTTCATGTGGCAGTCTTCAGAAGAAGTAGTTTACCGTAGGATAAAAAGGGTACTCAGACATCAGACATGACTATTAAAATTGCTGTAGCCGGACATACCAACGTGGGTAAAACAACTCTGATTAGAACTTTAATGCGGTTAAATGTTGGCGAAGTAGGTGATGCACCAAATGTTACAAAAAAAGGTAAACTTTATTACTATGACGGACTTCAAGCAACTTTTATTGATACTCCAGGCTTTGTATATCCGTCAATCGCTATAGACTATCTTAATAGAGAAATATTGTCAGCGGTAAAGAAAGAAAAAATGGCATTAGATTTGGATGCAATAAACTCTATTGAACAAAGTGATATTGTTATTTATTTGGTAAATTTAAGCGTTGCTTATGACGGTTCTTATGAAGATGAAATGGAGGTTGTAAGAAGGGTACAACCTAAAACTGTAGCAATCTTAAATCAATATTACCAAAACTTACAAGGTGGTGGCTATGAAAAAGTCGAAAATCGTTGCCGTCAATGGAAGGAAATATTAAATAAACAAGGAATTAATAATACTATAGTTTTTGATGCTCATTGGGATAAGCGCTCTAAAGAAAAAGAAATTTACGGTGCTATTTATAAAACTTTAGGAAATAATAAAAAAATAGATTTTTCAGAAGGATTGAATAGATTTAAAGAACGACAAAATAAAATTAGAGAGGAAGTTTGTGAAAGCTTAGCTGAAAGTGTTGAAAATTTGCAAAAAATTAGAGTCAACGTCAAGAAAGGTGAATACGATGCCGATCGACAAGGAGAATGCCGAGACAAAATTGTAAGAGTGATAAACAAAGAAACAGTACAATTTATTGCCTATGTGAGTAAATTATATGAAGTTGCGGCTGAATATCCAACGGATTCCGCAGAAGATTTGATATTGAAAACACATGATATAATCTCTTTTTCCGGAAGGTTAGGAATGACTACAAGTGCATCAGCGGTTCTTGGTACTATTGGTGCTGTTGTTGGAGGAATTGTAGGTGCTGTAATTACAGGGTATCTCAGTGGTGGTTTAGCTACAATTGCAGGTGCGTTTGAGGGAGCAAAAATATTTGGGGCATTTGGAGCAGGTTTAGGAAGTTTCGCGGTATTTTCCGATATCGATGATCGAATAGATATAAGAATGACATCATCACAGATTGAAGATGTTGTTAAAGATTTATTAGCTATTGTTTGGGGACTTGAGCATAATGGGTTTGGTCGTGGTAAGAATTTGTCTAAAGATGAAGCTGAAGATATGAAAAGTCAGATTGAAGAATTACACGATCAACAAAAGATTGATGATTGGACTAGAATAAATCGAGGAAGAGTTATCAATTATTGTAAGAATATTCTTGATGAATTAGAAAATTATTAAGTGCGATCGCCTATCTCATAGTTTCCATCAAACCAAAAAAGTGATCGATCAGATAATTAACTTAACAATCTGACGCACCCTACAGATTATGGTTGAGGATAGCGCTTTTTGGTAGAGGTTGGATGAAGTGCGATTCAATGGGACCGATCGCTTCTTTTCAGAGCATAAATGTAGTTAAGAATGCTTGTCTAACAACTTTTGCAACAAACGATCGGATGCCCAAAAAGATGTGTTTTGAAGGCTTTGAATCGTAGCAGGTAAGTCGATTAGTTTCATCCTTGCTGCTCGATCTAGAATTCCCAGAATACCTGCGATCGCCAAGCCTCTATCTTTCGCAGTGCGTCTTGCTTTCATATCGTCTAACAGAAGTAAGTCTGCATTAAGTTCCTGCGCTAGAAGGATAGCTGCACGTTCTCCAGGATCGAGCAAATCCACGATCGCATCCGAAGTTTGGCTAACAGATTGAATTTTTAGCCAGTTTGGTGGATCGGTAATCCAAGCTTGGACAGGCGGTGGAGCAAGTGGAGCGGATAGCTCACTGTGAACAGCTTGAGGAATGATAATTTGCTGAAATAGTTTAGGCAGCAAGTCGATTTGCCCGATCAAAATTAGATAGTTGATTGGAGAAGTATTGGAAACAATAATCATTCAGTTCCTAGTAAGTTACTAATCGCTTGAACATCTTCTTCTAAATCTTCTTCAGTGTAGGGTAAGTAAGCTTGTTCTTGTTTGAGAAATTGATATGTTTCCCATCGAGAAGATAAATTCAGCATTCGGTGAACTTCGCCTGCTCCAATACGACCTTGGCGATAATTATCGGCTGCAATCAATTCCAAAACTCGGCGGGAAATGTTGGTGCGTTGCAGTTGTAATCGATCAGCAATATCATCGGGAAGTTCGAGGGTAATTTGCATAAGTTATACTGCTTAGATTCATGTTTAAGAGTATAGCACTTTTTGGTAAAGCTTGGATGAGGGGCCGACGTATTGTTTGACCTGTAGGCGAATCTCGTCAGTGGTGTTCATAGACAATTGCGGTGCGATCGCGCTACATTAATAAGATAACTATAAAAGCCATAATCAAGATGAAAGCTGAAGACTATCCATTTGTTAAAGAATTGATAACTGACACTGAAGGTACTGTCCGTAAAGTCG
>CASBRD010000333.1 GCA_949128025.1 Oscillatoriales cyanobacterium PMM_0008 | reverse complement strand
GTCAGGGGCGCATGGGGACAGATCCACCTTAGAAGGGTTATAGAACTTTCAGGAATGTTAAATCATTGTGATTTTTTTGAACAAAAACATAACAACTCCGAAAGAGCCAGTTCTGCCAGGAAATACAATAGCGATCGCAGGCGGGAATATCATCATTGATGGCGGCATTTTGCAGGCGACCGACGGACAAATTGAGTTGGGCGGACTAGCAGGAGAGGGAACGATAGGGATCGCATTTTGTTTGATAGTGGAGGGACACAAGGAGCCCCTGGCGGAGTCACAAGCGTGGTGCGTGAGGATGCGGTAGGAGATGCAGGCGGGATCGATATCACCACCAATTCCTGTAACACCCTACCGTTCCGGAATCGCACAACCGGCGTGTCATGCACCGTGAACGTCGCTCAAGGCAGTTGTGCATTAATTGTGCCAGAGTCGTCGTATACGCGCAAAGAGCTATTTGCAGAAAGTCGATCGGGAAATACTATTAAATTGTAAGAATTTGGATCGCGGGCTGAAGGCACTTTCAACGCTTCAATTGTTTGTAAATTGTAAGCAGCTTCGCCGAGGATTTGAGTCGGGGCGATTTGACCCAAGGCATTCATCAGTCTCCAATTTCCAGTTAGTTCCTGTAAATTTGTTGCTAATGCCTGTTGGTTATCAAAATTAGTGATATCTATAACAGCGTTCAATTGATAGTAAATAGAGAGTACAATCAGAGGCGATTTCGGAATCGACCTGAGTTTTGACCCTGTTTTAAACAAAGCTTCTACCTCTAGCAAGGCGGTTACGGACTCTTCGGTAAGGTAAAGTGCTTGAAATGCTTGAGGTGGATTATACCTGCCGCCGAGGACAGAGCCAATCGAGGATAAAGCGGTATCGAGATATCTTACGAAGATAACACGAAATGCTAATCCTGTCAGAGATGAAGTAGGCAGTGCAGCCACAGCTGCGATTAATTGATTATTAGTCAACACTTTGAGATCATCCTTACCCAATAAGGCAATGTTCCATCGCCCAGGCTAGGGACTCGACAACCTCAATCTTGCCTGTATCTATGAAAAACTGAGGTGTAAGACCTCCCAAGTCAGGATGAGGTGAGTTTAGCCAGATATTAACATACTCCATTGAGCCTCCCATTAACCGACGTAACTGGTCAATTACTTGCTCGTATCTGGCTGTTTCGTCTTGAATAGGTGGCGAGTCAGGAGTCTTTGTGGGATTCATAGGGAAACCTGGTTGACTTTATCTAGTTTAGCGTCACTTGTATGTACCAGCGGATCGGGTAGGGGAAGTGATTTTTCCCTCAGAAATTGAACGAAATCTAAGACTTCTTGCTGTTTATCCGGTGGTAATTCCCGTAAATTTTCTAGAACAGCTTGCTCAATAGTCATAATTTTACCTCCTATTCCATTAGTTTATATTTCCTTGATGCCATATCACCACTCACCGTCTCCCTTCCTTCCAATCTTCTCCAGCCGGTAATTGCGCTAAGTAATTAGGAATCATGTCAGGTAACTCCCTAGCTGAATGAACGTAAATTAAACCCAGCAACGTCTTTGTATTATTTATAACTTTAGTTCTATCCACTAATTCTGATAGTTGAGTTGGACTTAATTCCCCATTAAATACTTCCACACTAGCGGCAATAATTGCTGCATTAAGTGACTCTTCAATGATTTCATCCCATTCATCTGCTTTGAGATAGTAAGAAGTTTTATTCTCTTTCGTATTCAATCGCTTAATTCGGATGATAGAATCTGCAATTGAGGCTGCCCAAGAATTAGTTAATCGCTGCTCAACTTGATTTTTAATTAAGTGCATCATCATCCTGTCTAAAAAGGATTGAATATTAGCCAATATTGACTGTTTGCTCATTCCCTCTAGCTCATCCACAATAGCCAAAGCATCAACGTAGCGTCCCTCCAAAATGCTTGTTCTTAAGTCGATTAATTCTTGAGTCATATATTTTACCTTCACCAGGCATATTTTATCTTTGTAGGCATAGAAACCCGGTTTCTTCAAGAAACCGGGTTTCTAATACCTATTTTTAAGAAACCGGGTTTCTCATCCCGCTTATCGGAATAGTATCGATCGCAATCTCACTGCAACATCGGAATCACGCTGACTATTGCCTGCAAATCTTCAGCTACACTAGCTGTAAGATAACGAGTCACAGGTAAACTATCGACCACGATACCAGCGCACAGCAACATCATATAGACGATCGAGTATTTAAAGAGCGATCGGGCCAAATCTTTCTCCTCTGGATTCTGCAACAAATCCCAAGCCTTCTGGATAAACTTCCAACCCAGCACAGCGGCTAACAAACCATAAACAACACCAGCAGTACCCAGAGGATAAATTAGCACGAACGTTGCAGGAACCATAATCAGCGTGTAAATCCAGATTTGGCGGGTAGTAGCAACCTCGCCAACCACAACAGGTAACATGGGAATGTTTACCTTAGCGTAATCATCGCCAATCATTAAAGCCAGCGCCCAGAAATGGGGAGGCGTCCATAAAAAGACGATCGCAAATAACATCCACGCCGACCAGCTTAAACTACCAGTCACAGCCGCCCATCCTACCAAAGCCGGAATTGCACCAGCAGCACCGCCAATCACAATATTTTGCGTAGTGTGGCGTTTCAGCAAGTGGGTATAAATTGCCATGTAGAAAACTATACCCGACATTGCCAACAGCGCCGCCAGCAAATTGGCAAACACACTCAGCAGGGTAAAAGAGAGAGAAGCGAGAATAATTGCAAATAGCAGCGCATCGCGAGACTGCACCCTACCCGCAGGAATAGGGCGATGGCGAGTGCGTTCCATTGCATAATCGATATCGCGATCGTAGATGCAATTGAGCGTCTGAGCCGCAGCCGCAGCAAGAGTTCCACCCGCCAGCGTAACTAGCAGCAACAGCGGATCTACCCGTCCCTCTGACGCCATCCACATACTCGCAGCGGTTGTAATTAGCAGCAGCGGTATAATGCGAGGCTTCGTCAGCTGATAGTAGCTCAGGATTACCTCTTTAAGGTTTTGATGGTGACGGGAAACCCCAGTAGCAATAATTTCTTGCATGAATTCTGTTAGTCCTTTGCTAATTGCTAATTGCTAATTGCCCGGGTCTTTCGGAATTATTATGCTAATGTTCAAAACGAACATTTTGTAGTAGGGGCACGGCATCATCAGTATGTCGGTCATACCAATATTTTAATTATGCCGTGCTACTACGACCGCATATTTAACCCGAAAGAACCAATTGCCCAAGGGTAATTTTAGATTTCAAATTGCAGATTTCACATTTAATTTTTCAATCATAAATTTGAAATTTGCAATTTGAAATTCCCTCTAACTATTAGCTTGCGAAGGCGATCAGCGGGGCGTACTTAATACATCGCGCCATGCCAAAACAGCGAACGCAACCAGCGATCCCAGTAATGTCGCTCCGACTGCTTGATGAGCTACTGTCAAAGGTTCCACCTGGAGATGCAGACGGAAAGTTGCCACACCAAGAGCAATTTGGCATACCAACAAACCACCAGCAGTATTAGCCAGCAGCCGTAGAGTGGGATGCACTGCGGGTGTCCGCCATGTCATAATTAGCACAGCCAGAGTTGCCAAAGTAGGTGGAACGACACCGGCAATGTGGCTATTCATCACCAGACAGAGTTGAGACGCGCCAAAGCATTGGTGCAAAGCCCAGCGGGATGCCACCAGTCCACCCAAAATACTTTGCAGATAAACCATGATAGCGGCACTTAAGCTTACAAGAGCTAACTTACGGGCTGTGCCGGTGCCTTCGTAGGGCAAAAGAGCCATGCCGATCGCAATTAGGGTGATGAAAAACAACAAAGCGCACCCCAAGTGAGCGGTTACAATGTCAAACCGCAACAATTGTGTAACGGTGAGTCCTCCCAAAACGCCTTGGAAAATTATCAAAAAGAATGCGAACGCGGACGCCCAAGGTAGCCAAGGCGGTGACTGACGCCGATACCACCACGATAAGCCAACTAAAGCGATCGCAGAAAGACCAATTAAAGCCGCATCCAATCGGTGAAACCACTCCAGGAACACCTGAAAATTCATCTGCTGGCTGGGTACTAACTGACCGTAGCACAGGGGCCAGTCCGGGCAAGCCAATCCAGCATTCATCACCCGCGTAGCACTGCCCACTGCCATCAAAAGCAGCGTCGCTACGGCTATCTTCCAGACAAAGCGACGGATAAAATCTACGGGGGCGGTAGCGTCCGTGCGAACATCCTGATGCAACACAGTCTCAGCCATGAGCTGTACCTTCGGGTTAATCACTTTCCCAATGTTAAGCAAATTCTGAACATCCGCTCATTCCGAGCCTAGCACCGCAAAAACTCAATGGTCGGCTCTAGCTAATAATGTACCGATCGAATCCTGTTAGGCGGAAAACCTTTAGGTATTTTTTGCTTCCAAAATATTTACTTTATCTTGACTTTTTCCCAAAATATGAGAATACGGTAAGATTTTTCGTAACAAAAGTAACATACATCCCAGGAGTAACAGACGAACATACAATGCGAGTACAGCCGAATTGATATTAAAGCAACTGCCTTGGCAGTTAGGACGTTCTTAATTCCTGAAACCGTTCGGCTGAGCTATAGCTAGGGACTAGGGGCTAGGGGCTAGCTATAAAAGGTTGAGTTCGGTAAAATCCACACCTAGAGAAGCGATCCTGAAGAAATCTTGAAAAAATAGCCTTGGAAACCCCATATTTATCGACCCCTGTTTTACCTTGGTAAGGGAATCAGGACTGAAAAACCGATACTTGCTTGTTTAAAATCAAGGCAGACGGACTTTTCGATGCTTAAGGGGCCGACCCGCGTCTTGACATCAGCCAGCCTGGATGAAAAATCAAGCAGTTATGCAAGCAACCTAAATCGCCGTGAAAATCCCAAGTAACATCTCAACTCTAATCGCTGGTATTGTGCTGACCCTTGTCAGCCTCTGGTACGGCCAGAATCATGGCCTACTGCCAGTGGCAGCCTCAGAAGAAGCGTCTTTGGTAGACGGTTTATTCAACCTGATGATGACCATCTCCACAGGTCTGTTTCTCATAGTTCAGGGCGTTATAATCTATTGCGTCATTAGATTTCGCAGGCGTCCGGGTGATATGACAGACGGGCCGCCGACGCACGGTAACGTTCCCCTGGAAATTTTGTGGACAGCGATTCCGGCCATAATAGTCCTTGTGATTGGGGTCTACAGCTTTGAGGTTTACAATGCTATGGGCGGCTTAGATCCTATGGCCGGTCACGGTATGCAGGCTATGAAGAAGATGCCCGGATCTGCTCTAGCAGCCACCTTAGACAGCGATACACAGCAAAATGCTCTCGGTATTGGTGCTTCCCCAGAAGAAAGCTCAGTCGCCCAGATACAAATTAACGTAACTGGTTTGCAGTTTGCCTGGATTTTTAGCTATCCCGATAGTGGCGTTACTTCTGGCGAATTGCACGTTCCCATCGGACGTCAAGTAAAACTAAACATCTCCGCCAACGACGTCATCCATTCCTTCTGGGTACCTGAATTCCGCCTCAAGCAAGATGCAATTCCAGGTAGTGAAACCCAACTGCAATTCACTCCCAAAGTAGCTGGCACCTACTCTGTGATTTGTGCCGAACTCTGCGGTTCCTATCATGGCAGCATGAAAACGCAGGTCATAGTCGAGACACCAGAAGAATTTAATGCCTGGATTCAAAGTCAGCAGGAAGTGGCAAGCTTCGATAACCTCGATCGGGCCGTGGCAGTAAACCCAGCCGAAATGTCAACTGCTAAATTTCTAGCTCCCTACGCAGCCCAAATGGGAATAAACTCTAATACTCTCAAGCAAATTCACCCATCTCATCACGAAATTTAGATTTTGGATTTCAGATTAAAGATTGAATTCCAAATCTTTAATCTGAAATCTCAAATTCAAAATCCCTAATCCCAAATTGCTATGACCACACAAGTACAGCTTGAAGAAACAGCTATATCGGCTGCCCACGGAGAAGAAACTGACAATAATTGGCGAAAATACTTTGGCTTTAGCACCGACCATAAAGTGATTGGGATTCAATACCTCGTCACCACTTTTATTTTCTATCTCATTGGCGGTGCTTTAGCCTCTGCGGTTCGCACGGAACTAGCCACGCCAGACTCGGATTTTGTCAGCCCCGAACTCTACAACAGTTTGTTTACGATCCACGCCACAGTAATGATTTTCTTGTGGATCGTGCCTGCTGCCACTGGTGGATTTGGCAACTATCTGATCCCCTTGATGATCGGCGCACGGGATATGGCGTTCCCACGATTGAATGCTGTCGCCTTTTGGATGATCCCGCCTGCTGGTATCCTGCTTTTGAGCAGTTTCTTCGTTGGCGCAGCAGGTGCTGGTTGGACATCTTATCCCCCCTTAAGCATCATCAACGGCAAACCGGGTGAGATGATTTGGATTCTCAGCGTTCTCCTACTGGGAACCTCTTCAATTTTGGGTGCGGTGAACTTTTTAGTCACCCTCCTCAAGATGCGAATTCCCGGTATGAGTCTCAATCAGATGCCCTTGTTTTGCTGGGCAATGCTATCAGCTTCGGCACTGATTTTGATCGCGACGCCAGTATTGGCAGGAGCCTTGATTCTGCTCAGTTTTGACCTGATCGCGGGTACAGCTTTCTTTAACCCGACTGGCGGGGGCAATCCGGTGGTTTACCAGCATATGTTCTGGTTTTATTCCCATCCGGCTGTTTACATTATGATTCTGCCGGTGTTTGGGATGATCTCGGAAATTTTGCCGATTTATTCCCGCAAGCCGATTTTTGGTTATCGCGCGATCGCATATTCCAGCATAGCCATTAGTTTCTTGGGGCTGATTGTCTGGGCGCACCATATGTTCACCAGCGGCACCCCCGCTTGGTTGCGGATGTTCTTCATGATCGCCACAATGATCATTGCCGTACCCACCGGAATTAAGGTATTCAGCTGGTTAGCTACCGTCTGGGGCGGTAAACTGCGCCTCAACAGCGCCATGCTGTTTGCTTTGGGCTTTGTGTCAATGTTTGTGATCGGCGGCTTGAGCGGCATCATGGTAGCAGCAGTGCCTTTCGACATTCACGTTCACGACACTTACTTTATCGTCGCTCACCTGCACTACGTCTTGTTTGGTGGCAGTGTGTTCGGTTTGTATGGCGGTTTATATCACTGGTTCCCCAAAATGACGGGGCGCATGATGAACGAAACCTGGGGCCAAGTTCATTTTGCCCTGACGCTGATCGGCTTTAATATGTGCTTCATGCCAATGCACAAGCTGGGGATGGAAGGTATGCCCCGGCGGGTAGCAATGTACGATCCCAAATTTGCCGCCCTCAATATGGTTTGCACCATAGGTGCTTATATTCTGGCGGTTTCTACGATTCCCTTTATCATCAATGCTGTTTGGAGTTGGTTCCGTGGCCCCAAAGCTGCTGACAATCCCTGGCAAGCTTTGACCTTGGAATGGATGACTTCTTCACCGCCGCCAGTGGAGAATTTCTTGAAAGAGCCGGTTTTAGCGACAGGGCCTTATGACTACGGTACGCGCACTCCTCTCAACATTCGGAAGCTTGTGGCTAACAAACTTGCCGAAGCTAAAACGTCATCTGGAATTCCCTTAGAAAAGCTTCAAGCTTCAGACTTGTTTGGCACTCCTGGTTCTGTTTTGTCATCAGACTCTGAATCAAGTGTTGCTGCTGAAACCCTTCAGGATGATGACCCGATGTTGTCAGGAGGGCCAAACTCAATCTTGCGGGCTAAACCAGATCCAGAATTTGCTGTCAATCCTGAAGACCGTAAAGAGGAGTAAGTCACTCATTCAAAAGTCAAAAGTCAAAAGAAATTACGAAGAATATATTTTTTCTTTTGCCTTCCCCCCTAGCAATTTCAGATTTCAGATTAAAAATTGTCAATTCAAAATAAATTTGCAATCTTAAATCTAAAATCTGAAATTTCTTCTTCCACTCAGCACTCAGCACTCAGCACTTAGCACTTAGTATCATGCAAAGTTCAACAATCGATCCAGCTAAAACTGCCCTGAACTACCACGGTAGTGCTGAGGCAGTTACAGGCCATCATCATGAAGAACATCCCGATCACCGCATCTTCGGGGTGATTGTGTTCCTGATTGCCGAGGCAATGATCTTTTTAGGCTTATTTGCCGCCTATCTTACCTTCCGATCTGTGGCACCGATATGGCCGCCGGAAGGAACGCCAGAACGAGAGTTATTGCTGCCAGGAATCAATACGCTGATTCTGATTTCCAGCAGTTTTGTGATTCATAAGGCGGATACGGCTATCAAAAAGAACGATGTGGCGGGTTTGCGAAATTGGTTTATCGCTACTGCCATTATGGGCGCAATTTTCTTGGCCGGTCAGGTTTATGAGTACGCCCATCTAGAATTCGGCCTCACAACCAACTTGTATGCCAGCACGTTTTATGTTTTGACTGGCTTTCACGGTCTGCACGTTTGTTTTGGGGTGGTGTTGATTTTGGGTGTGTTGTGGCGATCGCTCAAGAAAGGCCGCTACAGCAGCGAAAGCCATTTTGGTGTTGAAGCGGCAGAAATCTACTGGCATTTTGTCGATATCGTTTGGATTGTTCTTTTCCTGCTGCTTTATATTTTGTGAGCCAAGTTAACGTCTTTTTTGACAGAAAAACCCCCTGTTGGGGGTTTTTTATTGAAACCAAGCTTTGTTAGTATAAATACTGTTGTCTTACTATTGGGTATTTAAACGTTCCATAAAGTTTACGTGGAAGCACGAAGTTGATGGGCAAATAAATAACTGTATAGTGGCACGCGATCGATCGTTTGCAAAGAATTAATAACTGCTGAGAACTTTTTTAAGTCCAGTAAAGTCATTTCCAAGAGAATTTCTCCCTTGCTATTTACACCAAAGGGTCGCATCAGCTTAGAAAATATTGTGATTACCAACTTTGTTTAGAAGGATGCAATCCACTTATGGCTACAACGAACGATAACCTCTTATTACGGCAGGACGCCAAGACTCTCAGTAGTGCAGAAAAAGCAGCATTTGTCAATGCAGTTAAAGGATTAAAAAACAGGCCGTCGCCATACCAAATTTTCGACCCTGTAACCAGAACAAACGTAACTCCACCGAATGCTTATGATTACTACGTGAGGTTGCATCAATTAGCCTTTGGTGAAATAAACTCTAGCGGACAGATGTCTGGTGAAATGCCGCCAGTCCACTCCTCACCAGCATTTCTGCCGTGGCACCGGGAATTCTTGCGTAGGTTCGAGAATGACTTGCGATCGATCGATCCCAGCGTCAGCCTCCCATACTGGGACCCGACCACCTCGGACAGCACCCGCGCCGTCTTCAGCAACGACTTTATGGGCACTCCTGGCAACTCCCAAGACAGTAACTTTGTTACTACAGGGCCATTCAGTGCGCCATCTTTTTCACTGCGAAATCAGCCTACGCAAACTCTAAACCAGCAGGGTATATGGACGCTGAACTTTAATTCTCCATCGCCTCTCAATCCAAACGGACAGGCGCGTTTTCTTCAGCGCAGCAGCGGATCGAGACAAGACCCCTCAATGTTCGTGGGTACTGCTAACTTACCATTACCATCGGACATAGAGGCTGCGCTTAACCTACCCACATTCGATCGCTTCACTAGCACACTGGAAGGTCGCCCCCACGGAAATCCCCACGTCTGGGTAGGTGGTTCGATGGGTTTGGCGACTTCTCCCAACGATCCGGTATTCTTCCTGCATCATGCCAACATCGATCGCCTCTGGACGGAGTGGATAGAACGCCACCAAAACGATCCTGGGTTCCGTCCTTATCTTCCGCCGGACACTGGTAATACTGGGATTGACATTAATGACCCCATGTATCAGTTTGGGAATGCCACTCCCGAACAGATGATTTCCATCCAGCAGATCGGTTATGTGTACGACACCACCGATCGGCCCCCTGTTGTAGAGGAACCCACTCTACCAACCATCTCTATCAACGATGTCTCGGTAGTAGAAGGTAACGTTCCCGCGAACTTTACAGTTAGCCTGTCAAAAGCTAGCGATCGAGTGGTGAGGGTAAATTATGCGATCGCAGACGACAGCGCCGACGGTAGCAGCACCTTCGATGCGACCTTAAATAGCAATCAAGAAGTACCGCCCACAAGCTCAACCGCTAGCGGTTTCAGCTTGTTGGAACTTAACCGCGCCGGGGATGCGCTAAGCTACAGAATCAAGGTTTCTGGTTTGGACTTTGGTTCCCTACTAGGCAAAGCTTCTCAAACCGCTGATACTACTGATGATGTCACTGGCGTTCATTTCCATGTGGGAGGGAAAGGCGCAAATGGTGCGATCGTTTTAGATATTTCCAAAGCTTCTCAAGATGTCGATGACTGGAACGCAACCATTAACCCAGATGGTTCCACAATTATCGCTGGCGTTTGGGAATCAACCGATGCTGCCAATCAGCCTTTGAGTAATTTTGTCTCCTCCCTCAAGGCAGCTACACCGGGAGATGATACCAAACTGTACTTGAACGTCCACACCAAGGCATCTCCAGGCGGGATAATTCGCGGTCAAATCCTGGGCGAACGCCCCGACGGCACCGCCCCTGCCTTCAGCGGTCAGGTGGTGTTCAATCCCGGCCAAACCAAACAAACTGTCACTGTCAACGTTCTGGAAGACACTCAGCCAGAATTCGACGAGAATTTTTACATCAACCTCAGTAATCCGATCGGCGCTGAAATCGCTGACGCCCAAGGTGCGGCGACCATCACAGACAACGATACTGCCAAAGCTAGCACCCCTACCAAAGCAGGATCGCTCCAATTTGGCACGCCAGGAAACGATAGCCTTTCCGGTGGCAATGGCAATGACTCCATCTTTGCCGATAGCGGCGATGACTTGGTGTTTGGCGGAGACGGCAATGACTATCTTTCTGGCGGTAAAGGCAAAGACATTTTCTTCGGGGATGCTGGCGATGACCTCATTTTTGGTAACGAAGGCCAGGACACGATCTATGGTGGGGAAGGCAAGAATACCCTTGCTGGCGGCAAAGATGATGATGTAATTTACAGCGGTAGTGGTGAGGACTTCATCGTTGGAGACGATGGCAACGATCTTATCTTTGGCAAGGGCAAGGATTTCCTCGCTGGCAACAAAGGCAACGATACCATTGATGGCGGGGAAGGCAACAGTACGCTGTTCGGAGGTCAAAATAATGACATTCTCTACGGGGGATCGGGGGCGGACTTGCTGTATGGAGATAAAGGGGCCGATCGCCTGGTTGGTGTTAACGCCAAAGCTACCAATCCAGGTTTGGGCGAGATAGATACTTTAGTTGGCGGTTTTGATGCCGATCTCTTTATCTTGGGAGATACCGTTAAGTTTTACTATAATGACGGCGATGATAGTAAATCTGGCACCACCGATTACGCTTTCATTCTCGATTTCAATGCCAGCGAGGATAGAATTGAGCTTCGCGGTTCATCTAATGGCTATGTGCTTGGTGGTTCCCCAAGCGGTTTACCAAGTGGAACGGCAATCTATCAGAAAACTCTCGGTCAGAATGAACTGATTGCTATTGTCCAAGGCTCTAATAATTTGAGTCTTGGAGGTGGTTACTTCAGTTTCATCTAATCGATTTTCGTTTGAGATGACAAAACGCTTCAAATCCAGTGATGAGTTTGGGGCGTTTTGCGTTTGTTGGGCGGGGGGAATGCGATCGGGCTTCTTTCCTGTCCATCTGTCCAACGAGAGCGAGATCCAGCGGGTTTCAGTTGCATGAAGTACAGCCCAGAAACCGGGTTTCTTTAACAATACCTTCGCCAAAAACCTAAAATCCCTAATTTGTAGGTTGGGTTTCGCTCTAGCTCAACCCAACAAAGCAAAGAAATGGCTAGTCCCTAGTCCCTCGTCCCTAGCTATACATAGTTTTCCACCGGGAAGGGTTTTAGGAATGACTATTGTTCATAAGCTGCTACGCATCTAATTTCACAGTCAGAGAATCAAGAAAGCCTAACGACTAAAGTCGCGGCTACACAAACGAAGTCCGCCTACGCGGACTAAGAAACCGGGTTTCTGGGAAAGCCTAACGGTAACAAGGTGCGATCGCCTCTTTCATCTAAGAAGGAAACCATTCTGAAAACATCAGCGTGCGATCGCACTCTTCCCTACACGATAATAAATATAGGTTTTCCCTATACCAACCAGAACCCCCACCATGCCGACTTATAAAGGAATCTCCAGCGAAGCCTTCCGCCATCCGCTCGATCGCGAAGCCGAGGAAACGTTACGCAGCTTACCAGGCTTCGATATCGCCGCCCGCAAATTTGTAGAATTCTTCGCCGAACGCCCTCAATTCATCTATAATATGGGCAACAGCATTGAAGTTGGCCCCCGTCAGTATTCGACAATTTATCAGATATTTCGCGAATCTTTACGGGATCTAGATATTTACCCAGAACCATCTTTGTTTGTCAGTCAGTATCCCGTATCCAATGCTTATGCGATGGGACAAGAACGTCCCTCGATCGTGCTAAACTCTGCTCTGTTAGATTTAATGAGTGAAGCTGAACTGCGAGCGGTTATAGCCCATGAATTAGGACATATTAAATGCGGTCATACCACTCTATCTCAGATGGGAATTTGGGCGATCGCTACGGTATCTTTTCTGGGCGATTTAACTCTTGGCTTAGGCAATATCATCGGCAGAGGTTTAATTTATGCCTTTTATGAATGGAAGCGACGTTCTGAATTATCGGCAGATCGAGCCGCTTTATTGGTAATGGATGACATCAATCCAGTCTTGCGATCGATGATGAAACTTGCTGGCGGCAGTGCCAAGTATAACAATGAATGCAGTTTGGATGAATTTATCCGTCAATCGGAAAAATATCAAGACCTCGATCAAGACGGATTGAATCAAGTGTATAAATTTCTCCTTTATAATAACTTTGCTCAAGGGGTATTCTTGAGTCATCCCTTTTTGGTAGAACGCATTAGTCACATCCGGCAGTGGTCACTTTCAGAAGAATATCGCCAAATTCGCAACGGCAATTATCAACAATCTGCTGCTGAGGGATCTGTTGACGTTCAATCAGAAACGCCAGACAATCAAGTAGACGAATTGCGCCGTCAAATTGAAGAATTGCAACGAGAAATTGACCGCTATAAAAGAAAGCCTGAGTAAACAACCTCACCCCCCTAACCCCCCTCTCCGACCTCGGAGAGGGGGGAAGAAATACTCCCCTCCCTGTTGCGGGGAGGGGCTGGGGGTGGGGTTCCACTGTCCCGGCTTAGAGTGGTAGCCGTTTAATCTTCAATACTATGAACAATTAACTATGAAGCACGAACTAAATGACTAATGACTACTCAGATCATCAATACACGCATTTCAGAAGTAACCATCTACGCCAACCAAGCACTGGTCACTAGGCGCGGCACAGTGGCGCTGACTGGTGAGGAAAAAGAATTAATAATTGCAGGATTGCCATTAACTATCCAAACCGATTCGGTTAGGGTTAGAGGTGCAGGTAAGTTAGCGGTGCGATTATTAGGAGTGCGGACAGAAACTATATTTGCTACTGAAGCATTTGCAGAGAAATTATCACTGCTAAGTAGACAAATTCGCCAGTTTGAGTTGCAAAAACGCAGTATTCAAGATCAATTGGAAGCTGCACAATTGCAACGTAATTTCGTGCAAGGTTTAAGTGAAAAGTCATTAGAAGGCTTTTCGGGATTACTCGCACCCGCACAGATAAACCTGGATGAGATTGGGGAGTTACTGAAGTTTTTGGGACAGCAGTACGGAGAGTATGCGAGTGCGATCGCACAGCGAGAAAGGCAGGTACGCGACTTAGACAAACAATTAGAAATACTTCGCCAACAACTCAAGCAGATCCAGCTATCCCCTTGCAAAGAAAGTTATACCAGTCATAGCGTTATCGTCGCGATCGGGCCTGCGGGTGCAGGAGATTTTGAGCTAGAAGTGTCATACCTGGTAAGTCGCGCTGGGTGGACTCCGCTTTACGACTTGCGAACTAGCAGTAATAGCGATCGCATTAATATTTCTCTGCTAGCTGAAATTAGGCAAAAAACCGGCGAAGATTGGACAGGAGTCAAACTTACCCTTTCCACAGCCAAACCAACATCAAATACTCTACCTCCCAAACTTGAACCCTGGTACGTTAGCGGTCGAAAAAATAACCAGCTTCCCCAGGGTGATGATGATTTTGCTGAATTAGAAGCTTTACTAGCAGACGAAAACGATGCTACCAAGAAACAAGATTTTCTGTCAGCGCAAAAAGTGGTGGGACAAGCAATTAAATCTGACGCTGCGGTAACATTCCCGCTAGATCGAGATAGCGATATTTCCAGTAATGCTGCGGCGCATAAAGTAATGATTTTTAGCGACGATTATCCTTGTCGAATTGAATATGTTGCAGTACCAAGGTTAATTAGTTTCGCCTACCTTGAAGCAACGGTTACCCATAACACAAATGGTGTAACTTTGCTACCCGGTAAAGCTAACATTTTTCGCAATAACACCCTTGTTGGCACTACCCAGCTAGAAAACATTGCACCTGGTCAGCAGTTTAAACTTAACTTAGGTATTGAGGAAAGTTTAAAAATCGATCGCGATTTGGTGGAGCGTGAAGTACAATTGATAGGTAACTATCGCCGCACAACCTATGGCTATAAGCTGGCGATCGCCAACTTACGCACTCAAAAGACTACTCTGAGACTAATCGAACAACTACCAGTCAGTCGCGATGAGCAAATTAAAGTCCATCTCTTCAGCACTCGTCCAGAAATTCATCTGGGTGAAATGGGTCAGCTAGAATGGTTAATCACACTCCCACGCCAATCTAAACGCCAGCGCAAAAAGGAAATATATTATCAGTTTACCATTGAGCATCCTGCTGAGATAACTGTAGTGAGCTTAGAGTAGTATTAACGCAAGTTGTTAGTTATTGTAAAAACCAGCTTTTGTGGGTAATTTTATCATTAACAGCGACTTGCAAACACAAGAAACCGTGGTTTTAACTCTCAACGTTTTCTAACTAGCAACTTGCGTTATTATGAAAATAGTTAAACTATTCTTAGCGGGAATTATTTTATTATTTGCTTTCTATTTTAGATTGCTTTTTTGGGCGAGTTGGAGAGTTTTAGCGTTTTCGGCTATTATAATATTCGGTTTGGGATTAATCCTTTCTGAACTCAGAGGTTTGAGTAGAAAATATGCAAACAAGAAACGAGTTAGCAGTTTTTTGATATTTGCGATCGCATCTCTGGCTCTCTCCTATGCCTTAGCTTTGGAAATTAAATTTAATTTGACAAAATTCATTGTATTAAATGCAGATGCCAACCAACTAGAAAAATTGGGTCAGCACTTCGTCATCGGCTATAGAAACTTTGAAGAAATCAAAACCTTAGTTTCCAAAAGAGCCGTAGGTGGAGTATTTATC
>CASBRD010000332.1 GCA_949128025.1 Oscillatoriales cyanobacterium PMM_0008 | reverse complement strand
TCTAAATATTTTGGCAACAAGTTTATTGAAAATTATGTAACCTTCTTCAATCTGCAATTTTAAATCTTAAATTTTAAATTAGCTCACCCCCAAGTGAACAGTTCGCTGGTTGAATTCTTGCAACAATCCAGCAGGTTTTGAACTTCATTTTTGAGGATCGCGTAACGCCAGCCAAGTAGTTCTCCTTTGTGGTACGAAGTCGCCTGACCGATGATGAAAGGTTCTTGCGAATAAGGGGTACGGCAGCGAATTTTGCCTTCGTCGTATCCCAGCCAAAAGTCGGTGGCTTTTTGAATCGAGTGATGAATATGCAGGCGATATTCGGAAATTAACAATTCCAGATGCAGCAAGCGTTGCTGTATGTCTTGTTCCTGCTGGTACAACCATTCACACAGCTGATATGATTGCGGCCCCCAAAGGTTTTGCTGTGCGATTTCCTGCCAGATTTTCTGCCAATTAAGTTGATAGGTTTCCTGTATGTAAGACAGAGATGCTCCAGCGGTTAAGGTTTCTGCTAATCCTGAAGTGGCTTGGTTAAACTGGGTCAAGCCTGCCTCAAGCGAAACGAGTGCTGCTTCGCAGTTTTTCAGTTGCTTATCAGCCCAACGATTTGTCATAGTTTTTTTAATTAAGCTTTTTTTTAATTATTGTAGGTTAGTATTTCCAGGTTGCCAATTGCGCTTGTTTACAATAATTTAAGGCTGTTATCCCTTATCCCTTTTTGATGTTGATATGTTAAAATCACTTTTCTGTGTATACTTCGCACGGGCCTAAATGGGCGAAGCATTCCGTAAATAATTTGTTGGTTGAACCCAAAGATCTTTGACGGAATGCTTCGCCCCTACAGACATAAAAAAGCTCGGTCTGTGACCGTGCTGAGTATAGTTGACTGTTAACCGATCGCTTTCTGCTCAATTTTATATGAATATTCCAAATTGGATCACTTTTTCCCGTCTGTTGGGGTTGCCGTTTCTCCTTTATGGTTTGCACAACCCAACAGAATCAAGCCGTTGGATTTGTTTGGCAATTTTTCTGGTAGCCGCCAGTACGGATTGGTTGGATGGCTATCTGGCAAGAAAACTTAACCAAGTTACCGATTTGGGCAAGTTTCTCGATCCGTTGGTAGATAAATTGCTGGTGTTAGCGCCCTTGCTGGCGTTGATTGAGGAAGGTCAGGTTCCTGCTTGGGGGGTGTTTCTGATTTTAGCACGGGAATTGGCGATCGCAGGTTGGCGAGTTAATCAAACTTCAATTTCTGGTGCAAATATCTGGGGTAAGCTGAAAACGGTGAGTCAGATAATTGCGATCGCACTCCTCATCGCACCCCTACCCGACTCTTGGAAAACCCCCTCTCTCGTTGCTTTTTGGGTTTCTGTTGCCTTCACTTTAATTTCTGGTGCAATCTATTTGTGGCCACAAAATCTTACCAAAGAAAATGCTTAATTTACAACCAGAAACCCGGTTTCTTGAAGAAACCGGGTTTCTCTTTCTTCAAGAAACCGGGTTTCTCTGTATCTCAAAATTATCCGTGTGATAATCCCTGTGTGCTATCCTATTGCTTTCAAAATCTCATCATCTACGGATAAATCAACTTCAGCTTTATCTCTTCCAGAGGTGATAAAATCATTTTGAAATGAATCTTTCAACCCAGAAATTAGATCGTATTCCGGTTTCCAATTCAGTTCAATCATCGCTTTATTGATTGATGCGAAGAAATGCTGCACTCTTAACGGAAAACCTTTGCGTTTGCCGAAATCAAACTTTTTAGGATCGTAATGCACAATTTTCAATTCATCGGGTGATTTTCCGGCTGCAATTGCACAGGCGCGTGCAAGTCCATCAAAAGTGACGTAGCGTTCTCCCGATATATTATATATCTGTGCGATCGCTTTCTCGTTCCCCAACACCGCCGCCATCGCGTTGGCTAAGTCTTTGCAATGACCGAGTTGGGTGATGTGTAATCCGTTACCAGGGACAGGAATGGGCCGATCGCGGACAATTCTGTCAAAAAACCATGCTTCCACATCATTATAATTTTGTGGGCCGTAAATATAAGTAGGCCGAATTGAAGTAAAAGGTGATCCTTGTTCGATTAAGTAAGATTCAGTTTCATGCTTACCTTTGTGGCGACTTTTCGGATCGATCGCATCCCCTTCAATATGCGGTAATTGGTCGGTTTTGAGATAAACTCCCGCCGAACTCATATAGACAAAATGTTTAACTTTGCCTTTAAAAATATCCGCCAAAGGTTGAGTATCGCTAAGTTCGCGTCCGTTGTTATCAAAGATAGCATCAAAGTTTTCCGAAGATAACTTTTCTTTGATTTGGGAGGCGTCAGTGCGATCGCCATGAATTTGTTGTATACCTTCAACTGGCGCAGGTTTTTTGCCGCGATTAAATAATACGACTTCGTGACCTTGTTCTAACAAGATTTTAGTTAAATAAACCCCGATAAAGCGGGTTCCACCCATGATTAAGATTCGCATTTTCTTGTATCCTATCGATTAGTTGATTTGGCTGGGATTTTCCAAGACTGGCCTTGACATTGAATTTCGTCGCCATTTGTAACAACACCAAATATTTGGCGTCCTATACTATATAATTCTTTCCTTTCTTCATCAGTTAAGTAATCATCGTGCGAGCGCAAGGAGTTTCACCTATGATTTAAGATTCGCATTTTTCCATTTCATCACTCTTTTTTGGTGGTAATTTCCAAGAACGTCCTGTTGTATGAACTTCATCACCGATGATACGAACGTTACCTAGTTCTCGCCCTAAACCAAAAAACTCTTTCTTCTCTTCATCAGTTAAGTAACTTCCGTCAGCTCCTTTCCGAGGATCGCCCCCCGCTTCTAAGTAGCGCTGACGAGCTATAGCGAAAAATTGCTTAAATCTTTCGTACTTTTGTTTCCGATCTTCAGTAAGTTCTGTCATAGTTCTGACTCCGGTTCAATAGGTGTAATATCTCCATTCTGCAACATTTTAGCAATGGGGAGGAAAGGGCTAGGGGTCTGAATGTACCAAATTCCTGTGTTTTGATCGTAGAATCGCTCCTGAAGTAAAAATAAGGTATCCAGGGCGTTGAGAATTAGATATTGTTCTTCTGTTGGTTCCACAGGTTGTTCATCAGTACGATCGCCTTAGTTATTTTACAGCCTGAGTTGAGTTATAGCAATTTTACCAGAGAAGCAGACATCGACATCGGTTCCGGGAGTGCGATCGCGTTTTGCATACTCTCCATGATAGTAATATTCATCACCTTCAACTCGGTAATTTACTGGCAAAGGTTCCGTACTGGGTTGGCAAAACACCATATCTGGATCTGGATCTCCGGGAAGGAGATGTGGTAAATTAACATTCCAGAAAGTACCGGGTGCGATCGGTCTAGTGAACAAATCATCTAATACTTTCGCAGTCCATCTAGCAGCAGTATCCCAATCAACATTTAACTTGCCTTTGCGATAGTGGGAAACTGCAATTCCGGGAATACCGTGGATTGCAGCTTCTCTCACTGCCGCCACCGTACCCGAAATGTAAACATCAACACCCATATTGCCGCCAGCATTGATGCCCGATAGAACCCATTTGACATTTTTACAAAGATGTGTAATGGCAAGGCGGGTACAATCAGCTGGAGTACCACCAACAGCATAAGCGGTTTGCGATCGACGTTCGACGTGAATAGCGCCAGTGGTGGTAACTTGATGACCGCAACCCGATAAATGGTCTTTCGGGGCGACAATGATGGCGTTACCGTTGACAGCTTTTTGTAATGCGCGAATACCTGGGGCGTCGATGCCGTCGTCGTTGGTGAGAATTAGAGTCATAGGTTTTGGGTAGATTATAAACGGACATCTTGCAGAATTATCATTACTCCCTTTCCGGTGGAAGACTATGTATAGTGGGAGGGCGAAGCATTGCGGGATTAAGCTTAACTCAAAACCGAAAAGTTAATTCCGCAATGCTTCGCCCCTACATAATCTTGTGGCGGGAACGGAGT
>CASBRD010000331.1 GCA_949128025.1 Oscillatoriales cyanobacterium PMM_0008 | reverse complement strand
GAAAAGTAAAATATTGTTATGGAGAACGTGAACATCTGTTGTAGTCGGCCCAACATGATCGAGGCCGGTAAACATTGTAGCAAGTGAGTAAGTTCCTGCTTCAGGCGCAATCGGTGCGGACAATACTATACTCTCCATAATAACCGGGATGAAAGCCTAGTTGACTAGGTTGGTATGTTATTGTTGGATGAGAATTGTTGACCGTTGCGGTTGAGTTATGAACAACAAAAGGCGACCCAGTTTTTGTAGGATCGTACCACAAGTCAATGGTAGGAGTCAGCTTTCCTACTTTGTTATATAGGTTGAAGCTAGATCCCAGGCTTGATGACCAGCCATAGCGCCAAGCGCCATTGGGGTTATTGGTTAGAGAAAAGTCAGATGCAACGTTGAAAATGGCAGAGAAACTGGGTTTAGCAGTCAGACCCAAGATAAAAGCTGCCATCAACAGAATTTTGGATTTTTCCAGAAGAGATATATAAATTCCTTCAGATAAGTTTTGAACGATTATTCCTGTAATTTCTAAGCTTTGTTAATGCGGTCGCACAAGCTTAGAAATAGAGGATTTGCGAAAGTGCGATCGCTTGGGAAAAAGCCGATCGCTCCTTCTTTTTGGTGGGTAATAGCCAATGTGCGATCGTCATAAGACAAGACTCCTTTTTTGAGGTTAAATAGAGGGCGATCAGGCTTTGGATAGCTTGCAGAAAGAGAGGAGTGAATAGCATTCTCAACATTGTATAAACAACTACCATCAAAAATGCCGATTAGCGGATGCTTTGCCCTTATATTAAGGACAAAAGCAAAGCATTTTATGGAGTAGTTAATACAGGAATTGGTAAAGAAATTGGTGCAGGTTGATTCCAAGGTACTAAGCTGTCCAAAAACTCATCGATTGTTTTGCCCATCGCTTTCAAAGTATCATTATTGAAGAGCGATTTTACAGCAGTTTTCAAGGCTTCAAACTTATCTTTCAAGCTACTTCCAGCTTTAACATCGGTATTGAATTTGCTTAACAGTCCATCAAGGTATTGGTGTAACTCTGACTTTTGATATTCATCAGACCATGCCTTTTTAAGATAGTCAGCAGCTTCTGGCAAACTCTTGAGCAACTCTTTCAAGCCATCTTTTGCGCCATCAATAACAGTAGCTAACGCAATGCCCGTATAGCCGATGTTTGATACAGCATTAACATAAGGTGCTGCTTTGGTTTCATCAGCATAAATTTTGGCAGAAGAGAGGACAGTATCAAGCAAAGTACCTATGCCCTTGACATACTCTTTATCTTTGATGTAATTAATGCCTTTGCTGATTTTTTGGGGGGCTTCTGACAAAACTGCTAGGGTATCCTTAGCAAAATCTTTGGTATTACTTGAAAGTTTAGTGATATCGATTAATTTCCCTAAGTCACCTTGCCAGATTTTTGCTAAGTCTCCTATGCCCGTGAGCCAGCCAGTGACACCGCCTTGACGGATGAATTTATTGACAACAACACTTGTACTACTGTTGATATTGCCCAAGGTACTAAACAGTTTGTAAGCAAATGACGAAGAATCTTCTTTGCCATCGCAATCACAGTCTGGGCCAGTTCCCGCTGTGAGGTTTTTGCCCGTTGATAAAACTGCGCCTAAAATATTGCTAATCCCATTAAAGGTATCCCCACTTTGAATAGTGCGGATGCCATTAAGAATAGCGATCGGTGTTTTTTCAAGTTCTTTAATAACTTTGAAAATCATATCGCCACCTGGCAGGCTCTTAATCGCATCACCTAAACCTGTAGTTGCAGCACCGGCTAAACCACCAAGAATTTGTAATGCACCTAAAATCTTATCGCCTGACATGATAGATTTTGCGCCATTATAGGCTCCAGTGGCTAGGTTCTTGAGAGCATCGATCCCATTTTTAATGTTTTGGAGGGTTGATTTCGCAATTGATGTGCCAAATACACAGAGACAGTTACCTGCTTTATTTATGATATTTCCTAAAGCACCACTAACAAAGCTGGCTGCTGTCATTATACCACTGAAAATAGCTCCCATCCAATCACCATTGATGGCTGCCATCACTGTATTAATCACGCCTTTAACTAGATTTAAACCTAAAGCTACCATTGGCGCGAAGGGGGCAACAATCAAACTGATAATACTTAGCACATTCATCCCAATATTGAGAATCATCTGCCAAAATGCTTTTTTGCGCTGTTCGCGTTGTTTCTTGCGGTAGTCTAGTATTTCTTTAAGAATGTCTTTTGCGTATTGGGCAAGCTCTTTAGAAATACTTACTGCTTGATTAGCATAAGCTACCTTAGCTATGGATTCAATAGCTAATGGGGTAAGAATTTTCTTTTCTTCATCAAGCAATTTTGATTCGTCAATTTCTTCTAAAAATTGTTTACTAGCAAATTGGATGTCATCTTGAGAATCTTGTAGAAGTTGAAAATCGGCTTCCTCTTCTTGGATAATCTGATCGAGTTGAGATTTGTATAGATTACCTTGGATGATTAATGCCTCCAACGCTGATGTCAAGTTTGCTTTACTGACTTCCTGAACTTTGCCTTGTAAGGCTAGATTAATATCGCCTTGTGCTTCTTTGAGGAGCGATCGCAATTCGTTTGGTAAGTCTGGAATTTGGGTCGGTAAATCTTGCAAGCTATCAAGCAAACTAGCCAATTGAGTTTGCAACTGCATCGGATCTTCCGTTGGATCTAACGTTGCTAAGCCCAACTGTCCCCGCGCCTGATTCAAATTTTGTCGCAAATTATCCTCAGCTTGCAGTTGTTTCAGTTGCTCAATTTTCGCCGTTGTTTCCTTCCGTTGGCGATCTAATTCCAAGCGATCGCGCTCTTGTCGCTCTTTCACCGCTTCATCAATACTAGCCTGACGATTTTGGGCAATTTCTTGCTCTAATTGCGCCTGTGCCAAATTGAGTTTTTCCAGTGTAACTAACTGGATAAATGTTTGCTCCGTTTGTTCGCGAATCCGAGTAATACCATCTAAACTAGCTTGGGCAACAGCTAAATCCTGGGTTTTCTTCTCGCGTTCCGCCTGAGTTTCCGCAACCTTAGCATTCAAATCACTTAACAATTGAGCAGCAATTTCTTGTTGCGATTGCAAAGTTTTCATCTGCGCTTCTGCCGTTTCCTTTGCTTGACGGAAAGCATCAGCTTGAGCTTGAGCGCGACGTTGTAACTCGCGATTATTCAGCATTTCGCCGTAATATTGATCTGCCAGCATTCGGTCTTCAGGACGTGCTAAACCAGGGGTACATTTACCACCCTTATCACTAGCAAGATCGCTGTAATCTCGGTAATAAATCTCCGCCGCCGTCGCCATATCATTACGCTGGGCGACATCCAACAAAGCCTTAGCTTCCTGATAGCCAGCCGCCGTTGCTTGCTGCAAACGCTGAATAATTTGGAACTCAAAATTATTGACTTCTTGCTGTTTTTGTGCAGCTTGCAAAGTGTAATTAGCATTAGATTGAGTAGCCTCCACCAACGCTTTAAGAATCTGTTGATGTTCCTTAGCTGCCTTCAAATGTTCATCATTTTGCGCCAACAAATCTGTTTTTAATTGTTCCAAAGGAGCCGTAAGTGCCTGACTTGCAGCTTCTGCTTGTTCTGCCAATCGTTGCGCTTCTGCCAACGCAGCACGGGCATCATTTAATTGTTGTTGCAGATTGCTATAATCAGCATCCGGGTCTTGAATGTAAGCATCTAACAGCCGTTGTTCTGCTAGAATCACCTCATTTTGTGCCGTCAACATCGTGCGTTTTTGGGTGAGAGCCGTTTGCTGTGCTGTTAATATTGCAGCCTTATTATTCAGCAATTGTAAAGAGCGATCGACTTGAACTAAATTAGTATTCAAATCATCCAAAGCTTCCCCAGTCACACCTTGATTCTGCAAATTAATAATCTGATTTTGCAGCGATCGCCGTTGCTGTTCTAGGCTCGTAGTCAGCAATTTAGTGCTTTCTAATTCCGTACTCAATCCCACCATTTGACGTTCGACATTCCGTTCAGCATCCGCTAATTGTTGCTGAGTTTCGATCGCTTTAGTATTCAGTTCGCCGCGACGTTGCAAAATGTCAGCAATAGCCGCGCGATACTCCTCAGAATTAGTATCATATTCTTGCCATTGTTGCCGCACTTTAGCATTTTGCGCGGCCGCTTCAGCTTCAGCTTGTTCTAACTGTTGCTGAATGATAGGAAGGAGGTTTTCTAAACTGGCAAGTTGAGCTTTATCCCCTGGAATTGATTGTCGTGCAGCCTCTAATTCGGCATAGAAATTACGAGCTTCATCAATAGGAGGTTCAGCTTGATTTGCCGCATCGTTAGCAGCAACCCACTGATTTTTTAGCGGTTCAATACGTTCTTTTTCCTTGCGCCATTTGTCAGCTTCAACTAAATGAGCATATCCTTGGGCGCGTAACTGAGGGAATATTTGAGAATATTGTTGCCAGACAATCCAGTTATAGTCAACGTGGGTGACAGTTTCCCAACGTCCTCTTCTTCTACGCTTACCACTCACCCAACGTTGTTCGTACCAATAGGGGCCATTTTTACGACTGACATTCCAATTATAAGCCGCTTGTTGTTCATACCAAGCTGCTTGAGCTAAAGCGGCATAACCTTGAGCTTCATGGGATGCTTGTTCTGCTTTTGCTTTATCAAATAGCGCTTGATTTGGGTTGCGTCCTTCTACTGCTGCGGCATTGAGTAAAACATCAGCAGAAGGAGAATTTAGCAGGTTAGAAATTTGCTGATTGGGATTTTTCCCTTCTAAAGTTGCTCCTTTTAACAAGTCAATTGCCGTGCCATTATCTGGATATTTAGCAAGGAAAGCTGCACGGCGAGTTTTTTCATCTCCTGGTGTTTGGAGATAGTCTTTCAATTCCTGAGATTCAACCCCATAACGAATCGCGATCGGTGCAATTTCTTCCCACAATTTAACATCTTGCTCAATGCGAAGTTTAATCCGTGCGATCGCGTCCTCAGTAGAAGTGAAAGCGCTATCCAATTCATCGGCACGATTTTCAACTACACCGAGAGTCGTAATCCCATCTTCTAAATTATCGTGAATGCGATTATAATTCCCATCGGGTTCTGCCAATTGATCATTGATATAAGTAATCAATTCATCAACAGAATTAGATAAATCCTGTTGCTGTGTAACCAGTGCCTTTGTCTGCTGATTTCCAGCTAACAATTGTTCCGTCCAATTGGTGACACCCAAACGCAAATCTTGATTAATTTGGTCTGCCAATTGCACATGATCTAACACCGTCCCAGATTTAATCGCCGCATCTGCCGCATTTTCCGAATTCAATTGAGACTGCAAAGATTCCAATCGTCCATCATTACTCTCAAGTTTTTGACGAATTTCCAACTCTTGCTTTTGACGCAAAGGAGTCAACGCCTCTGTTGCCTGTTTCAACAATTCCTTTAACTCATTAGCATTAGTCTGATTCGATGCTTTCAAACTTTCCAAATTACCTAATTGTGTCTTAGCTTGATCAATCAGATTTGTCAGCACTTGCTTGCTCACATCATCTTGAGTATTAGCTAATTCTTGCTCCCAATTAGCAATAAGTTGATTTTGACTATTGATTTGATTTCCTAAGTCATTCCCCACAGTTTTTAATTGTTCCAAATGGGTATTGACTTGCGGCTCCACTTGTGTAGCAAAGAAATCAACATCGGACTCAGAAGCGAGAATCCCAAACCCAATCAACTGACGCAAAGCCGTCGAATGTAATTGAGTAGTTTGAGATAGTTCAGCCGCTAAATTTTGCGCCTGAGTCGTTGCCGTTTGGATAATTTTAGTCTGTTTATTTTCCTGAACTTGTAGCGGTTCTAAGCGTTTGTTAACAGTGGTAATTTCCCCTTGGATTGTGATGATTTGCGACTCTATTTGAGGAATTGTTTGTCCCAAACTGGCTAATTCAGATCGCTGCTTGGCAATATCAGATGTTTGCTGAGATATCTTTTGATTAAGTTCGTTAATCTTTGCCAGAGTATCTTGTCGCTGTTTCCATGCGCGATTACGTTGATCGGCGATAAACGAAGATTGCTGCAAACTAGCACGATAGACATCAGCTTCAGCAGCATTATAAGCGTAGGAACTGCCATTCCAATACCATATTTTTTGTTGATGTGCAGCCGCTTGATTGAGATAATATCGCTCGGCGGCGGCTAATGGATTATCGCGGTCAATTAAACTTTGTAGCAGTAAGTTTTGATTCCCTAGTTGCAGTTTCGTAAATTCCAGAGATTGTTGGGTATCCGCAATCGATTTTTGGATAGATTTCGCCTGATCCAACTTCACCTGAGTCTGATTCAATTGTTGTTGTAAGGATAGCAAGCGATCGCGATCGGGTTGTCCAGCTTTACGAACATCTAATAACGCTTGAGTTGCCGTCGCTTGTTCCTGAGTTGTTTGTTGCCAAGACTGCCAATTTTGCTGATATTTTTGCTCTAAAACCCCAGCTTTGTTAAGCAAATCTAAGCGGCTTTGTAAGCGTTCAACTTCGGCATTAACTTGGTCAAAGTATTTATCAGTGAGTTCAATTTCCCGATATTTCTCAATTAGCTTTTGTTCAAGATCGGATTTTTGTTGATTCAGTTGTGCCAGTTGTGCAGTTAAAGCATCTCGTTGCAGTTGTTGATTGCCCAGTTGAGTATTTAACCCGGCTAATTGGTTCTGAGTTTGGTTGATTTGAGATTGCAGATTGTTAACTTGCTGGGTAATTGCTTGCAGTTCTTGTTGCAGTTGTTGGAGTTTAGTTTGTTGGTTAGTCAGTTGAGAATTTAATGCCTGTTGTTGCTGAGTTAAAGACTGCTGCTGGTTTTGTAAAGTAGCGATTTGTTGCTGATTAGCAGCAATTTGAGGCTGTAAAGTTGCAGATAGTTGTTGTGCTTGTTGATTCGCGACATCTCGCTGCCAAGCTGCATTATTAGCTGCTGCTTGTTCAGCATTGCGATTAGCTTCAGCTTGTGGGTTATAAATTGAACCGTAAACAGGTTGCCAATTAGATATCCACTGTCTCCCTTTTCTTCCACCCCAATAACCTTGGTCTTGCCATCCTACAACCCCCCAAGTATTAACCTGACTATTCCAGTAATTAGCATTAGCTTGATGCTGTTGCCGTTGCTGTTCTAAGGAGTTAACATTATTATTCGCTTGATTAATTTGATTCTGATAACCCTGCGCGACAGACTGCTGTTGCTGAATTTGAGAAGTATTAGCAGCAATCTGATTTTGAAGATTAGTAACCTGAGATTGAGTAGCAGCAATTTCTGCCGATTTTTGCTGAATTTCTCCCGTTTTTTGCGCTAAAGAATCTTGTGTTTGTGTTAGCTGATTTTGCAGTGAATTTAAAGATGCTTGAGTTTGCGCGATCGCACTTTCCGTCCCCGCAATTTGCTTCTCTTTCGCCGCAATCTCTTTTTGTTTCCCCGGAATCAGATTATCTTCCAAATTGGCTTTCTGCAAACCCAACTCCCGATATTCTCGATTCAGCTTATCTAACTCTTTCTGAGTCTGATTTTCTTCAGCTTTAGCATCCGCAAGACGTTGAGCCAAATTATCAAAACCTTCTAAGAAATTCGCACCACTTCCCTCCATCAATTTCAGCTTTTCGATTTTGGATGTGGGATTAATAGAAGCAGGTGCGGTTTCTAATTCTTTAATCAATGCAGAAATCGCCAATCTTTCAGGAGAATCTGCGATCGCTTGCGCCAACTGATCTTGCTGTAACTTCGCCCAATCTAACTCCTGATTAATCGTTGCTAAATGATCATTCCAATAATTAAGTTGTTGGCGCAGACTATCACTAGGCGTTTGCGTCAATAGATTAGCCAACTGCTGCATTTTTAACTGGACATCCAGCTTTTCGTTTTCTAGTCGTTGAATGGATTTTTGAACAGCCGTCAACCGTTCCCGATAAGGTAACAAGAAACCAGACGTTTCCAAGAAGTTTTGTAAATCCTTCTGTGCCGAAGCGCGTTCTGTTTGAATTGCTTCTACTTCTGTCTGAGTTTCCTTCAACCGATTTTCTGTTAAATCAGTAGCCTGTTGTTGCGTCGGAATTTTTTGATTTTCTAGCTTTTGCAATTCCTCTTGAGCTTGAGAAATTTGCAGATTCAGCGTTTCTAACTTCTGCTCTTGCACGGGTGTATGTAACGCGAGTAAATCTTTTTCAGCTTGCAAACGCAGTGCATCAGCATCAATTTCATAATCAATCCCCTGTTTCAAAACAGGCCAATCTCTGAGACGAGTTTGTAATTTTCCTACTTGTTGTTGTAGAGCAGTTGCCTGTTGTTGTGCTTGTTGTGCTAACTGTTGGTAATTATTTCGTTCTCCAGCAGCAACATTTGCCAAATATTGAGCTTGATTCGCAGGTGCAATATGTTCGGGATAGTGTACCGTACCATAAACAGGTTCCTGATTTCTTCCAGAACGACCCGTCCGCCGAGTACCTACAACTTCCGTGCGATTAATTAAAGAATTATGCCAATTAGCAGTATCTTGATTTGCTTGGCGACGCTGTTCTGCAACAGCAGCTTGTTGGAAATATTGATTAGCAATTTTTTGCTGTTCTGCTGCTTGTGCTTGTAACAATTGCAGAACTTTAGCAGCATCTTCAACACTACCTGCACCTAAACCTAAATTATTCTGCCGTCCTTCTAAGAAGTTAGCGTATTGATTTAACAGGTTACTTTGTTGTTGCGATTGCTGGGATAATTGCGTCATCGATTGGCTGTTTTGTGCCGATATTCCCGCTTGCCAATTATAGGTATTTTTGCGCTTTTGCTGATTCGGATCGATACCCCAACCCCAATTTTGTGTTGTTCTTCCAGAACGTCCTCTTTGACTTCCCACAACTTGCCAACGTTGAGCATTAATTCCAGCCGCTGCATTTTGATATCGTTGTCTTTCTATATCAAAACCTAGCGCATGCTGTTGGAATTGTTGCGCCATTTGTTGTTGCTGAAGCGCCGATTGTCGCACTGCTTCGGGATTAATTTGCAAATTATCATCCGCATCGCCAAAGGGATTAGTGAGTTTATCTTTTGCTTTAGCTAAATCCGATTCTGCTAGGGTAATTTGTTCTTTAATACTCGCTAACAGAGTTTGAGTTTCTTTCTCTAAAGCCGTTTTTTGTTCACCGAATTGTGCTAACTGTGCTTCTAGTTCTTTTTTCCGGGTTTCCAGTGCTTGCAATCGCGTTTCTTCGATTTGATAATGTTGCGTTGCTAAAGCTAAAGCTTCTGCCCATTGTTGCGCTTGGGCTGTGGTAATTCCCGCTTCCGTGCTGACTTCTTGATATTTCTTGAAAGCCGCCGCAATTTTATCCCCAACTTGGGTTTGTAATTCGGATAAAGTAAGTGCAGGATTTCCCAAATCAGCTAAAACTTGCCATTGTTCCAGCAGACTTTCTTGCGTATTTTCTAAAGATTTAATTGCCTTCTCAGTTCCATCAGAAGCCGCACGTTCTAAAGTTTTCGACCTTCCTTCACCACTGAAGGGTTTCTGTGGCTCAATTAATTGAGCGCGACGCACAGCTTCCTTAACATCCAGCAATCCCGCACCCGTCTCGGAATCCCAACCAGGAGTATTCAAATCTGCTGCGGTTGCTAATAGTAACTCCTTAACTTGTTGATAACTCAATCCCGAATTAGCTGCCCAAATTAAAGATGCTGCTGCTGTTACATAAGGAGTCGCCCTAGAAGTACCGACAAACGCATTTGGATCGTCATCCCATTCTCCCCCAGGTGCAACGATCGACAACCCTTTCCCCATCGCAGAATAGTCGGCGCGTTCCTCTAATTGATTGACAGCACCAACGGTAATAATATTATCAAATTGTTCGGCTGCTGCACCCAAAGCAGACATTTTATCCCCGGTATTTCCAGCCGCAACAACTAATAAGATATTGTTGTCGCGTGCGTATGCGATCGCATTCTGTTCTGCTGGTGTCAATTCATACCGCGTCGTCAATCCAATATCATCAATTTGTGATAAGTCAAAGCTGAGATTAACTATCCCATGATCCTCGCCAGACAGCCGCACTTTATCGACAAACTTAACTAATTGTTCCGCCCAATTTCCATTACTAATTGGTAAAGTATCAAACTTCGCCAACGGGTTAATAGAAGCAAAACTTTCAGTCACTCGCTGAGTATGTTCGCCGCTGAAATCTAGGAATCCCACTTTCGGTTGCTTCGCTTCGATGGAAAGCAAATCTACCGCTTCATCCGCATTAATTAAATAGCTATCCAACAGCGTTTTATCTGGATTGCTTAAAGCTTCTCCCAAAGTTACAGGTAATCCGAATTCCTCCGCAATTTCTTGACTCGATAAAAGATTGCGGATTGTATCTACACCAGCATTACTAATACCCAATTTCGAGAGAGATTCGGGTTTATTCAGTAGTCGCAAAATATCGGGATCTTGCTGAATTAACATTTCTAATTGCGATAACGCAATTTCTCCCGCTTCGCTACCCAATCCTTCTCCTAAATCGTTAGTATTTTGCGCCAAAGCATCTGTCAACTGCGTTAAAGCAGCATTCACCGCCTGCGTAGACTCTTGACTCAAAGTGCTAGTTGTCACTGCAAAAGAGTGATTGACAACATTACCCGCATCATCAAACGCACGAATCGCAACTTCCGTCAATCCAGTTTTCGGTAAACCTGTCAAATGCAGTTGATTTCCATCCAGTTGCACTTGCAGAGATGCGCTATTTCCAGCAATAATTTCATAGTGCAATTTCTCTGAATTTTGGTGAGAAAATACTTGCGAAAGGTCAACTGTATTAGTAGGTTGAGTGGGAGTTAGAGTAATATCGCTAACTGGATGTGCAATATCAAGTTTGATATCGGCGGTAGCAGCAAAAGCAAGCAACTCCTTACCCAAAACAGAATTGCGCCAATCTTTACCGGGTGCGATCGCTTCCTCAAAATGCTGTGCTTCGCCTGTCGCACCTTTCACCTGGAAAATAATATCGTTATAATCTCTGTCTGATTTTCCATCAACTCGCAAATCCTCAAACGCGAAAGTATGACCCTTACCAGTCACATCCACCATTTGAGCAAATTTCTCATTGCTGGTGGAAATCGAAAATAACGGACTTTTAGCACCGCCAATCTTCGGATTATCAAAAACTTGCTGCACCTTACCATGAGGAACTAGCATGACAGCAAACTCATCTCCAGGATTCATGCTGATAGTTTTTGCACCTTGATAAACGCCAGCATTCCAATCCCGTTCCCCTAAATTACCGCTAAATTTAGAACCCTCAAGTGCATCGGAAATCATTACATGACCTAATTCCGAATTACTCAATGCGCGATTTGCAGCTTCTTGAATAAAAGCTGGCGTTCCTGGTTGTAAGTGTTCCATCCCCTTCGTGCTGAAGATGGCTAATTCTCCCTGATAATAGCCACCATCATATAGGTAATCAACGCTAACTTTGCCGGTAGAATCAACTGTGAAGACCCCAGATACTTCTGGCTTTGTTATTGGTTCTGATTTTGCGATCGCATCAACTACAGGGTTGCTATGTTCGCTGCTAGTTACTTTCGCATCTGGCGTAACTGTCGAATGTTCAACTACAGGAGTTGATGACACAGTATTATGAGTAGTCGTAGCTGTCTGAACTGCGTCTGAAGGTGTTGATAAAACAGTGTCATTAACGCTGGAAGTAGGAGTTGCAGTTACAACAGTTGGATGATCTGTTGTCCCTGTTGATACCCCAGTAGTATTAGCAGATTCAGTTTGGGTAGACGGCGGGATATTAGTTACATTACTGCTTTGGTTAATTGAAGTTTCAGTCGCAGTTACATGAGTAATTTCAGGAGAAGTTACTGGTGTCTGATTCGGCGCGACCTCCTGGGAAGCAGTAATATTTGCTTCGCTACTAGATGGGTGGTTAACATCAGTTGTTGTTACATGACTTACGACATCTGAAACTGCTGGTGTCTCATTAGTTGGTAATGTCTGAGTGACTGTATTTAAAGTGTTAGATGGAGTAGTTGTCTGTTGTACGCTTTGAATTGGTGAAGCGATCGCATCAGGATTGGAAGGCGCGATATTTTCAGTTACAGTGTTAGTCGCATCCGAATGACTAACTTCTACAGTTGGAACTATATTTTGCTCGGAAGTGACGATATTTTCAGTTACAGTGTTAGTCGCATCTGAATGT
>CASBRD010000330.1 GCA_949128025.1 Oscillatoriales cyanobacterium PMM_0008 | reverse complement strand
GTGGGGGAGTGGGGGAGTGGGGGAGAGAATCACCAATTCCCAATTCCCAATTCCCAATTCCCCAATTTCCCTAGCCCCTAGCGCCTAGCCCCCAATCCCTGCTTGACTTTTGACTTTTGGAGCCCCTAGCCCGTGGGTGTTTTTTTACTATTTTTAGGTGGGGACTTCTGACGACATTTCTGTTAAATTTTTAGTTGTTTGGCTTTGTAAAAAGTTTCTAAGCTGTCGCGATCGCCCACAAACCTCCAGTGCCAAGGCTCATAACTGACGCCTTGAGCATTGTTTTTCGGGAACGACTTCTCAAAGCTATAGCGAGCCGCATTAGCCTGGAGCCACCTGAAGGCAGCAGTCTTTTCAAAGTTGGGACTCAGGTTGGTTGCCGGTACTCTTCCATCCCCAACATCGACGGCATAACCCGTGTGGTGTTCGCTGTAACCAGGCGGCGCACTGACAGTCGCTCGTTCTGCTGCTACCTGTCCCCGCTGCGCTTTAACGTCAAAAAACAGGTGCTGCTGTTCCGCCGCTGAGCGAAATCCCGAAATCGGCACCAAAATGACACCCTGTGCCCTAGCTGCTGCCACCATAGCGTTATACTGCTGGGCAGCAGCTTTGCGTAGCTTAAGACGACCATCCGCCGCAATGGGTTGAAGTTCTGCTCCGGGGGCTTCTTTGTAAGCAAAGTGTCCTGATTTTCCCAAGACTATATCCGGCGAGTGGCGGGAATTATTGACAGCTTCAGTTGAGGTGGGACTTGGTTCGGTGGTGGGTGCTGCTTGACTCTTTTGAGATGTCGTTGTCCGAGAGGAAGATTGAGATAAACTGGCGAACCAAAGACCGGCAAAAAGAGCGATCGCTCCCCATCCCACTAATAGTCCCACCAGCCAGACTCGCTGCGATCGCGGCTGGGGTGATGGGGACTCCACTTCCCGTAAGGCTTCGGGAATATCCTCCATAGAAGAAGTTGCTACCTTAGAGGGGTTTCCAGACAAGCTGGCATTATCCACACCATTCACTCCTGCACTTAAGATCGAAACCAGAACACTAAAGAAATTGTAACGGTGTCAGATTGGTCATTGGGGGATTTCAAATTGAAAATTGCAGATTGCAGATTTAATTAAAATCTAAAATTCCCTTGTCATTGGTCAAAAACACTCGGACAACGAACAACTGATAACGGACTGCTACCATTTCCTTTAACTTCAGCTACCATGTCCAGTCCGGAAATTAAGCTTTTGGAACTCTATATGCCGATCGCGGGAGGAGTTCTCCTGGGATGGTTTCTAGGCTACATCCTGCCTAAAAGCGTGCCCGCTTATTTGGGCCAGTTTCTCTTCTGGATCGGAGTCCCGATTAGTATTGTGGCGTTTCTGCGACGCACTAATTTATCGGGGCCAATTTGGATCGCACCAGTGGCAGCTTGGGCGGCAATTCTATTGGGGGCTGGACTTGCTTGGGCGGGGATTAAGATCCGAACATATTTTCAATCTAATGTTGGTGTTGAGGGCGATCGCGAAGAGCAGAATAAGGGCAGCTTCCTGTTGGCATCGATGCTGGGCAATACAGGCTACTTAGGCTATCCTGTCACCCTTGCCCTAGTTGGACAGGAATACTTTGGGTGGGCGGTCTTCTACGACTTGCTGGGCAGCACCCTGGGAACCTATGGGTTGGGCGTTGCTCTTGCTGCTCGCTTTGGCACAGGAGTGCATAGTTTTGGGCCATTACTCGGTGTGGTTGTGAAAACTCCCGCTCTGTGGAGTTTGGGATTTGGACTGGCTTTCAGACTCCTGCCCCTACCAGATTTAGTTGATACCAGCTTACAGCGGTTTGGGTGGACGATAATAGCGCTGTCCCTAATATTAATTGGAATGCGGTTGAGCCAGTTATCTTCTTGGGGCAGTGTACGACAGGCGTCCATTTCCTTGGGGATTAAAATGCTGCTGGTTCCTTTGGTTTTGGGGTACGGGTTGCGTGGGTTGGGTGTGACTGGGCTACCTCTGCTGGTAATCTTGTTGCAAATGGCAATGCCGCCAGCTTTTGCGACTCTGATTATTGCGGAAGCTTATAATCTAGACCGAGATTTAGCCGTAACTGCGATCGCTCTCGGTACGGCTTTCCTCTTCTTCACTCTCCCGATTTGGCTATGGCTGTTTGGAATTTAAAGCTGCCGGATAAGATGCTGCTAGATCGGCTATATTCATGTTCTCGTAGGGTTCAAAAGGCTGATGAATCCAGGGACTATCCGGTAAATAGTCCACGTAATAATCTGGGGCAATTCCAGAACAGCCTTTGTACCAGAGTACCGCTGTCCGAATTTCTTCGATTTGGGAACCATAATTGCGCTTTAGCCAGACAACGCTCTGCTGGAGAGTGGTGCCAGAATCTACTAAGTCATCGACTAAGAGGATATGGCTGCCCAGTCGATCGTTGGTCATAGTTATGTGAGAGGAAAATGTGAGATCGCCTCGCACTCGGTTCTCGAAACCACCGTAAGATGAGGCAGCTAGAATTGCCAGCGGATATCGGTAAATCCGAGAGAGAGTATCGCCAATTCGCAATCCACCCCTCGCAAGACAGATAATTTGGTTGAAGTTCCAGTTGGACTGATAGATTTTGACAGCCAAGTTTTCGATCTTAGAGTAGTAGTCTGGCCAAGAGACGTAAATGTCGGGCATAAGTGACGCAATTTTAGATATAAAAGACGATAAAGCAAAAACAGGCAAATAGACTTACCAAGTATCTCCCGATCGAACGTTGTCCATTTTGTATAGTAAAAAGTTCGATCGCTCAAACCAAAAGGGACGGCTTCCTCTCACCGGAGGCGCTAAGCCAAACAAAAATATAGCGTTTGGCAGCAGTTGAGCCTAAAATTAGCCAAGTACAATCCATCGCCCGTAGTGTCAACAACCCGCCACTATATCGGAGTACCGATATAGTGGGGGCTTGAAAAAGCCTAGTTGACCAGACTAAGTACATTTCGGCAAGCTTAATGCGTGCCTTGAGTACTCCGTTTAGAGCAAGAGTTTAAGACCTACCAGGGAATGCGTAGCTAGTTCCCTGCTCTAGAACCAAACTATTAAACATCCGTACAAGGGTTAAGGAAGTGTAGTTTGGATAGTTACCGACTCTAAACATTGTCGAAGCTCACATTACCGGAGAAATCCGAGGGGGAGCAATCCCCTTTCTTAAACGCCCCACCGAGGCGGGTCTTTCCAGAACAATCTCGGTAGCCTCAATCCTGTAATGCCAGCAGGTATGTCAGGGAGTTTCGCCACTTCTGAGGCGCGACGGTTCCCCGCACAACAAGGAGTCGCTATGTTGCATAGACCCCGGCCTCCCTTTCCTCTCACCGCCAAGCTCTTTACAGCTATGGCGGGAGTCTCCAGGGAGGAAGAAAGATGAGTAATCCTGCCAATTCTCCCCATTCCGATTCCACACCTGAGAGCGGAAAGCTCAGTTTCAACACCAAACTGGCTTACGGTGCTGGTGATATGGGTGCTGCGATCACAGCTAATATTGGGGTGTTTTATACGGCATATTTCCTCACCAATGTCGCTGGTTTGAATACTGGATTGGCAGCATGGGTGCTGCTGATTGGCAAGGTTTGGGATGCGGTGAACGATCCGATGGTGGGTGTGATGAGCGATCGCACCCAGAACCGCCGTTGGGGTCGTCGCCTCCCTTGGATGCTATATGGTGCGATTCCTTTCGGGATTACTTTCTTTTTGCAGTGGATTGTACCCCGCTTTAGTGGTGATGAGGCGACGAATCAGTGGGGATTGTTCTGGTACTACGTGGTTATATCGATTCTGTTTAATTCTTTCTACACTGCCGTCAATTTGCCCTACACCGCTCTGACACCCGAACTGACTCAAGACTACGACGAACGCACCAACCTCAACAGCTTTCGATTTGGCTTCTCGATTGGGGGTAGTATTCTCTCTGTGATTGTGGTCGGTATTATTGCGGGTGTAATTCCGAATGACCGCATTCAGCAGTATTTGGTAATTGGAGCGGTTTGTGCCCTGATGTCCGTATTGCCTATGTATTGGTGTGTTTGGGGGGTTCGCTCCCGCGTTATGGCTGTAGCAGCACGACACCCGGAGATCGAGCAGCCTGTATCCACACCAATTTTGTCACAATTGCGGATTGTTTTGAGCAATGTACCGTTTTTGTTTGTGATCGGTATTTATCTCTGTTCCTGGCTCGGTGTCCAGCTTACAGCTGCGATTATTCCTTACTTTGTGGTTAGTTGGATGCGCTTGCCAGATTCTGCGATCGCTCAAGTGATTCTCGGCGTCCAAGGAACTGCTCTGGTGATGCTGTTTGTCTGGAGTGCGATTAGCGAACGGGTGGGCAAAAAAGCGGTTTATTTTATGGGAATGGGAGTGTGGATTTTAGCACAAGCAGGACTGTTTTTCTTAAAGCCCGGTCAAATATCTTTGATGTATGTCTTATCGGTGATGGCAGGTTTCGGTGTTGCTACAGCTTATCTGATTCCCTGGTCAATGTTGCCAGACGTGATCGAACTGGATGAATTGAGAACCGGAGAGCGTCGGGAAGGCATATACTACAGCTTTGTGGTATTACTGCAAAAAGTTTGTTTAGCGATCGCAGTCTTCTTGGTTCTGAAAAGCTTAGATTGGGCTGGATATGTCAAACCTCTGGCAAACGCTGCTACGCCTATTCAACCAGATTCTGTCCTGTTGGCAATCCGCATTGCTATTGGCCCTCTGCCCACAATTGCCCTCATCTGCGGTTTGGTGCTGGCCTATTTTTACCCGATTACCCGCGAAGTTCATGCGGAAATCTTGCTGAAACTCAAAGAAAAGCAAAATGTTAGTAGTCAGTAGTCGTTAGTCAGTGGTCAGTGGTCAGTGGTCAGTGGTCAGTGGTCAGTTGTCAGTTGTCAGTTGTCAGTTGTCAGTTGTCAGTGGTCAGTGGTCAGTGGTCAGTTGTCAGTTGTCAGTTGTCAGTTGTCACCAATCCCCAATCCCCAATCCCCAATCCCTAATCC
>CASBRD010000329.1 GCA_949128025.1 Oscillatoriales cyanobacterium PMM_0008 | reverse complement strand
GACAAGGTTTCAATCCCTGAAAGGGATTTTAGTCGATTTCCAGCTTCTGAATTGCGGTAACTTTTACGAGCTTTTAAATAGTTTCAATCCCTGAAAGGGATTTTAGTCGATTTCCAGTGCTGTCCCTCAAAACGCTTACTGTATTTAGTTTTCAAGGTGCTTTTGCGACTACCACCTAAGACAATAGCATTACAGCCTGGTAACTTGTCAATACCCTCCAAGAAAAAACCTCCAAAAACCAGTCTACATAAGCTTTCCAGCAATTGCGACTACCTCGATCGCATCCCAAAACCTTGAAACCCTTGCTGGGGGAGGGATAGCGCCGCCAATTCCACACCCTCCCGCCAAACACCCACAGGTAGTCGCAACTAAGCAAAGAAAATCGAATCATCGCGCACCGCTTCGCCCCCAATCCGCTCCACCTTACCTTGGCAGCACACACACAGGAAGTAAAAGCGGATACTGTCCGACTCAGGTTTAATCAGCTTACCCAGACGCGATCGGAGTTTAGCATATTGCGTCTCCGTCAAATCACACTCAAACACACTAAACTGCATCCACTGTCCGTAAGACTTGAGGACAGAATGAACCTTAGTCCGACGACTATCCTCCGAAATATCGTAAGAGACAACAACAAACATCTTATTTCAACACCAAAGGAGGATACTTCTCAATCTCGCCCATCAAATACTTCGCCACCAAACGCGCCTGAATCTCAAACGCCTCCTGATAAGTACATTGTCGTCCCAACACCGGATGTTTAAACTTCGATTGCTTCTTCTCCTCATATAGTTTCAGAAACTCACGCCGTCCCTCAGCAGATAGCAACACCGCATTACTAAGCGGTTCGATCGTAAAATCACCCGGACTAACCTTCCGCAAATTAATCGCACCCAAAACAAAAGCATCAACCACCAACGGACGAAACTCCTCCATCAAATCCAACGCCAAACTAGGACGACCGTAATGTTGGCAATGAAGATATCCCAAATAAGGATCGAACCCCACCAAATTAACCGCACTTTGGATATCGTGACGCAGCAAAGAATAACCAAAACTCAGCATTGCATTAACCGAATCCGTAGGAGGACGGCGGTTTCTCCCATTAAAACTAAACCCCTCCACCCGAATCAACTGATTAAAAGCACCGAAATAACCAGCACTCCCAGAACCTTCCAAACCCCGCAAAGAATCGATCTTATTAGTTTCCTCGATCGGGCCAATAGAGTTTTCAATCCGAGCAATTGCCCCATCCAAATCCAGCTCCGAATATTTCCGCCCTTGTCGCAACAACAACATCCGATAATTCTTCAACTTACCACGCACAAACCCTTTCACCAAATGAATAGCTTGAGGAGATTCCCCAGCAGCATCCCACTGCGCCTTTCGCACAAAAATATTTTTACTCATTTCCGGCTCCAAACGTCCCAAATAACGTCCAGTCTCAGTCAAAAAACTCAAAGGAATGTGCCGTAACAACAACTCATTCACCACCGCAGGCGAAACCGTAGCCCTACCCAAAACCACAACCCCATCAACCTTAATTAAAGGCACATCCAAAATCTTTTCATTCTTCGCCTTCACCAACAAACATTCATCACTTTTCCCCACAAAAGCATCTTCAGTCGTGATATAAACCGTTCCCATGTTGATTTCCTCACCTTCTTAAATTCTGGCAATTTATCTAACTGCTCTAAAATCGAATTTATCTCATGCCAGATAACATCGATTGCCTAAAAAATTAGACTTCTTATATCTGCGTGCATCTGCGTGCATCCCTCTTCATCTGCGGTAAAAGATTAACCTACAATGAAAACAGAGAATTTGACAATATCACTCTTACGATGCTACCGGACATGAGATCAGCTATCTTCGCGATAGCAACTTACCTTCACAGCAACTTGAGGCAAACATTGCGAAAAAAGACTGCAACCTTTACAACGTTGCGAATAAATTGCTGGTGGTCTAGATCCAGTTTGTAATAGAATTGTCACAGCCGAAATAGTCGCCACAACCTGTTCTCTTAACTGCTTAGAAATCTCCACAAGTTGACGCTGATGAGATTGAGCATAATAAATATAGCCAGTCGCCACATTTTTCCCAGTCATCTCTTCCAAACACAACGCTTGCGCCGCCACTTGCAACTCATCATTATCCCACTCACCCTTGCGCCCTCGTTTGTATTCTACCGGATATAACTGTCCCGATTCCGATTCAATCAAATCCGATTTTCCAATCAATTTGTATTGCTCTGATTTCAGCCAGATAGCGCGAACTTGCCAAGTTTCATCGCGATAACTTTCAGAGAGAGTGTGTACGCGATCGTGCAAACTCGTCCCTTCTATGGTATACTGATTCTCGCTAAACTCCCCAGCGCAAAACATTCGCCAGCAGCGATGCGAACAGTACGCATAGTGATTCAATGCCCCAATAGGAACGTAATCAATCTCATTCATAGATCAATGCCTTGAAACCTTAGTAGAATGTCGTCGGATCATCCCCATACCCATCGGCGTCTTGCGCCCAACCCCGCTGTACATCGCAAAATCAGCCAAAGCATTAATTTGCTTAATCGCAATAGCGTCAATCTCACCCAAAATGCGAAAACTCATCACCCCAACACAGCCGATAAACTTACTTCTGGAATCCGCCACAAATTCAGTACGAATATTGAAAAAGCTCGGAAAAATCGGCTCCAGTAAAGTTTCTTCAAACGGGATACCACTGTACTGATTCCATCGCCGCAGCAAACTACCAAAAACGCTATCGCGACTAGGCAAAGCGCAGTCGAAATTGCTTTGACGAAAAGCAGTAGGAGTACAAAAAGAAAAATCAATCTGGCGTTCCGAATCAGAAGCTTCCTCGTAGAGTTGAGCATAAGTAGAAAAATTTGCCCAAGGTTGAGTAGATTGAGGCGTACCCAAGATACTCGTAATTTGCAAATCAGCCGATCCCAAATGCCACGGATGCTGAGGATTGATATTCAACCACAAAGAAGTCAGATCTGCAAACAGAGCATCATCTAACAGCGAAACGCGCCACCAGCAGGGGGTGTGAGCCGCTATAGGCTGTCTGTATTCCCATTGCAAGAGGTGATCGCGATGAGAATTATTTCTGACCTGAAGGGGACTGAGGGCGAAAGCTTTCTCGGTTTTTTGTTCGTGAAGGCGATCGCCCAACTCCCTATCCACCGAACTCACCAGAGTCAAAAACAGTGCGTGGAGGTGCTTTCCCGTCAGATAACCCGATGCGATCGGCGACTGCGGGAGAAGATTGAGGACAAGACTGTGAGGCATTTTGGCACTCCAAAGTAGAAGAAAGTAGGTTGGGTTGAAGTAACGAAACCCAACCTACAATTTCGTTAACTAAACCGATACTGCATTCGCGCTGGAATTTTGAGATTTTCTTTCAACCCTTCAAAGGTGTAGAATTCCCCTCTCATCCGCACGTTGCGAATCAAACTCACAGGCGGCATATTGATTGTGTCATAACTCAAAACCCGATGGTTAAACATTACATCGATCGGGTTCAAAGGATATGAAAAAATAAATTCATCCTCCTGATGTCGTTTTGGTTTGGGAAGTTCTTCAACTGTAAGTTCAGCCTTACTTGCCCATTTTCCCAGCCGAATCCACCTCCGTAAAGTTAGAGACTTTTCAGAAATGATGAAAAACTCAAACACACTTTCTGCTGCAATCTCTTTTGCTCTACCAAAACTGGGAATATTCTTCTGGGTTTTCTCCATCTCAACGTGGTAGTTGTTATTCGCATACTTCCAGGTATTGAGAATAGCAGAATGATTAACTGCTCTAGCTGGAGTTACATAAATTCCCTGCTGATTGAGCGGCGTTAAATGCTCCTCATACTTAGGAACTTGTTCGGGACAAAAGTAGCGGTAGGAATGCTCTTCGGAAACAGTAGTGGAGTAGATTTCGCTATCCACAAGTCCCAGCGCATAGCAGAGTGCGTAGTTGTGCAAAACTGGTTCTGTCTCGTAGAGTCTTCCGATTTCGCGAGTAGCGAAGTAAAGGCTGTCGTGCAACTCAATTTGGCAGCGATAAATGATTGCCATAAACTTTACTCCGCTGCTGCTGTAGCTCCGGCTTTACCTTTGATGTGTTTCTTCGCGTAGGCTTTAGCCTCTTCATCTGCTTTCTGCAAAATGGCTTTCAGGCTCGCTTCGTTGCTAGTTAGCGATTTCACTTCTTTCAAAAGATCATCTAACTTTTCGTCCATGAAAGGAGTAATCACGATTGGCTCATCTTTTAGCAGTGATTTGATAGCTGTATTTGCATTTTCCATCACATCATCCTCATCAAGCGGCTCGATAGATTGGAGTATTTCAGTAGGAAACAGATCGTAAATTGCCTGAGTCCAGCGTAAATTGCTGGCAATTTCACCATCAGCAAAAACAACACCAATCAGTTCGTTTCGCATTGTGCCTGTACGAGTGGTTTGCGCTCCGTAGCGACTGGTACGCAAGATGTTGTTGAAAACATATAGAAAACTCGCTTCAGTCGGATCTTTTAAGGTAATAATGCTGGGAAAGAAAACTTGCGGTCTGATGTGGTCTTGCTGGTTGAAGCGTGCTGTAGTTGTGCCGATTTCTCCGTCTAACTTACCCTTATCTTTGCCTTTGGGTAATTCTTTCAATTCTCCCTTTGATGCCATTGTCCCGTTTTCGTAGGGAGCGTTAAGCGAGAATGATTCGTGAGAATCATCAAAAGGTTTGATGGAAAATGCGGTGTCCACAACTACCTTGGATTTTTCGGAACCCGAATCACCAATGGCAAAACCATAGATGATGCAGTCGGGATTATCCATCGCAAATCTGACATTGTACTCGCACTCTTGAGCCGTCATCAAACCATAGTTGCGAAGGAGTTCGCGACCAACGAGACGCTCAGGGGTAGACTGCTTGCGTTTGAACATTGTGAGACGACTGATAGCAGTACGATTCTCTTTCTTAATTCCAGCTCTCACTTTAGCTTTGTTCAACTCTTGATCTGTCTGGAATAGAGGATAGGATTCAGTTACACGCACAGTTAAAAAATGCACGTACTTACCCATTGGCTTGTAGGGAATTTCGGTGTGAAAGTATTTCTTTTGGTCAACTGTTTTCAGCAAAGTCATTGTTTGTCTCCTATTAGGTAAAAGTAGAACGTTATAGAGTTAAAGAGGCTCTCTTACTCTTCTTCCTCTTCAAGTAAATCATCTGTTTCATCCTCAGTTACAGCTTGTTTGGGGCGATGTTGTTTGCCATCTTCTAGGCGATAAGAGTATTCGCAAGCTTCCTTAATGGAGTCTAATTGACCTTGCAAACGCACGCGATCGCCTCGAAGAAACTTAGAAAACAGATCGACTACGAAATATTCAGCAAATATGATAATTTCTTGCCTTTCCTCCTCCCGATCCGCAATTAATGAAAGTTCCTCCGTATTACCTTTGCGAACTACGCTCATAAGTTCAGATACTTCATCCGCAACGTTATGAACCAATTTCTCAAGTTGGTAGTTTGGTTCGGCCTTGAGAATAGAACTAGCTGCAACGTCGATCGGCTTCACAATTACGCTGGCTTTAAGCTGATCCTTCTCGGTGACTTTAACTCGGTAGAATTTCCGAAGTAAAACTGTCAACTTTCTCGCACGGCGTTCTTTGTCATCTTCAAGGCGATAGAGAAACTCACTGGTATCGCGGATCAGATTGAGTTGGCGACCCGCAAGATGAGCGCGATCGCCCTTAAACGTCCCCTCAAATACTTCCAAAACAAAATACCGAGCAAAGTCAAGAATCGCTTCTCGTTCCTGGTCACGTTCGCTGTTCTTGAAAACCCAACGACCTTCAGCCGTCGAACTATGAACGCGATTCATTAAACTAAAGAGCCGTGCAGCTACATAGTCAACTAGAGTTTCACCCCGGCAAGAACTGAACTCTGCCTTGAGAATGACATCTGCTGCTTCATCAATCGGTTTGAGGATCGCATTTGCCTTAGTGAGTTTACCCTTTGTAGACTTAGCTCGATAGAACTTCCGGTAAAGTTCTGTTAACTTTTTGGGGTGATGAATAGGCGATTGTTTGTCCACTCTTAATTCCTCAAGATATTCAACATAAGGATCGAAACACGGGTATAAGTCATAGGCGTACAGCCTGATTTTGGTGATGCTAGGAGCATCAACTTTCTGATTGCGCGTAAAGGCTTTAAGGTAGCTAAAAACATAGAGAGGACTGGTTTTAAAGTCTCTCGCGAGTTCTGCCAACCTGCCCCAGTTTGCGTCATATCCTCCCTTACCTTGCTTGGCATTAACATCTAAATGTATTGCATAGGCAGCAGTGAGAACATTCAAAGGAGCAGGATGTTTAATGCCGTTCGCATCTTTCCAACCATCTAGAATGTAATCTAGCCGGAAGCGATCGCGCCCCAGCAACACCCGAAATGCCTGCGGCGCACTGTCGAGAAACACGCTCTCCTCAAACTCTGCCCCATCATTGAAAGGTGGAATAGGTGACTCCGAAACAACAGTTTTGACATCCAAAATCATTGGGAAGGCAAAAGCTAACCAAGCTGGCATTACCCAAGATTCGGTATCGGTTGGATCTTTCCCTGGTGGCAATGCCATGAAGTAAAATGTCAGCGGTTGGTCGTCGGGATAGAAAAGTTTGAAGGTGCGATCGCGTTTAAATTCCCGATCTTTTTCCGGCAAATTTTTCTTCCGTTCCAAATCTTCATCAATCAAGAAAGCATCTACAGTTTGATAGCGATCGCGCTCAAGATTAGCCTCCAAATCTTTACTGATAAAATGATTGCGAATGCTAGTATCAAAGCGAGTCTGAGCGATGCCGCTGTAAGCTTTTTGGAGAAACTTATTCGTTTCAGGAGTGAAGTAATAAGTCGGGTAAAAGTAGAGGTAGCGATATTTCCCATCTTCAAATCGCTTACCAACTGCCTGCGTCTGATTCATCAGAATTTGCCGCAGCATCATTTCCACACCCGCAATGCTAGAAATGTTGCGCTTAGCGTTAGAACCTCCCAACATTTGCTTATTGGTATAAACTTGTGGAGTAAATAAAACCGCTGATTCCATCTGTTCCTTGACAGTGTAAGCAGAGTGAGAAATAGAGCAAATTAGCTGTCGTCCTCTCCCCTGTTTTTTAGCTAACTGATAGCCTGACAACTCCTGTAGGAAAACTTCAGCAGATGCGGTGGCAGATGTCGCTTTTCCAGGTAGCATGACAACTCGCTTTACCCATAGTCGCAAATCATCCCAACCATCAGGTAGTTCGTACTGTGAAACAATAGGTTTAATGAGTTGGGAAATTTGTGCGATCGCTTCTTCACAAATTTGACGAAGATCCTCTGGACTTAAACCAGGGTGAGACTCCAAATACTTTGCTGCTAAGTAGTACCATTCATAGGGAACGCCACCAGTGTTGCCCTTTAGTTTGTGTTCCTTCAGGCTTTCATTAATCCGCTGGATTTCCCGGATTGGCGGTAAATACTCTGAGAGGTTCCAAAAGTTAGCAATTTCTTCGACAATATCTAGATGAGGTAATTCTGGAAGTTTCTTGTTCTTCTTGCGCTCGGTTTCGATTCGCTCGACTCGTTCTCCCCAAATTTTGCGACTGATTAAATCTCCAAATTCAGCAATTTGGTCAATCCGAATATCGTCATCAAAGTTGAAACTATAATCAGCCGACAGAACATCCTGTTGCTGAAATTTGATGAGATTATCGCTGCGGCTTTTAGCAACAGAGTTTTTGGTGGGATTTAGAATCCTTAGTGTGGCACTAAGGGCAACTTGCATTAAATCTGAGCCATCAAAAAATAGGTTGTAATATTCAGCATATTTCATCCCCTTGCCATCTCTACCAAAGCCTGTTTGTCGCAGCCGCAGTTGACTTGCACAGAATTCTTTAATCTTGCTTACAACCCGTTTTGGTAAATCTTCAATTTGGACGGAAGGTGAGTCTCGTCGTGCCAAGTAGATGACGCCAGTTGGCAGATAAAGTAGTGGCTCGTAGTAGGTGAAATCGTCGGTATTAAGGCTGATGTGCGCCTCCATCAAAGCGTTATTCACTACGTTGGTGAGTACGCCTCTGTTTTCAGCAATGCTGTGGTAAGTGAATTTCAGTTGTCCATCACTCAGGCTATGAATTAACTCATTTAGTCTTGTATTTTCAGCATCCTGGGGATGTTTGATAATTGAAGCTAGAGAATCCGCTAAACAAGTTAAGTCTGAAAGAGTGCGGAGAGTGCGATCGCGCAGAACTGGATTTAGCCCAAACTCTGAAAAATTCCAGTTAGTATCCCAACGTCGTTGAGCGTTATAAGCGACACAGAGCAAATCATCTAGGTACTCTCGATAGGCTTCTGGTTCATCAGCATTGATGAAGCGATCCAAACCTAGCTGACGAACTTTTTCATCAATAATTTGACGATGCTGTTCTAAGGGTAACTTACGACAATCAGCCGGGACATCGGGGAATTTCTCAAAATCATGCAGAATAAACCCAGCAATTACCATCCGCCTTTCCAGTTCTCGCACCACTCGCCGCACAGTACTATCGAGTTTTTCTAACCTTTGCTCAATTAAGTTTGCTGGAAACAATCCATTGAGCAAATGGGTATTGAGCGATTGATCGCCTGCATTATCCCGCCGAACTCTATCTTTTCCTTCGGCTTCATTTTTGCGATCGAGTTCATCAAAGTACTTACCGCCTTTGGCTGTAACGCCGATCGCCACCCGTAGCAGATTTGGTAATACATACTCTGCAAAGTCGCTCATCACGCGATCGTCTGGATTCTGAGCCTGGATTGCCTCTCGCAGTAACTTGAGGGTTAGTAACTCGCGAGACTGGGATTCGATAGTCCGATCGCTCGTTTCCTCAAAATCTGAGTTATCACTAGATTTCCAAGCATCATCATCATCAAATTCTTCAGAATTTATATCCTCCTCACTATCCCAAAGAGACAAATGTCGAGCCTGTTCGCCTGATTTTTTTCCCTTAATCGCCATTTTCCACCTCTAGTGAATCTAAATATTCTGTCACTTGTCTTTGATAAACCGGATAATGCTGCAAAGCTCTCGGAATTGCCGCGTGAACTTGTACCGGATCTATCTGTTCGTAAAGGTGAACCAGTCGATTTCGCAAACTTCCCGAAGCCGCCAATATTTCTGCTAACTCAGTTGTAACAATACCTTGACGGCTAATTTCTATAAAGCTTGCATAGTTACTTTCTGGGGGTTCTATTCCTAATTGTTTCAGCAAGTATCGATTCACGTCTATTGCTACCTGAATTATTAGCTGCAACAATCTTTCTACAATTAACTGCTTGTCATCATCAGCAAGATACTCTTCCAACGTCACAGACTCAAAACGCTTCAGGTTATTTAGATAGTTCATCATTGCATCTAGTTTACTTAAAACTATCGCTGGCTCAATTACTGTCATACTCCCCACCTTTGCAAATTTTTCTCAAGTTTCTGGCGTAGCTCTCTGCGAATAGCTGTCATTTCTACATCGCTCTTGAAAGCTTTTTTTTGAAAAGCCGTAAATTTACCCGGTTCTTTCTCATATAATAGTTTGCCATCACGAGCAACAAAGTGAGCAATTAGAAGCGAGCAATTATTCAACTCAACAACATCAATTTGTTCTTGATTGATTTCCAAAACCTCACCAAGTATTTGAGCTACTTCAAACCAAGCCCAAGCATTATCTTTTATGTAAGCCTTACGGACTTCTTCATCGTAAAGAGCGGCAAAATCCCAGTCACTATTAGCATGGATATCTCCTCTGGCGCGAGAACCGAATAGAACCAGCATTTTGAGATAAGGGATTTTCTCTGGTAGTTGTGGAGAAAGTGTCTTAAGTTTTTCCAATGTTAGTATCTTGTTAGGCATTTTGAGATTCCGTTGAATGGAAATTACTTTTGTGTCAGTTCAAGTAACTGATACCGCTCGATATACTCTAGAGTGAGTAAACGAATGTAGTCTAGAAGCTCGAAGAACTGCTTAATTTTCGGATACTCATCTCCTGAGTTGCGATACCAATCCACAATGCAATCGATATCGAAGATACTGATCTGGTGTAAGTGAGCGATCGCTTCACGAGGTTCCTGGCGTGTATAGCCATAAGAAACAATCTGGCTGACGTATCCGGAAATATAAGTTGAAATAAGTTCTAGTTGGCTCCAAACCGTGTATTCTTGTTCCGATTCTTTTTCTGTTTCCCATAGCTTACGTCGTTCATCTTTCATGGCTTTTTCGTAAGCGAACAAACGAGTTTTAAGCTCAGAAAGTCGATTGCGCTCGAAGATTTCGACTTCATTTTGTTTCATGTTCATAACCCTCTAGTTAGTATTTATCTTAATCATTGAAGCCATAGGTGACAGTCTTACCCTCTGGGGTTTCAATCAGGTATTCTCCAGTGCTTCTAATCTCCCATCTCACTGTCCCTACCTCACTACAACCTAAGCGCGGAATTCGCATTGCTCTAGATTTATCGAAGTTCGATGCGTTACGCAGATATTCCAAGGGGTCGTAATCCTTTCTAAAAGAGTGGTCGAGGATGCTTGCTGCAATATCTGCATAAGTAGCTGGACTCCATTGTTTCATCAGTTCTTGCATTTCATCGATTTCGTCTTGCGATCGCCCCTCGAACAGTTGCCGTTCGGATGGCGACAGATTCAGATCGTAGGCTTCCTTTATTTGACTGGAGAGTTCCTCAAATTCAGTCTCGGCTTCCATCAGCAGGTTTTCGCGATCTAAGCCTACGAAAGGGTTTGTTTCAGCATTAACCTCCATCTCAGCTATCCGTCTATACTTTTGTGCGATCGCACTCAAGCGATTTGCCAAATCTGCATTTTCAGGCTTTTCTAAAAATGCTCCATAAATTTCACGAATTTGGCGTATAGCTTCTCGATCTTCCGAGTGATTGGGCATCTTTAATAGGAACCTGTGGGTACGTTGTGATGGCATAACGCACCCGACAGATCTGTGATGTATTGGAGTCAGTTTTCGGAGCAACTAATAGTTACAGTTGGCATCACCATTCAGAGAATAGCAGTTTTCGCTAAATTCCCGCTCGTAATGGCGATTTTCGTAAGCATCCATAACCGACTCGTATTGCCTCAGCTTACCTACTGTGTAATCAATTTGCAGATCCTGCTCATCCATTCGTTCTTCCAGTAAACTTAGCCGCTGCTCTAGCTTGACAATATGCTGTTTAAGCAACTTGTTTTCATAGAGCACATCGCCTAAAATTGGACGCAAGAAACTATGGACGGCTGTATCGTGATTTAGCACGATTAATGAACCTCCTAATAATAGTTTGACAGTAGAGAAAAAAGCTTATGTGCTGGGTCTATACCTCCTAGTCACTCGACAAAAACTACATTTGGGTTTCCCCGGTTACTAGACTGCATTAAGGAGTCTAGGCTAAAGTCCAAAAGTTACGCCGGAAGAGGCTTACTTGCCTGTCTAGCGAATCTCTGACCTTGCTCTCAAGTCCTCAAGCCTTTTTGTCATGCACTAAGTATAGCGTCACAGAAAGTCTTGTGGGCTTGAATAACATTTGTCTAACTTGCGCTTCTCTACTACTCCTTTTCTGTTATCTTGGGTTCAAACTATGAATTTTTGCCACGGAAAATCAAGGGTTTCGCCCTGGTTTGACAGAAGAGGGCTATTGTGGTTAAATATTTCTTTAGGGGGTAACCTGTTTAAAAACAACACAGCAATAATACCTACTAAAGGGATTGAAAATTCCGTCCTTGGTCTCATGTGTTAAAGCCTCCTTGCTTACACCAAAGAGTGTTTAGCATTCTAATAATCCCTTTCAGGGATCGAAACCCCTAAGCAATCCATATCTCGCCTCCTTTGCTTTTGAACGAATAGGCAAGGGTGTCCAGCAGTAAAGCGGACTGGCTGAACGCTATAGAATAAGGCGCAGTTGGATCGTGAAAACTGTATTGGTCGCTAATCGGGTAAATCGCAAAGTGCATGGGGAGTCGTAAGCGCGATCGCACTTCCGCCACCGGACGACGCAGCACATAACTGACTAAAGCTTCTTTCCTCAGTCGCTTATTGATTTCACCAATCCAATAGTTCTCAGGTTGCCAAACCTCGATACCTCTCAAAACTTGAACCTTCCAAGCATCTGCGATCGCATCCAACTTGCCTGAATAGGTAAAGCGCCAGTTTAGCCGTTCTTCCCGATATGTCCGTAACTTCATGAAGGCGAGACAGTATGCAAATCGCCCTTTAGCGATGGGTTGTCCGATGCGTTCAGCAGTTTGGAGAAGCGATCGCATAAACTCCTCTTTAGTCATCACTTCAATTTCCAGATTGCTCAAAATTCCTGGCAAATCGTAAGTTTTAAACCTATCTGCCTCATTTGATTCTGTTAGATCGTAAATGCCGCACCCAAGAGGACTAGACCCTCGAAAACTTGCTGCATCTTCTGTAATTGGATTTCCCTTTTCCTTACCTGAGAGTTGTTGCCACTCTCTTTCCCATGCCATGCTAAGACCAAACACCTTTTTCAGGCTAGTATTAAACACTTTTTCGCAAGCCGTTTGAAATGCGTTCTGACTGCCTTCATACTGCTGCTTAATTGTCTTATGTCCTAGCTGTCGGCAAATCCGCATTGACTGTACTGCACCCCAGCGAGAGTAATATCCTTCAAAATCATTGATTCGGCGGTAATTGTCACGAATTTGATTGTGAAAGAAGGAACGGTCATAGATGCTACTTGCTTCTAAAGGTGGCGAATCACCGAGAAACAGCTTTTCTACTAGAAAATTGGGTACGAGTGCGTAAGCTGTGAAAGTTACAAAAGTAATATTTTGCCCATTTTGTTCATATCCGTCATGCCGTCCTAAACGTCCTAACCGCTGGATGAAGCTACCTGCATCTGCTGATTCAAAAATTAGAAAATTAATCTTGAAATCAACGCCGACATCGATTGTGCTAGTACCGATAACCAAGTCAGCTTGTAGCGATCGCGCTTTTTCCTCCTGACCAGATAAGCCCGTATTCTCGCCAACTACTAAACCATGAGGTGCCAGCAATTCTCGAAAGAACGGCGTCAGACGTTTCACTGCTGCGATCGAGTTGAGAATGATTGCCCCTTTGCTACCTGGATGCTGCTGAAAGTGAGCCAAGATGAGATTACGGCTTTCTTTCAACCAAGTTTCAGAAGCTTTAGAAGTTGGTTCCAGGGAGATAAACTGAAGAGAGATTTCTCGCGATACTTGTCGCCATCCTTCTGCTTTCAGTTGCTGACACTGCTCCTCTGTATCTGGAAACTGATATTTATTCTCCTCCAGTGGGTTAATTTCCTTGCACCGAAAGCCAGATAACCTTAATCTCTCTATCAGTTGTTTATTTGGGGTTGCTGATAAAAAGAGAAATTTCTTGCGGCGATTCGTATTTTTAATTAACAGCATTGTGTTAATCGCGCTGGCAATTTGCGGAGCCTGAAAAACATGAAATTCATCAAAAATGAATAGATCGAAATCTTTGTCAATCCGGTTCCACAGCTTATCAGGACTGTCATCACGAGTTAAATATGCACCTCGATGCAAGTAGTGAAGCATATCTGGGTTCGCCAGTAGGATTTCAGCTTGTCCTGTGCGAGTAGCAATTGCCGCTGCTTTCTTTAGCCCTTCATTTTCAGCATAAATCTCTAATTGTTGCCCACTGAGTCGCACAACACGCGGCTTAATTTTAAGCTGAAATTTGGTAATATAGTCCTGAATTTGGGTTTCCTGGTCACGCGCAAGTTCATTAGTTGGATATAGACCGATTGCCAAAAAGTCTGTCAGTAAAGTCTCTAGATAAGCTGCCAAACTTTTGCCGTCGCCCGTCATGGCGGTATTAAAGATAACGTCGATATTCGGGTCGCGTATTGCCTCCAAAGTTGCGGCTTGATGCCAGGAAAGCGACCAACCCTCCGGTAGCTGAACGCCTTCTGGCACTTCGGACGCGGGACAAGAGTAAACGGGTTTAAGTGCGATCGAGTTGATGAAGCGATCGCTCAGTCCGTAAGCTGGAAACAGTTGCTCGTCATTCATCCTCTTCTTCCTCTGGCTCAATTGGTTGATATTCCTGAATCCTGTTATTTTGGATAACCCAGAGTTTCCCGATCGCATCCGCTTGCTCTAAGCCTGCAATCAAGGTATCGATCGCCTTACACCAATCTGTAAACGAGGCGCGATCGGGTAGGCGAATGACCGCAATTCCTGCATAATCAGCAGGGTTGAATCGAGCGCGATTGCCGAACCCTCGATCTGCTGTGACAAGGCATCGCCCCTCTCTTCCACAAACCTCAATCACCTCCCTGTCTGGAGCAGAACTCAATCCCTGTCCCGGCACGGTTGCCACGTTATGACCTGCAACTTGCAAACGCGAGACGATCCGCAAGTCAACGTTTTCATCTAGCTTGATATTCATATCGTTTCTTTGGCTCGATTTAGAGGAATTTCCATCCATCCGCCTCGCGCCATCTCAGCACCATAGGCGATGCAAGCCAGCACATCCTCTCGCTCAATGCTGGGATACGCCTCTAGAATCTCGTCGATTGTCATTCCACCTGCTAAATAGTCCAGAATTAAGGACACCCAAATGCGATGTCCGCGAATGCAAGGCTTGCCAAAGCAGATATTTGGATCGATCGAGATGCGGGATAGCAGGTCATCATTAGCCATTGGTACTTCTCCCTAATATGTCTTCAGTGGATTAATCTAGCTTTCCTCCAGTCTACGAACACTTGGAAGAGGGGTTTTCCTTAACCAATCCGCTAACCTTCTGGGAGGTTAACGCCCTGTGGCACTTCCGACGCAGGGCAAGAGTAAACGGGTTTAAGTGCGATCGAATAACCATCCACAATTAAACTTCCTGTTAGAGGTGAGGTAAAATCTAGTTACAAACATAGAATGACACAACTAAACCTAAAGTGCAACTGCAATTAAAAAAATATTTCTAAAATGCCCAGAAAAAAGGAAACGTTAACGCTGTCTGTCCCGCCGGGGACAAAAGAGAAACTAGATGCGATCGCACGCCGTTTGGGTATCTTATGGGGCAAAAGTCCCAGTCCATCAGGGTTGGTGGTTGCGATCGCTCAACAAGAAATCCAAGTTGGACGAGAAACCTTTACCCTGAATGACAAGCAAGTCAAAGCCTTGCGCCAAGCGACTAAAGTACTGATCGATGCAGGTCAAATTGAGGAAGCTGAAACTATAAATACACTTTTACTAAACCAAGGCGATCTCGAAGCTCCCTTGCGGCAAGCACTACTAGAACAGCAAAATCAACCTATGCAAGCTTGGCGCGATCGAATTGACCAACTCATCGCTATGCGTCAGCCATTCCGCCTGCAATATCGCAACTCTCAGAGTCAAGATTTGGACTTTGCCATCCGCTTCGCAGAAGTCACCTTCTATGAAAAACGCTTCTACTTACAAGTCTGGTGCGAGGAAACAGCCGACGCATTACAGGAAAATCCTGACTTGCCAGAAGTCGCGCACAATCGCTGCTTGCGGTTCGATCGCATCAAAGGCATCCAACCCATTTCAGGTGTATGGAGAGGTGAGTTTGATTCTCTAAAAGTGTACTTACACTTTCGAGGATGGCTGGCAAATGCCTACGAACCCAAACCTGAAGACATCGACAATGCCGTTTTGGGGGATATTCGACAGGTCGTGCGGCGTGTCGTCAATCCCTTCTGGCTGATTCGAGAAGTTCGGCGATACGGCAAAGATTGCAAGATTGTCGCTCCTGATAGTGTAAGAAAGCGAGTCAAACAGGAGCTACGCGATCTCTGTCAGTTGTACGACCTCAAGATTGAGGATTGACAGGAGCTACGCCAAAATGTGATATTTCTTTAAATCACTTCTTTTTAGTGCGATCGCGTTTGCGAGATTCAGACGCGATATTCCCGGCTTTCTTTTGCTTTCCCTTAGAAGCTATGAATCCCCGTAGATTAAGATATTCGCGTTGTAGATCGACTCTGGCTATAATTTAAGTAGCACCAGGTACGTTGTTGCGCTTTAGCGCTCTTTTAGCGCTAAAGCGCAACAACATACCGATTATCCATTCCGAACAAGAGTCACTCCCCTACCCTAAATACCTGAGACAAAAATTATGAAACACTCAGTCAAAGTTCTGGAACCAACCGATTTATGGTATCTGCAAAATAACATCAACAAAGAAACTAACAAATTTTACCATCCTACTAAAAATATTCCATTTGTTCAGCAAGTGGAAATTGAGCTTGATAATTCAGGAACGGTAATCCAAAAAGGTGCGTTACACAGGTGTATCGGTCAATTAACTTATGGAATTTATAAAACCGATAACCGTTTGAGAGATATTTGGGTATCTTTGAAGACAGAAGCGGAATACAATGCTCCTGTTTATAAAGGTACAGGTATGGTTTATCTGGAACCCAGACAAAAAGGTAATTTCCTACATTACACATCGATTGAACTAATAGAAAAAGAGCAATGGGAATTTGATGATGGCATATTCCAGTTTTGCTCTGACAATGTAGTTATAGGTGCCAAAAAATTAAAATATCGACAAATGGCTGGGTCTGGTGATGGGAGGTGGAGAATTGCTATCACAGCTTTAGCCGGACAAAACTCTACAGTTGTAGTGGGTACAGTTGCACCAGCTAAGATTGTTCACCTAAAGAGAGGTGAAACTGTGGTAGCTGATTATGACCTAGTTAAAGGATTTACAAATGGAATTCAAGAAGATTACCGAAAATTAGGTCATTTCGGTAGAGGTGGTGGAGAAGGTTATGTTTGGATTTATGAAGGTGAAGGTAAATTATTAGTATCTGAAACTGAGGGTATGGGTCTGGGTTAAATTTTGCACAGAACAAATTTTGGATTTTGGATTTTGGATTTTGGATTTTGGATTTTGGATTGGAATTTAAAGGGTTTCAAGCCGAATGAATAATGACTAATAGCACGACACGGATATACAAGGATGCACGGATAGAAAAATAACCAATGACCAATGACTAATGACCAATGACTAATGACCAATAACTAAGCAAGCATTATGTCGATTCAAGTCTACGGAATACCTAACTGCGGAACCTGTAAAAAAGCCTTTAAGTGGCTCGAAGATAGCGGCATTGAGTACGAGTTCGTTAACACAAAGGAAAATCCACCCAGCCGCGAGATGCTTCTTCGTTGGGTGGAAGATCTGGGGTTTAAACCGATGCGTAACACTTCCGGTCAATCATACCGCGCATTAGGTGATGAGAAGAATTATTGGACTGATCAGCAGTGGATTGAGGCATTTGCTAAAGATGCAATGCTCCTGAAACGACCGCTTTTTGTTAAGGATGGAACGGCAGTAATTGTCGGCTTCAGAGACAAAGAAGACGCACTCCGAAAAAAGTTAGGCTTATAGATATTCTGGAGCATCATTGTCTGGCTTTGAAACTTAGCGATCGCTTGTATCCATCGTTAATTGTTGATTGTGTAAGCTAAAAAGGCAGAAATAATCTACTCCCGCTGAGTAGATATAGCTTGCTCGGCAAAAGTCTACCTTAAGATTCTACCCATTTTTTAACAGATTCTCTAGGCTGATATTAGCAAGCAACGGGAAAAAAGCTATGACAAGTAATGTTTCTGGTGACATTAACAAGGGTGTTAATGGATCGCTCTGGATGGGCATTCTCTTGATTGTTTTGGGTATTGTAGCGATCGCTCTACCTGCTGTCTCGACAATCGTCATTGAAACTTGGGTCGCCCTGATCCTCGTCTCTGCTGGAGCTGCCAAGCTGGTTTACGCATTTCAAAGCCGCGATAATGGAGGCTTCCTCTGGAAGCTGTTGTTGAGTGTCCTCTACGTTGCAACGGGTGTGATGCTGTTTGTTTATCCCTTAACGGGTGTCCTCACACTAACCCTGTTGCTGGGGACTTTTTTGCTGACGGAAGGCACCTTTGAGCTAATCTTGGCATTCCGGTTACGTCCCCAACAGAATTGGACGTGGGTGCTAATTAACGGCATCATTACCTTGCTGCTAGGTGCCATGATTTGGTTCCAGTGGCCCTTCGATGCGCCTTGGGCGATCGGGACACTGATTGGTGCTAGCGTTCTGTTCACTGGCATTTCACGAGTTATGCTGTCCTTGAATCTGCCTTCTGCACCAAATCAGTCAAATCAAGCTGTTTGAGTCTAAAGTGCTGTAATCTGGCGTATGGTGGGCTACAAGCCCACCATTAGATAGGGACAATTGCGATCGATTTTAGAAAGAATAGAGATGGCGCTGCGCGATCGCCAGGGCGGTAAAATTCAAGATGCCGCAGTAATTCCAGCGCAAACCTAACTCCCAACTACAGCCAACAATGAGATTCACACCACTACTGATAATTTTTATTCTGTTGATTTCTGGCTGCGATCGCAAAATTAATCCTGACAGCACTCTCAGCGCAAAAACTGGAGTCTCAGAACAACCAGAAGCGCCTCAAAAGCCAAAACCTTATACAAAAGAAGCGAAATTGATTGCTGTTGGCGACATTCTGATGCACATGGCGCTGACTCGCTCCGGTTACAATCCGCAAAAGAAAACCTATAACTTTGACAATTTCTTCAAGGAAGTCAAGCCTATAATCTCCACTGGCGATTGGGCGATCGCAAATCTAGAGATACCTGTAGCTGGCCCAGAATTGGGTTATTCAGAATATCCAATTTTTAATGCACCAGCACAAATAGTCGATGCGGCCAAAGGCGCTGGCTTTAATATATTGACAAATGCCAATAATCATGCTTTAGACAAAGGTGAAAAAGGAGTAATTAATACGATTAAGAATATTCGATCGCGGGGAGTACCTTCAGTCGGCACAGCCACTTCCGCCAAGGAAGCACAGAAAATTTTGATCGTCAAGAAAAACGACATTTCGATGGCGATTATGGCTTATACGTTTGGAACGAATGGCATTCCTATTCCCAAAGGTAAAAACTATCTTGTCTCCCTGATTGATGAAAATAAAATCATCAAAGATATTGCCAGAGCGAAGAAACAGGGAGCCGATGCGGTCACCATTTCCTTACATTTTGGCGATGAGTATCACCGTCAACCTAACGCCGGACAAAAACAACTGGTCAAAAAGTTGATTGAATCAGGTGCTGACATTATTCTCGGCTGTCATCCCCATGTTGTGCAACCTTACCAAATCTTAAAGGTACGGGGGAAAGACGGTAAACCTAGAACGGGAGTTGTCATTTATTCAATGGGAAATTTTATCGCTTATCAGATCGGTTCTTACAAAGACCTGGGGGTAATCTTTTCAGTGAATATTCGCAAACGCTTTCCCGAAAAAACTATCGAAATTACCAACGTCGAAGCTATTCCTACCTGGACTCATAATTATACATTGAATAATAAATTAAATTTTCGCGTTCTGCCCATTGAAGCAGTCGTGACTAGAAAAAACGATCCACTTCTACCAAGTACTAAGTATCCAGTTCTCAAAAATCAACTGCTTGATATGAAACGCCACCTCAAATCCTTAAACAGTGATACAGCGCTTTTCAGGTGAGTGAGGTAGAAAGAAACCCGGTTTCTTGAAGAAACCGGGTTTCTGCGGTGTACTTCATCCGACTGCAAACCGCAGCTTCAAAGATTCGGTTGCGATAAACCCATCAGATTGCACAGCTTATAAACCGATCTCGCTCCAACGTTACCATCCCACTCATCATCCCCAACTTCGCTGACATCAAAGCCAATAATTTGTCTGCCGCTATCCACAACTTCTCGAAACAAGCAAAAGGCTTGTTCTAGTTCTAGACCTCCAGGGACAGGCGTTCCTGTATTCGGACACAGTTTGGGATCTAGTCCATCGACATCAAAACTGATATAAACTTGCTGCGGCAGTTCTGCCACCATCTTTTTGCAAAGTTCGAGCCAAGGAACGCCAGCATAAAGCTTTTGTTTCAAAATCGGATCGTAGTAGGCAGAAATTCGTCCTTTTGACTGCTCAATCACGTTGATTTCGTCCTGGCAGATATCGCGAATTCCCACTTGAACCAACTTGGAGATTTGGGGTAGTTGCAGCGCATTAAACATTATCGAGGCATGAGAGAATTGGAAACCTTCGTATGCGTCGCGCAAGTCCGCATGAGCGTCGATATGCAAAATTCCAAAGTCAGGATAACGTTGTGCTAATGCCTGGATCGATCCCAGTGGTACACTATGATCTCCGCCAATTACTGCAACTTGTTTACCCTGGTTTATAGCAGCTTGAGCCATATCAAATAACCATTGATTGACGGCTTGACACTCGCGGTTGACGGTTTGCAGGACTTGAGATAGTTCTGGATTTTCTTCGACACAGCCGCCTTCTTCCATATACTCAATAATTCTGGTAGCTTCCTGTCTCAATACTTCATTTTTATGCTGAATATGGGCGGGAATCTCAACCATGAAAATGCCTTGTTTCCAACCATCGGAATTATCGAAGTCATAGATATCCAGTTGGCGAGATGCTTGTAGAACTCTCGCAGGTCCTGCGGCTGTACCTGCGCCATAGGAAACAGTTACTTCCCAGGGAATGCCAAATACAATGATATTGGCAGATTCGTAATCAAATGGTAGTCCTAACAGGTTACCGTTATCGACACCAATAGCGTTGGGGTCAAAGTTTTGCAGGATTTCTTCTTTAGTAGGCATTTTAGGTAAGTTTAGAGAACAACTGACAAAAACTACTTTTTGAGGAGACTACAGATCAGTTCGCCTGGGCCATTGGACTGGAATGGGACGATCGCTCCATCTTTTCGTATCCTAATGCGATCGCGACAATTATATACCTCTATTGGTCTGGCCACCCCATCAACACTGACCGATGCCCTATACTCCCAGTGATTTTTAGCACTTCGGTTGATACTGATTATGCAGATTGTGCGATCGTTGGAATTGCGACAGAACGATGCTTCAGCTGGGAGTGTAACTGCAAACGATAAGGTCAATAAAAGTACTAAAGCAATATATTTCACGATATCCCAAATTTGTTAAGTAGGTGGGCGTAAATAAACTGAACTCCCAGAAACCCGGTTTCTAAGGGCCTGACAGTTTTACGTTTAATTATGCCCACCTACTTACCTGCATAGTCAAGATTTGGTTATTTATAATACATTATGATAGCATAACCGTAATATCCCAGGTTATGTGCGATACGATGCTATGAAGTTGTTTGTGGGCGATCGGGCTAGTTTTTATTTTTCACCCGTTGACCATCCTTCATTAGACTCGTACCGAGTTAGCTTCCATCATACTATAATGAGAAAACTTATTTGGCTTTAAGGAGTAAGGATTTATGACGTTATCAATTAAACCTCAATTAAAGCCTTCTCTAGAAGAGTTCTTAAAATTGCCAGAAACAAAACCCGCTAGTGAATATATCGACGGGAAAATCTCTCAAAAACCAATGCCTCAAGGAAAACATAGTCTGCTCCAAACTGAGTTAGTATCTGTTATTAATCAGCTTGGTAAACCCCCCAAAATAGCTTTAGCCTTAACTGAGTTACGCTGTACATTTGCCGGACGTTCTTTGGTTCCAGATATTGCTGTATTTGAATGGCCTCGTATCCCAGTTGACGAGAATGGAGAAATTGCTAATCGGTTTGAAAGTCATCCAGATTGGATAATAGAAATTCTCTCGCCAGAACAATTTCCTAATCGTGTAATTAACAAGATTATTTTTTCTATACAGCACAAAACCAAATTAGGTTGGTTTATTGATGCAAACGATAAATCGGTGATGGTATTTCAACCGAATCAATTGCCAGAGGTTAAATACGATAACGATATTTTAACAGTTCTTGATGTGTTAGGAGATTGGCAATTACGAGTTGCGGATATATTTAGTTGGTTGAAACTTAACTAAGACTTATGGTCACTTATGGTTATTGCAGCACCAGAACCGAAAACTGAATTTCAGCAACCCCCGATCGGAGAACAGCGGGTTGTGATTCGTGGCATCTCTTGGGAGGCATACCTGCAAATTCTAAACGCGCTTCCCCAAGCGCGTGGTTCTCGTTTGACCTATGACGATGGAATTTTAGAAATAACAATCCCGTTGGAAGATCATGAATTTTCAGGTCGCTTAATTGAGTGTTTTATTCGCACATTAGTTGAACTTTTAGGGATGCGAATAAAAACAATGGGTTCAACAACGATGAACTATCCCCATTTGAAAAAAGGCGCAGAACCAGACAACGCTTACTACATTCAAAATCAGCCATTAGTCAAAGGTCGCAATGTCGATTTCTCCCAAGATCCGCCACCAGATTTGGTTGTCGAAGTAGATATTACCCATACCGATATTCAGAAAAACCAGTTCTACGCCAGCATCGGAGTGCCAGAGTTTTGGCGATTTAACGGTAAGGTGTGGCGAATTTACCAACTTCAGGAAGGTGTTTACGTTGAAGTCGAAGTTAGCCCAACGTTTCCTCAAGTGCCGAAAGATCGGCTGTATACGTTCCTAGAACAGGCGAAGAACGATGAAATTGAGGCAGTTCAGTCGTTACGCTCTGGCTTTTTCAGCTAATCGCTTTTATCCGATTGAATTGCCAGAAAATGTAGAAAAGTTACTTTTAGCAACATCTTGTTAACATGAAAGCAGACGAACATATCCTGCAATTACCTCATACATATCTGAGTCTACAACTAGCTAGCTACTAAAAAATGCCATGTCTATTCTGAAAACCGATCGCCAAACTCTGTACGAAAAAGATTACCTGCAATGGATACAAACCACTCTGGAAAAAATACGGAGTGGTGACTATGTGAATGTGGACTGGGAAAATTTAATCGAAGAAATTGAGGATATGGGGAGAAGCGAACGGAAAAGTTTGAAAAGTAACCTGATTGTGGTTTTTCTCCATTTACTCAAGTGGCAATTTCAACCTGAAATGAGGAGTGGAAGTTGGGAAGGTAGCATTATCGAACATCGCCGACGTATTAGGGAGTCTATAGACGATTCACCCAGCCTTCAAAACTACTTAGAAAGCATTTTTTTCGACTGCTATCTGCAAGCAGTCAAGCAAGCGAAAGCTGAAACCAGATTACCATTAGAGACATTTCCCCAGCAATGTCCCTATGATTTAGAACAAGTAGTCAGTGATGAGTTTTTGCCAGAGTGAAAATAAGGTAGAGAAATTTTAGCAGGCTGCACGATCGGTAGATTTTAGTTACTAACAGTCGATTACTATTATTCCATTAATTCATCGCTCATAACTTCACCTGGATAAAAGCGATCGCTCAAAATCTCCTCTAAATTATAAAGACAATGCTCTGGAAATGTCTTCAACGGCAGGTTTGTTTCTCCCCCAGCTAATGCCATTCCTTTAGTATAGGCTATTTGGAGAGCTTCTTCTAGATAAGGTTTAAGACTCGGATTTTCTTTGAGCAACTCTAATACATCGATTCGTTGGATGCGAATTGTATTCAACCAACTACGACTGCGTTTTGATACTTGATATTCCCATTTAAGCAAATGCCCAATCAAAATGCTCAAGCGATTTCTCAATTCTGCACGCTGTTGTTTTCCCAAAGATTCAATCTCATCAATTAAATTGGGTAAGTCAAGTTGACTCCATTGCTGAAATTTGAGCAATTTTGCTTGTGCTTGCGTCCAGGCATAGAAATCAGCTTCATAAAGACTTGGCATTAAGGTTTCTGGTGTTTGTTCGGTTTGTGGTGTTTGCATATAAGGGTTATAACATAACTTTTTGCGATCGCATTTATCCCACACTAGAGATAGCTTCTCCAATTTCTTTAGGAGTTGCACCTGTAGCTAGCATAGCTCGGATCAGTAATTCGATCGAAACGGAAGCATCGGCATTTTCAGCTAATGCAATACGTGGCTGACTGGAGTGGATTTTTTCTGCAAATTTAGCTTGAGTCATTAGGTTTTGTTGTCGCTCTTTTAAACTGCGACTGAGAGCTAATTTAATTTCAATTAAGGCTGTTTCCTCTGGCGTCAGTTCTAAAAATTCGGAAACCGTTCCAACTTTCCAGCCCTTTGCTTCTAGACGTTCTCTTTTAGATCGATCCATATCACTATTCCTCTAAATCTCTATCATACTTATTCAGTCGTTTTTTGCAATTCTCAATTACGCTAGCAGGTGTTGATCTTGTCGTTTTATTAAATACCTCCATAATTAAAATTGCATCCTCGTCAATTCGGTAAATAATTCTCCAATTTTTGTCTGCATCGCGAACTCTTAATTCATGACAATGGGTGCCAATACTTGGCATCGGTCTGGAATGTGGCAATCCTAAATTTTCACCCTGTTGCAATCGCCTCAGCAGTACGCCCGTCTCGATACGTGCTTCCTGACTAAAGGGCGGTGTTTTCACCTCACCCTGCAACCACACTATAGGTTTATCATCATCCATGTTCGCTATATATCATATCTAATATATTCTATACTCTGGGACATCGCTACACCCAATGCTATATCCACTCCACCAAATTTCCCCCTCCAATTTCACCGATTTAACCACCTCCAATGGTAAGTTTAACGCTGCTGCAATTTGTTCGTCGCTTAAGCAAAACTGCCGTACAGTTGAAAAGCCAGATAACTTTCCGTTTATGAGGGCAGACACTTTTGATTGGTCAATCCCTAAAAGTTCTGCTGCTTCCGCTTGTGTCATCTTTTGCTTGGTAATTATGCTGCTAATTTTACGGGCTAGTTCTGCTTTCACAAGCAGTTCATCAGCGTTTTCTAAACCTAAATCAGCAAACACATTGCCGCTACTTGCTTGTACTCTAATTTCTTGATTCATTTTTATTGCCTTAATCTTTTGAATTCAACGAACCTTCTTTAACTACTTCCGGTTGTAAGCCAAGTTGTTGTCGCACTGCTGCTAACGATTTTCCTCTTTTTACCTTTGGGCGAACAGTTTGGGGTGGTATATCTGAAGCAGAAATAACTTTCTTTGTGATAGCTGTTTGGAGAAGATTTAGTTCTTCTTGAAGGGCTTCTAGCGATTCTCCAAAAGGTTCGAGCGATTTTTCCGAACAGGCAACAATCGTACCCTCGTCATCGTAATATACCGTGCGGATCGTGTAGCCGCCATCCTCTAATAATACCCGATAATCCCAGTGCATCATAGTTCTCCCTCTTCTCCTTGAAATATGTACTTGTTTCCTGGCTTGCCAGCTACGCGCTCTATACTTACAATACTAACTAGCTCGTCAACGTTGTACAAAACGCGATACTCGCCCAACCTCAATTCCCATTCTGCCGTATTATTTGGGCGTAGGGGTTTTCGGTTGCGCGTCTCAGTTGTTGGCTGATAGCTAAGATTTGCTTCAATGCCATCAATAATTACGTTTTGTTCGTGTTTTTTGAACCACTGCAAATCATCAACAGCTAGGTCTGTAAACTCAATTTCAAACACAACGTTTATACTATTAAATGTCTTCACTTATCATCTATTTTACCATTCCCAGATATTAATAGTAAACCAATGCCGAATCTTTTCCATACTATACGCTTGCTCTTTTTCTCCTACCCCAAAAACAACTTATAAGCCGGATTATTACTTTCATCCCAATAGCGATATCCCAGCGTATCGAGAAATGCCTGCCACTCTCCCATTTCGTTGGGGGGAACTTGCATTCCGACAACAATTCTCCCGTAGTCTGCGCCATTGTTGCGATAGTGGAACATACTGATATTCCAGTCGGGACTCATAGAACCGACAAACTTCATTAATGCACCGGGACGTTCGGGAAACTCGAAACGGTAAAGCAATTCATTATGAGCGAGGGAAGAACGTCCGCCAACCATGTGGCGTAAATGCAATTTGGTCAATTCATCATCGGTTAAATCAATGGTTTTGAATCCACATTTTTCAAAACTTTCTACCATTGTTGCCGCGTCGGCACGGTTTTGAATCTGCACGCCTACAAAAATATGTGCTTCTTTTTCGTCAGCAATGCGATAGCTAAATTCGGTGAGGTTGCGTCTACCAAGACATTCGCAAAACCGGCGGAGACTACCTGGTTCTTCGGGAATGGTGACGGCATAAATGGCTTCGCGGCGTTCGCCAAATTCTGCTCGTTCTGCTACAAAACGGAGGCGATCGAAATTCATGTTAGCACCGCAGGCTACGGCAACTAAGGTTTGTCCCTGGATTTGTTCCCGTTCGACGTAGGCTTTGGCACCTGCGATCGCTAATGCACCTGCGGGTTCTAAGATCGATCGCGTATCCTCGAACACATCTTTAATCGCAGCACAAGTATCATCCGTATCCACCAGAATAATTTCATCTACGTATTGCTGACACAGACGGAAAGTTTCTTCCCCCACTTCCCGCACCGCAACGCCATCCGCAAATAAACCCACCTGCGATAAGCGCACCCGATGTCCCGCTTTCAAGGATTGATACATAGCATCCGCATCCACTGGTTCAACGCCAATAATCTTGATGTCAGGACGCAACCGTTTCACATAAGCGCCAATCCCAGAAATTAAGCCACCACCGCCGATCGCCACAAAAATAGCATGAATCGGTTGCTGATATTGCCGCAGAATCTCCATCCCGATCGTACCTTGTCCGGCAATTACATAAGGATCGTCAAACGGATGAATAAAAGTCAACCCTTTTTCCGCTTCCAATTGACGAGCAAAGGCATAAGCATCGTCGTATGTATCACCATATAGCACCACCTCTCCCCCACGCGCTTTAACCGCGTCCACCTTCACTTGAGGCGTAGTTACTGGCATCACGATAATAGCTGTTGTCCCCAGCTTACGGGCACCGAGAGCGACTCCCTGAGCGTGGTTTCCCGCAGACGCAGCAATTACACCCTGTGCTAGCTTATCCGGCGACAAATTTACCATCTTGTTGTAAGCACCCCGCAGCTTGAAGGAGAAGACGGACTGCATATCCTCCCGTTTGAGCAAAAGTTTGTTATTCAGGCGTGCAGACAGGTTTGGGGCGTATTCCAGGGGCGTTTCTTGGGCAACATCGTAGACGCGGGCGGTGAGGATTTGTACCAGGTAGTCGCAAAACATGGGGTGAAGGGGTGTGCGAAGGGCGGATCAAAGACAATTTTACGCTACTTGCGGCGCTGTTCTGTGGGTGTGGTTGGCGATTAGAAGTGTGCGAGAGTGCGATCGCGATCGCATTACCCAGTCCCCTTTACGGGACACAACCCGCGCCCCCTTTTATCGGATGAAAACGGAACTGGTGTGGACGAATACGGGAGCCACCGCTTTCAATCTATCAAAGTAGTGAATTCGTTTAATAACTTATGACGGAAGAACCTCTATCTGGAGAACGATTTGACCAATGAGCCAGATGAAGTAAAAATAGAATGCTAAATCTCATGAAGATTGTATTCTATGAAACTGAATTATTTTACGAAACGGCTTTCAGTTGTAGGACGCTGGATAGCTACAACTCTGTTTTGTCTTTCCGCGATCGCCTTCGTTTGGCAGGGTGCGTTTTTCTCAAACACCGCCGCAATGGCGGCTCCTGCTGTAAACTTAATCGCAGCAGCAGATGCTGGCTCTAAGGTTCAGGAGAAAGCCAGTGAAGATGCTGGACGAACCAAGGATTTCATTCAAGATACGGCAGATAAAGTCAAGCGCACCGCCAATAAAAATGCCGATCGAGTTGACCAAGCAACGGATGACGATGGTAGTTTCGTTGAGCGTAAGGCCAAGACAGATGCGGCTCGAATTGAAAAAAGAGCAGATGAAGATTCGGCTCGGACTCAGAAAGCAGTAGACAACACCAAAAATGCTATTGAACGCACTGTTGATAGCATCAAGGATGCTTTTAGCAACTAGATACTAGCTTGAAAGGTCAATGTACATTGTTTCATTCATTACATTTACTTGAACCGGAAGACTCATTGGACATCTCCTTTCAAAGAATGTAGAGACGTTGCGTGCAACGTCTCTACAAGGGTTACAGGTAACGCACCTTTAATTTCTGGAGATGTCTAATGTACATTGATTGGCTTGTTGCAATTCTACTTTGGTGAACAGAGATCGGAACGTAGAATATTTCCCTTCATTGAGTGGAGCAACAGTCTCCGTGTTTCCAACACCATGCCGTACTTACCACTAACATTGACCATAAATAGTGAGTTGAATTAAAATCAACTTAGATTATTCAATTCTACCCAGTGTGCGATCGGCTAATCTGCGAATATTGAGCGAAATTTGAGTGCCATCTCCTGTAATTCCAAATCGTTGTTTTCTACTCCAAATCCATACGCAGAAACAGAAAGTTTGGATAAGGATTCCCAAGCTTGATGAAATCCTTCCCAGTAAAGCACCCAATACCAAACATTGCGGAATTTCTCCCCATCTTCCAAATATTCAGCAGCAATATTCATTGCCCGCGCCATTTTACCTTCCATCTCTTTTAGCAAACCGAGATTACCGAGTGTATTACCATAGGCAAAATAAAAATCGTATAAACCGATCATATCGAGTTGACCTGCAAAAAAATCATCCAATTCCTCGAAAATTGCTTTCGCCTCTTGATATTTTTGCAAATCCATCAAACAGTAAGCTTTCCGCATCTCAACTGTTGCATAAAATTCTGCTGTTATTACACGTTCACTTTTTCCACCATCTTCATCTCTAAATATAGCTTGATATTTTTCTAAAGCCTCCTCATGGTTACCGTTACTTTGCAGATTAGTAGCTTCATCAAAGCGGTTCACAAAAATCGATGAAACCGAGAGATTGAGTTGATCTTCAGGCATATTGAATTAATTCCAGATTTGGTCTATTATACTGACTAAAAAATTATGAACAGAACTTTCTATAATATTTGGGGATTCCTATCCATAATTGTTATCTGCGTTTATCTGCGTTTATTTGCGTGCATCTGCGGTTAAAAGTCTTCCTAACCCTCGTTATTTTGTGTTACCTCAAACTCAACTTTATCATAAATATCAGTCAGTGTGATTTGAAAAGAAATATAATTTAACGAAATCGTTTCATCAGCCTCATCATACTCAGAAAAAGTCCAACGTTTATTATCCGTTTTGAAGAACTGCTCGACGTGCATAGTATATTGATCGATGAGGAGATATTCTTGAAAGCTAGGAATAGTTCGATAAGCCGAAAATTTGGCATCTTTGTCATAATTTCTCGTCGAATCGGACAAAACCTCAGCGATGATTAACGGGTTAGTAATTGTGTCTCGCCGTCCTTCTTGCAATTGCAACTCACCTTGAACTACCATCACATCAGGATAGGTATGAATGCGTTTTCTCGGAATCCAAAGACGTTGATCTGTAACAAAGACTCGATAAGGCTGGCGCTTAAGGGCAAAGTTTAAAGCAGCATAGAAATTCCCAGCAATTTGGTTGTGATTTGGCATTCCACCAGTCATCAGAACAATCTCCCCGTTTATATATTCATGGCGTTCTTCCGAGTTAACCTCAAAATCGAGGTATTCTTCAGGAGTGTAATATTTTTTATCTTCTGCTTGCATAACCATTTGATTTTAATCTCCACAGTTTTAGGACTTACCCAGAAACGGGGTTTATCAGCAAAAAATCTGCCTTTTGGAATTATGATGGTAGGGACACGGCATGATAAATAATGTCGGTCATAGCAAATTTTTAATTATGCCGTGTCCCTACTGCATAACTGACTCGAAATAACCAAATTATTTTCATTAATTTGGTAACCTACTAATCGGGGAATGCCAGTCCCGTTCGCGGATCGCGGATATACAAACCGAGAACCAACGATTCCATCACCGTATCCCATACTGGGGTCAGGCGTTCCGCATCGTCCACCCAGTAATCAAAAGTAATCAAACACTGAACTCCAGAACCTAGCCCAATACAGATTCGGGAATAAGCTTCACGGTTTTCTTGAGGATCGATAAATTTGAATTGAGTCCAAACGATGCGGGCGGTTTGGCGCTTGAGTCGAATAATTTCGCCTTGCTCGATCGCATTTCGCTCATCATCCCGCACCACCTGCTTTAATAGCGGAACCAGCGGAAAATCTGCCCAGTCCCCAGGCGGCAGTAAATTAAAAGAAGCTTCTAAGCGACAATCATCGTTCGGTGGCTTTTTATCTAGAAACCGGAACGACTTCGTATCCGGTTCAAAATGCCAATCTTGGGGGACATCGAAGCGCAACGCCCCCCGCCCCGCCACAAAGATCCGAGTTCCTGGCTGTGATTTCCAGTTGTGGTCTTCTTTTAGCTCTAGGGTTTCCTTAATCCATTGGAGATTGTGCTTTTTGCGCTTAGACATAACCCCTCCATTGTTGAGATCTTTCTGATTTTGCCGTAGGTTGGTATATTACTATAACCGACACAAACGCTGAGTACTTATACTAAACAGTCGTCAAACATGGGGTCAACAGGTCTGCGAAGGGCCGATCGAGTCCCTTTTGATTTTAGCAGGATCGTGATTCATCCGATGAAAATGGATATGCCGTCGGTCAAAAAGTGAAAGTTTGGGACGAAGATCGGGAGGAGTGGTATTCCGGGACAATTGAAAAAATCCAAGGTCAGCAATACTTTATCCATTACCTTGATTACGACTCATCCTATGACGAGTGGGTCGAGTTGGATGAGATTTGCTAATTAACGCAAGTTGCTAGTTATATAATTGAGGTACGTTGTTGCGCTAAAGCGCAACAACGTACCCATTATCCATTCCGAACAAGAACCAATGGAACTAACTAGCAACTTGAGTTACTTAGTAAAAAATATGAATTTAAAGGATACAAAGACAAATTTATATCGACTTATCAAAGTTATATCTGTGGTTCTCATTGCCAGTGCCATTGGATTGGAAATAGCGAATATTTATGGATTGATAACCAACAGCCGAATGCCAAGCTTTCTAAATCCAGTCTTTTGGATTGAGCGTTTTGCTATAGTAATTCATTTAGTTGAGGCAATTATAGCAGCTTATTATGCAGGAGCAATAAAACAAATGCCTATAAAATATGGAATATATACTTTTTTCGTGGGTACGGTTGGTTTGTTAGAACTGCTTGAAAATATTCAAAGACTAGATGAGAGAGAATCAGACATAACTAGGCAGATTATTCATTAGGTAGGACGTAATGAACAGAACTTTCTACATAATTTTGGGAATACTCTCCATACTTGCTGGTATTTCTTTGATTGTGCAAGGACGAGAGATATTAGTCACCAGACCGCCTGAAAACCTATCGTTGTTCTATTGGGGTACAGCAGGGATGGTAGGATTGTGCGCGATTAAGCTGCTGTGCATCTAATTTTACAGTCAACTTTGATAAGATTCTTGTGGGATGGGCATCCTGCCCGTCCCGAAGTACAATTTAGATGCGCGACAGCTTATTGCGATCTTCTGTTTCTTCCCCCAGAGTCACCCATTTACGTTGCGGATTATTGGTGCGATCGGTTTGGTGTCAACAATTTATTATTTGTATGACAGTTTCCACAATCATAAATTTGCCCAAGTCGGGACAGCACTGTTGTTCTGGTTGCCAGGATCTATTTACCTCATTCTTAAAGGCAAGATGACCGACTCGTAGTGTAACTTTTCGCGACGTTAATTTATGTTGATTTTGTGACAGAAACTATCGGTTTATTGGGAAAAAACCTAGCTAAGGTAAATTGTCCTCAAATACAGCAGATTGCAGGTAAATAGAATACACGAAGGTAAGTAGTTTAATTAGCGTAATGAAAGCTTACTCCATCGACTGTACTCCATAAACCTGCAATCTGCTATATCAAATCCCAATGGTACTAAGATAATCGAGGCAGAGCCTCCTGTTTTTTCAAGCTAAACTTAGTGCCAATGTATCAAATCGTAGGCCCGATCGAATGTAGAAGAGACAAAACACAATACTTATCTCCCATCTGAATCGGCATCGCTTCTACATGACAGTCAATCAAACCCCAACCCAAGTGAATTGTTTCCATGCCGCTATAAGGTTGTCCGCTGACATAAGCGTAGGAAATCAGCGAGTCGTGAGGAATAGACTTATCTTTAGGAATAAACCCCCCAGTCCAATCTGAAGTCTGAGTTCGCCACCAAACCCGCAGCTTTTTTTGAGGTTGGGAAACTGTGGCAGAAAGTCCCCTCACTTCCCTTGGTTTGAGGGCGCAATGCCACATTACTAGAGCATAATTCCCAGAACCCTGCTGTATCATTCGCACCAAAGTTGCTAAGAGGGATGTTTGGTAGAGTGTCGCCAGAACTCTCCCCGCACTCAGGGAAATTCCCACCTCTTTCAACCGAGGTAAAAAAGATGACTGGGGCATCAGTAAATCTGCTGCACCGCGATCGCACAATCGTTCTTTGTGCTGTCCGCTCCAATTCGGCAGAAAACTGCCAATCCTGACTTGTTCGTGGGCGTCGAACAGCAGTTCCATCAATTCGTGCCCCTCGGTGAAGCGCTGGCGGACAATGGGGTCATTCTCTTTGATTAAAATGATTCCCGTGCGGCTATCGACCAAAATGCCTTGCTGTTCGTCTAGAGTAGCACGCAGAGGTGTCGGGATGCCAAAGTGTCGGTAGATACACTCTAGATCGATCGGCGGTCGATCGCTCAACCCCGATTCGCAGCGCAGAAACTCCACATAGCCGAACACATCCTCCTCGCTACGGAGTGCGCCGTAGCCAGACAAAAACGCCTCTCCCGGATGGCGGTAGGGTTGAGCGGGTGGTGGAGCCTCACGCACTATTTATTTTCCAACGGTCATCTTGATCACGTTATAGAGCAGTTCCCATTTTTCCGGTGTGGTGGGTTGCTGTCCTCGGTATTTTAAACGAGCCAGCATGATCGTGTCATCAGCAGGCAATCCCGCTTCTTTGGCAAATTCAGCCAAACTGAGGGGAATATCTGCCATTTCTGCTTGTGTTACCGTTGGATCGCCTTTGAGCCCCAAAATGGAGGTCAGTTTCTCCATTAGTTGCCAGGAGAGGTTTGTGGCTTGTCCCCGTTCGATTTGGGACAGGTAGTTGCGGGAGATCCCGACTCGATCGGCCAACTCTTGCTGGCTCAGTTTTTCCTGGAGGCGGCGATCGCGGACTTTGCTTGCAAATTCATCCATATACAGTCAGGTGTGAGAGGTGCGAAATCAGGCGTGACCAGGCTTTGACAACTAAAGTTTACAAATTGTGTCTTTACATCTTGCATAAGCGGCAAACTGGTGTTAGAGTAGTAGACAAGAAATGCAAACCACAGTTTACATCCCAATCCTACTCTAGCAGCAAAAATTATATATGACTCAAATTGCAGCCAAAGACAGCAAGGCGAAGATTCTTGATGCGTTTCAACAAATTATCAGTCAACGGCGGAACGTTGCGTCGCGGGTCGCCACAAAAGAGGAAGAAGCAGAGAAGGAGAAAAACCGCACTGTTCTGGAAACGGTTTCTCAATACACCGCAGATACGATTGTGCGGGGACTGGCGGATCTGCAATTGGAGTTTGGTAATACTATTACCGGACTTTCGACGCGGTTAACGACGGAAACCACCAAGCTGGACGACTTAAAACAAGCGATCGCAGCTGAGAACCAAAATCTGCAAGAACTCCAGCAAACCCGCGTGGTTGCGGATGCGCTTTATCTGCTGACTCAGGAACATCAGGAGAATTTGCGCTTTTTGCAAGAACGATCGACGAACG
>CASBRD010000328.1 GCA_949128025.1 Oscillatoriales cyanobacterium PMM_0008 | reverse complement strand
GACATCAAGCGAATCCGACGATCGGGCCGATTCTGTAATGCTGCGGCGACGTCGCCGCAGCATTACAGAATCGGCCCGATCGTCGGATTCGCTTGATGTCATACCTACATCATTAGGCTCAGCACGAAAGTCAGCGTCAGCGGTATCTGTGTCTTGGTTTTCTCTATTCAAGTCTGAGTCAAAATCTTGCTCAGTTGGGAAGCTTGGAACTGTTCTGTCCACCTCTGTACGATCGACATCACTTCTGCCTGTACTTGGTGGTGCTGTTTCATAAGGAATATCTTCCTCTGCTTGTCCCGGCAACTTCACGATCACAGTTGCGGCTTTGGGATTTTTCAGCTGCCGATTTAAACGCACGATCGGCGACACTCCCATAAACGCATAAACTTGCTGCTCCTCTAGAGTCATTTCTACAGAAACTATCTCCGGAGGTGAAGTCTCTGGCTTAGCAGGTCGCTCCATCCGCAATGGGTCAAGCCGAATGGATTTTGGCCCTGTTGACGAAAACGGCTTTGAAGTGGCCAGTTCCGACTCGCTCACCCACTTTGGCTCCGCACCCATAGGGCTAGGTGGCGCTATTGAAGGGATGAAAGAACTTAGCTTGTCCGACTCCTCTTCTGGGCGTTCATTTTCATCACCAATGCGGTGACGCCGCCGACGACGAGAATTATTTGCTGCACCGCGTTCCTGATAGCTGGGATGATTCATAACATCCTCGTCTAGATCCGAGCCCGTTCCCAGATCGTCTGCGTAAGGGTCTGTTTCCCAATAGTTTTCTTGTTCAAAAGAGTCGCGTGGAGCTTCCCCTTGTCCGTAGGGTGTGGGTAGCACTGGACGACTTTGGTCTGAAGAACGGTAATCCCTTAAGGAAGGCATTCCCGACGGTTCTGGAATGTCTTCTACCGTTGGAAATGCACGATCGATCTTCGGCAGGGACAGGCCGGTTGTCTGGGCAGCCGATTCGCTCCGGTACGAGGAGCCAGCGACAGGAGGCAGTATTGTCGATTCGCGATCGATCTTCGGCGCGGGTGCTATTATCCCCTGGGAAGCGAATTCACGGGCAGCAGTTTCACTGGGTAAATGCACTAGATGGCCCAATCCTCCACAGGTAGCGCAAGGACGACCAAATAACTCGTAAACGTTTTGGCCTTGCCGTTTGCGGGTCAGTTCCACTAAGCCTAGTTCCGACAGTTGGGCAATCTGCGGCCTTGCTTTGTCCGCTTTGAGCGCTTTATTAAAGTGTTCTAGCACCTGCAACTGGTCTCGCCGAGAATCCATATCGATAAAGTCAACGATAATTACACCAGCAAGATTACGCAGGCGCAGCTGACGCGCAATTTCCGTAGCGGCTTCGCAGTTTGTCCAGAGAACAGTTTCGCGGGCTGTAGCCGATCGAGTGAAAGACCCGGAGTTGACATCAACAACGGTAAGTGCTTCTGTTGGCTCGATGATGACATAGCCTCCAGAGGGGAGATCGACTCTAGGTTTGAGGGCTTCCTTAATGGCAGCGTTAACGCGGAAGTACTCCATCACCGGCAGGCGATCGCGGTGATGGTCAATCAAAACCCCTTGCGGTGCCTTTCCTACACTCCAACTCATTAACTGTTGCTTCACCCGCTTCACGCCAGTGTGCGAATCTACCACAATCCGATTCACATCCTCGCTATACATATCTCGCAGCACACGCTGGACAAAATCATCATCCCGATTTAGCAGTGCAGGTGCCCGCGTTGAGATAGCTTCCTGTTGAATAGCCTCCCACTGTTTTTGCAGCGTCTCTAAATCTTCTATAACAGCTTCTTCTGGCCGATTTTCAGCCTCCGTTCGCACCAGCAAACCCATCCCCGCTGGTTTTAACAAAATAGCTAAGGCCCTCAGTCGGTTGCGTTCACTCTCGCTTTTGACGCGCCGCGATAGATTTACACCCCGACCAAACGGCATCAGCACCAAGTAGCGTCCTGGTAATGTAATGTTGCCAGTGAGTCTAGGGCCTTTGTTTCCCGTAGGCTCCTTCATTACTTGCACTAGAACTTTTTGCTGGGGTGTCAGCAGTTCTGTAATTGCCCCAGCGGTGCGTTTTAACCGCAGTGGCCCCAAGTCAGAGACATGAATAAATCCGTTGCGATCGGGGTCCCCAATGTTAACGAAGGCAGCGTCTATACCAGGGAGTACGTTTTCAACAATGCCGAGATAAATGTCACCTACTTGGTGGGTTCCCGTAGCAACCACTAATTCTTGAATTTGATCCTCGGAAAATACCGCAGCGATGCGATGCTGCTCAGCGATAATTATTTGCTTTGTCATTCAAATTCCTCAAAAATTAGCACAATATAGCAGGATATAGACCTGCTTTAAGGCACAGATACAACAATCATTAGAAAAGGGAAGATTGAAGAATTGCCAATTTCAAACTTGTCTTGAATTAACAATCTTCCCTTCCTCAACCTGAAATTAGAAATTGGTCATTGCCGCCTTTACAAGAGTCTGAAAGTAGTCTTCAACACTTAGGCTGTGTTGTGCTATCCTAGGTCAACTACGCACCAAAACTTCCCTTTTAACGAATAGCAAAAGTCAGATGTACGTGCCGTACCGCATCGGTTGGGTTATGTTTTGCCACAACATAATAGGTCGAGTTTTTACCCGCATCAAATACACTTCGCCACCTAGAACACAGATTCAGCATTCGCTCTGGGGCGATGAGAAACCGTGTTTCTTTGGTTGTCAAGGTCAATATCTCGGTGCTAGAACCCGCATATTTCCGGTTTCTGGCATTACTGAATTGGTGTTCTAGATCGACAGGGAATTCCCGAAGAGATGATGTGTTTTAAATCGTCACGTTCAGGTGATTCACTGCTTATCAGAGCTAGGTCAGGCGAGAACCAGTTGGTTTCTGGTTCTTTACAAAGTCCCAAATTCTATTTGGGGGTCAGTGATATGTCAGAGTATAAAAGTTTATTCCTCTAACACCCCTCTTGTTAAGGGGAAGCAGCATCAAACTCTGCCCGAAGCACTGAAAAGGGCAAAAGTAAAAAGGCAAAAGAAACAAGGGAGTAACTCTCGCTACGTTTCTACTTTTTAATTTTTACTCGCCTGTTGGGGATGTTCCCCTGTACTCAAGCATGACCAAATGTTGTTTATAGAGTTAACCACTCGCAAGTAGGATTGCTAGGGCCTCGCGCCGCTGCGCTAAGGTCGCCCTGACTCCTATTTTTGATTAACTCTAAATGGGATCTCATCATATTTTTGTTGAGTATCTCATACCACGATCTGGTTACTACAGTTTTGAACCCGTAGGATGAGGCTCAAGCGGTGAGAGTGAAGCAGTTGAAATTCACAAGCATTGACTTGTTCCAACATATAGATGACACCATCGGGTCGTAGCAGGTTACCGTCATTCCGACAACTGCCAACATAGCGTACGTACCGAGCCCTAGAGATAGGAGAGTTACCCTCCTGAAGCTCTAATTCAAATAAGCGATCGCGCAGATTCACCATTTGCTTCTTGCCAGATTTGCTCGTCTGCTCCCACAAAATAGCGTCACTGGCTAGAATTGCTTCAATCCACTGCTTCCACCGATCGGTCGAAGCATCAGCAGCAGCAGCCACCGTAATCAAATACTCAACTCCCTCCAACAACTGAGCGGAGGAGGGAGTTTTTAGTTCAACCTCCTCAACCCGATAGATCGGAATATTACCGGGGATTTGGGTGACTAGCCTTTCTTGGAAAGTCGCCACATCGATATGCTCAGTTAACTCAAAGTCTACAATCTCGCCGCTGCTGGTAGCTCCCAGAGGGAGCGCATTAGCAATGGAAATGCGGGGAGAAGCATGAAATCCATTGGTAAAAGCAATGGGTAGGGAAGCTCGTCGCACAGCGCGATCGAACAAGCGGGCTAAATCTAAATGGCTCACTAAAGCCATATTACCCAGCTTACCAAACCAAACTCGCAACCGCACGCACCGTTCTTGTTTGGGCACAAAATGTCCCACAAATTCAGGGATGGGTGGAGGCTCAACGACAACATTGTGACCGAAATCAACGCCGCAGACACCGCAGTGGGAACAGCCTTCAAACGAGCAATCTGGAACCGTTGCGGCTTCTAGAGATCGTTGCAGGTCAGCTTTTAGCCAGTTTTTATCAATTCCGGTATCGATCCGATCCCAAGGCAGAGGTTTATCGAGAAGGGAATTGGGAATTGGGAATTGGGAATTGGGAATTGGCGATTGTTCTTTCCCCGTCCCCAGTACCCATTCGCCGTTTTCTACCTGGCGATATTTCCAGGTTAGATCGGATTGGGCTATAGCTTGTCCCCAAGCTGCAAAAGCGCGATCGGCGCTATCAAACCAGGCGTCCATCCCTGCACCCAACTCCCAGGCCCGACGCAGCACAGATGCCAAACGGCGATCGCCCCGGCCTATAAAATCCTCCATTGCCGAAATCCGAACATCCGTGAAGTTTACCTTCACCCCCTTCATACCGCGAAATTCAGAGCGCAGCAGTGACTGCTTGCGTTCAAACTCAGCTGTTGAGACGGAATGCCACTGAAACGGCGTGTGAGGTTTGGGCGTAAAGTTAGAAATCGTCAGAGTGAAATTAAGCGCTTTCCTACCTTTTTCCCTACATTGCTGCTGTAGCCAGCGGACTGTTTCCGCAATGCCTAAAACATCGACATCGGTTTCCCCTGGCAAACCAATCATAAAGTATAACTTTATTTTATCCCATCCCCGATCGAAACCAGTTTTTACACCTCGCAGCAATTCTTCGTTGGTCAGTCCTTTGTTAATAATGTCCCGCATCCGCTGAGTGCCAGCTTCAGGAGCAAAAGTTAGCCCACTCTGCCGGTTACCGCCAAGGATATTGGCAATATTTTCGTCAAATCTATCCACCCGCTGACTGGGTAGGGACAAGGAAATATTTTCGTCTTTGAGGCGATTTCTGATTTCCATCCCCACTGCTGGTAGGGCCAGATAATCGGAACAGCTGAGGGACAATAAAGAAAACTCGTTGTAGCCAGTAGCCCTCATTCCTTGCTCTATAGCTTTTACTACTTGCTCTGGTTCTACATCTCGCGCCGGACGAGTTAGCATTCCTGGTTGACAGAAGCGACAACCGCGTGTACATCCGCGCCGAATTTCAATCGTCAGGCGATCGTGTACAGTCTCAATATATGGAACCAGTCCGATCGAATAAGCTGGCATGGGAGTCGCCACTCGTCGCAAAATGCGATCGGGAACATCCGGGCGATTGGGATGAATTGACCCATCGGGAGCCATATCGTAGAACTGGGGAACATAGACGCCTGGTATTTGTGCCAAATCGAGCAGCAATGCTTCTCGACTCAACCCAGATGTTTTGCCTTCTTCCAGCACTAAGCCAATTTCAGGCAGTAGTTCTTCCCCATCTCCCAAAGCAAAGAAGTCGAAAAAGTCGGCGTAAGGTTCGGGGTTGGATGTTGCCGTCTGTCCACCCGCAAAAATCAGCGGGTATGGGGACTGGTGATTGGTGACTGGGAACAAACAGATCCATGTGAATAATCGCTCCTTCAAGCT
>CASBRD010000327.1 GCA_949128025.1 Oscillatoriales cyanobacterium PMM_0008 | reverse complement strand
AGTTATATAGTTGAGGCTGGTATTAGGTACGTTGTTGCGCTTTAGCGCTCTTATTACAACTGGGATAAGAGCGCTAAAGCGCAACAACATACCCAGAAAGCAAGTAACTAGCAACTTGAGTTAGTAGATTGAGAAGATTTGCAGCTATTCTGAGCAAGGTGATATAAAATTGGTAAAGCAGTCGGCGATCGCATTCTCAAGATGGCAGTCTTTATTGCAACCGTTTCGAGTTGAGCAAATGATTGTCCAACAAGTATTTTCTGACTTGACAGCAGCCTATTCCAATTCCGCTAGATTCTATCATACCCTGGCGCATATTCAGCAGATTTTAGAGACAATCTACATGATGAATTTGCCAGTCCCAAATTTAGCCGCACTTGAATTTGCTGCTTGGTTTCACGATTTCATTTATGACCCCAAAGCTAAAGATAATGAAGAAAAAAGTGCCGCCTATGCAGCAAATGTTTTGACAAATTTAGCAATTTCAGCAGAAACCATAGATAGATCTGTTAGGATTATATTAGCAACTCAAAAACATCAAGCCAGAGAAAACGATATTGACTGCCAAATATTCTTAGATGCAGATCTATCTATACTAGGTTCTTCAGAAGCAAAATATCGAGAATACGCCCAAGCGATCGCACAAGAATATTCCTGGCTTTCAGAGGTAGAATATCGATCAGGCCGTAAACAAGTTTTAGAAAATTTTCTCAAACGAGAAAAAATATATTTCACAGAGCAAATGTTTACCAGACTAGAAGAGAAGGCTAGACAGAATATTCAAGAAGAAGTAAAATATTTATCGTCAGGAAACAGTAATAAAATATAATAGTGATTCAAAAAACGAAAGCGATCGCACAAACTCTCACCGACATCCTTGGCCCAGCAGCAGTCCGCGACTGGGAAAACATCGAAGTCGATCAGCAAAAACACATATCTCAGACAGTATCATCCGGCACTACTTCCACCTGCATCGTCTATCCCAACACCCAGGAAGAACTCGCCCAAGTCATCGCCTGCGCCCACCAGCAGCGGTGGCGCGTCTTACCTTGCGGCGGCGGCAGCAAACTGAGTTGGGGTGGCGTAGCTAAAGGAGTCGATGTAGTAATTAGCACCTCACGCCTCAACCGCGTCATCGAACACGCAGTCGGCGATTTAACCATCACCGTCGAAGCCGGGGCTAAATTCTCCGATATACAGGCAATTTTGGCTGCATCTGGACAATTTATCGCTCTCGATCCAAGTTATCAGCAAACAGCAACCATCGGCGGCATCGTAGCTACTGCTGACGCCGGTTCTCTGCGGCAACGCTATGGCGGCGTCCGAGATATGTTGCTGGGAATTTCCTTTGTCCGTGCCGATGGTGAAATGGCCAAAGCCGGTGGGCGCGTGGTAAAAAATGTTGCCGGATACGACTTGATGAAGCTATTCAGTGGTTCCTTTGGCACGCTGGGCATTATCTCGCAAGCCACCTTTCGCGTTTATCCCCTGCCAGAAGCGTCACAGACAGTGGTGCTGACTGGTGCAGCGGATGCCGCCATCTCACAAACCACCAAAACCCTGCTAGCCTCCGCCTTAACCCCCACCGCAGTCGATTTGCGATCGACTCAGGTGGTAACTAACCTGGGACTTGGTAAAGGCATGGGATTAATTACTCGCTTCCAAAGTGTGACAGAAAGTGTCAAACAACAATCAACTAGACTTCTAGAAGTGGGGCAAACACTGGGTTTGCAATGCAGCAGCTACTCAGGAACTGATGAGGCTGAATTATGGCAGAAGTTAGCAGAACAAATCTGGGTATCTGGTAAAGAACCCGAAATTATTTGCAAAATAGGAATGCTACCCACTGCTGCCGTTGCTACTCTCACTCTGTTGGATAAGATTGCCCCTCAGCAGGGAATGGGTTTAATTCACGCCGGTAGCGGGTTGGGGTTATTGCGGTTTAATCCCGAAAATGCGGTGAATTGCGTTACAAAAATGCGATCGCACTGTCAATCTCACAGCGGTTTCCTCACTGTTCTTGAAGCACCAATTTCCTTCAAACAACAGCTGGATGTCTGGGGTTATTCCGGCAACGCCCTCGATTTAATGCGGCAAATTAAACAGCAATTTGACCCAGAAAATATTTTAAGCCCACATCGTTTTGTGGCTGGAATTTAGTTTAAACGAAACACGAATACGCGAAGGGCGAAAAGGAAGAAAGAGAGAAGATGCAAATTTCCGAAAAACCGGGCATAAATTCAGATAATTTAGGTGGATTTGATGCTAATCATCCACCAGATCCGAAACTCATTGATACTTGCGTTCACTGCGGATTTTGTCTTTCCACTTGTCCCAGCTATCGCATACTTGGTAAAGAAATGGATTCGCCAAGAGGGCGGATTTATATGATGGATGCTATCAATGAAGGTGAAGCACCTCTTGGTGAGGGAACGGTGCAGCATTTTGATAGTTGTTTGGGATGTCTCGCTTGTGTAACTACCTGTCCGTCGGGTGTACAATATGACAAGTTGATTGCAGCCACTCGTCCACAAATAGAGAGAAATTATTCCCGCAGTTTGCCAGATAAACTGGTTAGGCAACTCATCTTTAACTTATTTCCCTATCCCAATCGATTGCGAGTTTTGCTAGCGCCTTTGTTGATATATCAAAAGTTGGGATTTCCCAAATTTTTCCGCGCTACTGGATTACTCAAACAGATATCTCCCCGACTGGGGGCAATGGAATCTATTCTGCCAAATGTAACTCTAAAAGCGTTTCGAGATACTCTGCCAGAAGTTATTCCGCCTGAAGGTAAGAAACGCTATCGGGTTGGCGTAATTTTAGGTTGCGTGCAACGTCTATTTTTCTCCCAAGTGAATGATGCAACGGTGCGCGTTTTAACAGCCAATGGTTGCGAAGTTGTGATTCCTAAATCTCAAGGTTGTTGTGCCGCATTGCCAGAACATCAAGGACAAAAAGAACAAGCTCAAGCGCTTGCTAGGCAGATGATTGATAGTTTTGAAGGCACAGGGGTGGATTTTGTAATTATCAATGCGGCTGGTTGCGGTCATACTTTGAAAGAATACGCTCACATATTAGAAGATGACCCGAATTATCGAGAAAAAGCAAAAGAATTTGCCGGAAAGGTGAAGGATGCCCAAGAGTTTTTGGCTTTGGTTGGATTAACGACAAAATTATCACCGCTGACTGATGGGGAACTGACTTTGGTTTACCAAGATGCCTGTCATTTGTTGCACGGACAAAAGATTAGCGTGCAACCGCGTCAGCTATTGCGACAAATTCCGGGGGTGAAGTTGCGAGAACCAATTGATGCAGCTTTGTGTTGTGGTAGTGCTGGTGTTTACAATATGCTGCAACCGGAAGTTGCTGATGAATTGGGTCAGCAGAAGGTTGATAATTTGCTGAATACTGGTGCTGAGTTAATTGCTTCTGCTAATCCTGGTTGTACTTTGCAAATTAGCAAGCATTTGCAGTTGCAAGGTAAGGAAGTTCCGATTATGCACCCGATGGAATTGTTGGATTATTCGATTCGAGGAGTTAAACTCTACGAGTAAGAGAAGGTGGGCAATGCCCACCCTACTAATATCGAATACCTAAATGTTTGCTACAGATTGTAGAGTAGGGGCGGGTTTTGACTTTAATCTGATCGATAGGAATCAAGCTCTTTGGCTAAACCCGCCCTTATACAATATATTAGAACAATATAGAATAGGCGATCGCTCATGGTACAAACACCGACAAAATTGCTCACTTTGGCAGAGTTTCTCAAACTGCCAGAAACCAAACCAGCTAGCGAATACATCAACAATCAAATCATCCAAAAACCTATGCCACAGGGAAAGCACAGCAAGTTACAGGGAAAGCTAGTCACTGTTATTAACGAAGTGGTGGAGGATCGGCGAATTGCTATGGCTTTTCCAGAATTGCGCTGTACTTTTGGCGGACGTTCGATCGGGCCAGATGTGGCGGTGTTTGCTTGGGAAAGGATACCTGTCGATCGTAGTGGCGATGTGGCAAATGTTTTCGAGAGTTATCCAGATTGGACGATCGAAATTTTATCTCCTGACCAAAATCAAACTAAAGTAACCGGAAATATTTTGCACTGCCTCAAATACGGTAGCAAATTAGGCTGGTTACTCGATCCAGAACAAAAATCGGTGTTAGCTTATCCAGCAGGAAAGCAACCGGAATTTTTGGAGAAAGCAGAAGAGGTGCTACCCGTGCCAGATTTGTTAGCAGAATTACGGTTAACGGTAGGAGATTTGTTTGGTTGGTTAAAACTGGGAGGCGATCGCACTTTGTAACTAGGCCATTTTTGCAGTAGTTGTGTTAAAATGCAGCTAATATCCTAGCAGATTAAAGATAAAATTATTCACTTTTAAGGAAAAGTATGTTGGAACATAATATTGTTGAAGCAGATCAAACAAACTTGTCAGAAGAATCATACCAAGAATATTGGGAGATCATTAATGAAGCTAGCTCTAAGTTTCCCTATATAAAAGAAATTCTTAATAAGGCAATGAGAGAAACTATAGAGTTAATTGAAAAGGATATATACGTTGATAATTCAGATGCAATCACTCCGATAGGTTGGGTTGCAGGAACCTTTGCGGAAGTAAGTAGTTACTGTAACGAAATTTCCTTGAGGATTTATGATAAACAACAAAAAGAGATTGATGTTGAAGAATTAGATTTTAATGATATAGAGGATTTCTAATCGATGAACTGGGAAGAATTTCTGAGAGAAGGAAAGTTGGCAGAAGAAAAAGTTAGAAACGGTTTACTACGAAGAGGGTTTAATGCCGGAGAATCTATAAGGACACAATTTAATACTGACGAAGATATACCAATTTACGATAAATCCGGTCAAAAACTATTCTGGATATCTGTAAAAAGCAATGCCAAAAATATTTTGACATTAGAGCAAGCGAGAAACTTCTACAAAAGAGGCTGGATGTGTGGAGAAGTCGAAAGCAAGCAGTGGGTTTATCCCCCAGCAATCATTATTTGGGTTGGTTTAAAGTTCCATTGGGGCGCAATTACTCCTAAACGTCCAAGTACTGAATGGTACATTTTCCCAGCTAAGCATGGTTTGGAAATTGATGAAAGAAAAACTCGTTTAACCGGGGAAACTCACTTTATTTACCCTTCTTACCATGTTCCTGGTGAATGTTTGCGGAGTAAAGATGACATTATTGCTTATATCCAGAATTTATGCGGGAGATAATCGCAGCGATCGCACTCCTTCCCTCTGACAAAAAAATGCGTTGGCGTAGCCAGCATAAGGCATATCGCACTTTCGAGCAAATTCTTCCATCTTCACACGCAGGGAACCGATACATAAAACTGTGCTGGCCCATCTGAAGTAGCCCGAACCTTGCAATTTACCCCCATACGATCGCTACACACCCCCGCAAATTCTCCCGCAGTTCTCAAGTCGCTAAACCAAACTTCCGCAACGCAACCCGAAAAAGAGCGATCGCTCGTCCTCCAGAGGCATTCAACCGCCCCAGCAGATAATGCAAATTGCCTGACAACTTCGTAAGAAAGTGCTTCTCTGCTCACCTCTTCCACCCCAAACGATGTCTTTTTTAGAATACAATGCCCAAAACCCACCGAGGCGATCCGGGCTAAAGCCCAGATTTGGTGAAACTAGATTCTATTGCTGAGCAACAGACATAGCGATCGCCACTCAAAACTGGGCTAAATTATATTCGGTAAACTGCGGAAGCGAGCTTACAAATCACAGATGAAACTAAAAGTCAACACATCCATTTCTCTTTTTCTCTGCCTTACCCTTTCAGGTCTAGTATCCTGTCGCCCGCTAGAGCAGACGCAGGCGTCAACTACCTCACCGCAGCCAAAACAAGATTCAAACCAACTGTTTGCCGTTAGACAGAACGGTAAGCTGGGCTACATTGACAAGACGGGAAAAGTAGTCATCGCGCCAAAATTTGATGAAGTTAGTGACTTCTCTGAAGGGCTGGCACGGGTAAAAATTGGCGATCGGTACGGCTATATTGACCAGAGTGGCCAAATCGCGATCGAGCCCCAGTTTGATGATGCTGATGACTTTTCCGAAGGGCTCGCAGCAGTAGAGATTGACGAAAAGTTAGGCTATATCGACAAAATGGGGAAAATGGCGATCGCACCCCAGTTTGACGATGCTGAGGACTTCTCCGAAGGACTGGCAGAAGTAATGATTGGCGACAAGTGGGGCTATATCGACAAGGCGGGGGAAACAGTCATCTCGCCGCAGTTTAGTGATACCGAACACTTCTCCGAAGGGCTGGCCGGAGTAAAAATTGGCGACAAATGGGGCTATATCGACAAAACCGGCAAGTTTGTTTGGAATCCCACAAAGTGACGCTCCCCTCTCTCCAACAGACGGTGATTAATTGATTTGAAAATCGCTCTAACTTGTGCAACAGGCAAAATGTCTGCTGCACTACTTTGCACTGCCCCATTCAAAAACCTCAGCCACCAGACAGATAAGGAAATATGCCACAATCTACCCAAAGGTCATTTGGAGCTAAGCGCAAGCTCAGTAAAGTTCAGAGGACAACCCTGAATTTATATCCCCATTAATATATATGGATATTTATATTATTGACCTGTTTGTTATTGGCCTGCTCCTGCTCATTGTCACATTAGGCTCAGGCTGGATTGCCAGATTACCCCTCTCCTTCGCCCTCATATACCTGCTCGTTGGTATCTTCCTTGGCCCCTATGGTGTACATTTAATTAAATTGCGACCCGACGCCGAGTTCCTAGAGCGACTGACAGAATTTGTTGTCATTGTCTCCTTATTCAGCTGCGGACTGAAAATGAATCGCCGTCTCAATTTGTGGTCTTGGCGTTCAACAGTGCGGCTAATTGGGTTTTTGATGCCGATTTCAATTTTTGCGATCGCCGCCGTAGGTCATTGGTTATTAAAAATGGAATGGGGGCCAGCAATTTTACTCGGAGCAATTCTCGCACCAACCGATCCAGTATTGGCTTCAGAAGTTCAGCTATCTGATATCGAAGATAAAGATGAATTGCGCTTTGGTTTAACCTCAGAAGGCGGTTTGAACGATGCCCTGGCTTTTCCCTTTGTCTATTTCGGGATTCACGCGTTAAAAGATAATAACTGGTCAAACTGGTTTAAACAATGGGTTGCCGTTGATTTAATTTGGGCTATTGCAGCTGGCATCATCATGGGAATAGTGGTAGCGAAGGCTGTTGTCTGGATTGACAAGCGACTCCAAAAACACCGTCCAGCCGATGAATTAATGGAAGATTTCGTTGCCCTCGGCATCATTTTGCTCACCTATTCCCTAACAGAAATTGTTAACGGATATGGATTTTTGGCTGTTTTTGTAGCCGGAATTGTGGCACAGCGGAGTTATCGCGATCCAGACAAGCGAAATTCTCAGCTAGAATTCACAGAACGAATTGAAAAACTGATGGAAGTGGCGACAATTTTATTACTAGGTTCGCTGCTGCGATGGGAAGCAATCCAAGCTCATGCTGGTGAAGGATTGTTGGTAGCAGGATCTTTAATTTTTATTATCCGTCCTTTGGGAGCTTGGATTAGCACAATAGGCGATCGCTATCGTACAACAACCCGTTGGCTGTTTGGTTGGTTTGGCATTCGCGGTGTGGGGAGCATCTATTATCTCTGCTATGCTTTTGGCAATGGCTTAAAAGACGAATTGGGTGAAGAAATCGCTTGGATTACCTATATTACTATCGTTATTTCCGTAATTTTGCATGGCATTAGTTCCACCCCATTAATGAACTGGTACGAGCGCAATATAGCTAGGGGCTAGGGGCTAGGGGCTAGCTATAACT
>CASBRD010000326.1 GCA_949128025.1 Oscillatoriales cyanobacterium PMM_0008 | reverse complement strand
TAAGTAGGGGCGAAGCATTCCGGCAGATGATTTATTGGTAATCAGCAAAGATAAAATACGGTCATGCTTCGCCCTTCCCCTTCGCATACTGTACCTCTTAACAGCGGGAACCGCTGTAACTAGCAACTTTCGCTATTAGCCAGCGATTCAAATCCAAGGCGAGTGTGGGGACTGGTGCAAGATCTCAATAAACTTATTTTGTGCGACGATACTCCCAAGCAGGCACAAAATTCGCATCTCCCCAGATACCGCGCCTACTCTTTTTCGCCTCAGCTTCTGCGTCCTGGACAACAGATGCGCTGGGACAATTTTTTAGGTAAGGTTTGTAAACCATTGCCAGACCTTCGCGGATTAAGACTTGTTGGATAAAAGTGCCATCAGGCAAGCGTACTTCACCAATTTTACGCCCATACTGGTCAGTATCGGTTATGGTTAGGGAAACGCGATCGCCTCCCTTCTTCACCAACTGCTGAACTCGACTCTGCGCTTTTACACCCCAATTGAATTGGTTTTTGTCCAGCAATTTTCTGCTTTGCTTTTCCTTCTGGGAATGCGGAATTTCCGGCGCATCCGCACAAGCGAAGCGCACCGTGAAGCTAGTTCCCTTGGAGTCTGTTACTGCGATCGTATCTCCATCGCTGACTCGTTTGACTGAGTAAGTAGTTTGTGCAGAACGGTTTGGACATCCCGTTAAGCTAACGATCAGGAAGCCAAAGCCGAGACATTTTAGGGAGTTCTTGATTAGTTTGCGAGTGCAGGACATTCGATTTTATATTTTAGATTAAATGTAGCAGCCGTGGAAAGCACATGAAAAAACTTTTAGTTACAGGAACTAGCGGTTTCTTAGGATGGAACCTTTGCCAACTAGCCAAACAACAATGGGAGATTTATGGAACCTACTTTTCCAAAGCCGTCGATATTCCCGGCATAAACCTTGCCAAAGTCGATCTGAGAGATTTTCAAGAGATCGATCGCCTCTTTAAGGAAATTCAGCCAGCAGCAGTTATCCATACCGCCGCACAATCTAATCCCAATTTTTGCCAAACCCATCCGGAAGAATCATATTTAATCAATGTAACAGCTTCTTTGAATATAGCAAAATTGTGTGCAGATTATTCAATACCTTGCGCTTTCACTTCCACCGACCTAGTTTTTAATGGTTTAAACCCTCCTTACCGAGAAACAGACTCTGTTTGTCCTATAAACTATTATGGCGAACAAAAAGTTATAGCTGAACAAGGTATGCTGGAACGCTATCCCAAAACTGCTATTTGCCGAATGCCGTTAATGTTTGGCATTGCGCCGCCTGGTGCTACCAGTTTCATTCAACCGTTTATTAAGATTTTAAGAGAAGGAAAAGAGTTAAGTTTATTTACAGACGAGTTCAGAACACCAGTCAGCGGCAAAACTGCTGCTAGCGGACTATTATTAGCTTTGGAAAAAGTTGAGGGAATAATTCATCTAGGTGGAAAAGAGCGAGTATCGCGCTATGACTTTGGTCGCTTGATGGCAGAAGTACTGGAACTTACCCAAGAAAAATTGAAAGGCTGTTTGCAAAAAGATGTTCCAATGGCTGCACCCAGACCTAGCGATGTTTCTTTAGATAGTACAAAAGCTTTTGCTTTGGGGTATCAACCTTTGTCTTTGCGGGAAGAGTTGAAAAAGTTACGGGGTAAGGTTTAAATTTCAGCGTACAAAACCTTTTCGATCTAACGGAGTTTTCAGTTTTCGATGGAGAAGACTTGGATATTGAAAATGACTAATCCTAAACGAAGCATTCGTGTAACTTTGACCATTTTTATGCACCTGTTTCTGTCGTGATAATAGCCAGCACTTTTTCAACATTCATTGATTCATTGGGTAATACATTTTCCTCTTCACCATCATGAACATGGTAAGGATATGTTGCTATTTCTGGATGGTGTGGTGCGTTATCCCAACGTTTACGCAGTTGACCATCAGATCTCTGCCAATGAAAGCGATATTTTGTAATCTGTACCCCTGCTTGTGTGACAAGGAAAAACTCGAACAATTCCAAAAGACTACCGTCTTTCAAAGTAAGGCGGTAGCGTAACAATCCGCGATCGCCTTGTGCTTCTTCGCGAACTATTGTCCAGTGTAGAACTTGTGAACTTAAAACAATTAGCGCTTTAACGTGAGTCAGATAATCACTTGCGTTTGTCACACAGCTAACTCCAAGTGATGTATTTTTTCTAGAATATTTTGGCAAAGTTCATATAAACCAGACCATTCAAAAAAATCAATGTCATCACCTAATTCTCCCGCCTCAAAACGTTGATAAAACACGGCTGAATCCATGCTGTACCGCTGCTCAAATTCGCGTAAAGATCGATTGTATCTTTCCAACCGTTCCCGATGTTGATTGAGAGCGATTTCCAATAGTTTTCCTAAGATTCGATCGAGTTCCGCTCGGTCAGAATAAGTGTCTTTGAGAAGTTCTAGTTTACGTAATGTATCCATGATTAAAGTTTTTGTGGTTTTCGTATATGGTAAATGATACCAAATCCGGGTTTGTTACCCCCTTTAATTTTTGGCCTCAACATTGTAGAGACGTTTCATGAAACGTCTCTACAGCCTAGAGACATAAAGGGGGTAATCGTTGCGGATTTGGTATAAGATGATCGCGCCTAACTATAGCGTTTTCAAATGAGTCGTGAACACATATTTAATAGTGAATGTTGGGTTACGACGCGAGAAAAGACGTATCTGTGAGCATTATTAAGTTAATTACCGCGTCTAACCCAACCTACCATTGTTTACTAAAGTTTTTGTGGTTTTCGTATATGGTAAATGATAAAAGTAATATTTCTACTTAGCCTCCATCCAATTTGGCCCAACATGAACATCAACTACCAGCGGTACACTCAACTGCACAGCATTTTCCATCGTCGATCGAATCTGAAGCTGCAATTCTTCCCACTCAGACGGAGGAACTTCCAACACCAATTCATCATGCACTTGCAATAACAACCGCGCCTGATAATTCTGTAAAATTTGATGCAGTTTTATCATGGCAATTTTGATTATATCGGCGCTAGAACCTTGAATGGGTGCATTTGCGGCTGCGCGTAAAAGTTGCGCGTCAGATGCGCTCATCTTCTTGAGTTTATCGAAGTCGATCTCATCTGGATTTGCACCTCGGTAGCTGCGAACGCTACCACTCTCAAAGTTGAAGTAGCGGCGGCGTCCGCGAATGGTTTCCACGTAACCATATGCGATCGCTTCCCGCTTCATCCTCTCCAAATACTCAAAAACCTTGGGATAGCGATCGTTAAACCGCTTAATAAATTCATTCGCATTTGCTTTATTCACGCCAGTCGATCGCGAAAACCTGAGCGAACCCATCCCGTAAATCACGCCAAAGTTAATCGTTTTCGCCAAACGACGTTCATCTGAAGTAATATTTTCCTTTTCAAACACCAGCCTTGCGGTGATAGTGTGAATATCTTCATTATTTTTATAAGCTTCAACTAACACGGGTTCTTGACTCAGGTGCGCCAAAATCCTTAACTCAATTTGCGAATAATCTGCTGAAACCAACAACCAGCCGTCTTCTGGCAAAAACGCCTTGCGAATTCGCCGACTGAACTCCGTGCGAATCGGAATATTTTGCAAGTTTGGGTTAGAAGAAGATAGCCTACCCGTAGCAGTCACAGTTTGATTAAAATCTGTATGTACTCGTTGAGTGTCGGAACGGATCAACGCCGGTAAAGCATCTACATAAGTTGATTTCAATTTAGATAAAGTGCGGTATTCTAAAATCTCATCAACAACTGGGTGATCTCCTTGCAGTCTTTCCAGAGTAGCGGCGTCGGTAGAATAACCAGTCGCAATTTTACGAGATTTCTTAGTTTCTAATCCCAGTTTTTCAAATAATAACTGACTCAACTGTTTGGGTGAACCTAAATTAAATTTTTCACCAGCAGCGTCATAAGCTTTCTGTTCAATCGCCGCTAAATCTTTTTCCATTTGTTCAGAAACTTGATTGAGATAAGCAGCGTCAATGCGTATCCCTACATATTCCATTTGTGCTAAAACTGGTTCGAGCGGCTGTTCGACTTCTAGCAGCAATCGAGCCAAGGCTGGAACTGTTTTTAGTTCTTCGTGGAGTTTTTGAACTAGCTGTAATGTGGCGTAAACCTGCAATCCGCAATAGTTAGCCACCTCAGCAATATTCACATCTGCAATAGTTTTGCCTTTCGGTACTGTATCTGCGTAATTTTTGATTTGTATTCCTAAATATCGCAGCGATAATTCACTGAGGCTGTGACTGTTTTCGGGATTCAAAACATAACTAGCCAGCATCGTGTCCAATACAACTCCAGCCAGTTTAATTCCCTGACAGCGCAACACCAAGCGATCGAATTTGGCATTCTGTAACGCCTTTGGATATCTGTCACTTTCCAAAATCGGACGTAATGCTTCTAAGACTGTCGCCTTATCTAGATTTTCTCCCTTTTTATGATTAATTGGAATATAAGCAACTTCATCTGGATTAGTTCCCCAGCAGCAACCAATTCCGACTAATTCAGCATCTCGCGGTTCTAAATCGCTGGTTTCCGTGTCCCACGCGACTGGTGTTGCTGAATCGGTGCAACTTTGCAGTTGGTTTACCAGATCCTTTAGTTTGGCTGGAGTGTCAATAATGCGGGATGTAATTGGAGAGTCAGATTTTTGTTGAATAGCTTGTGTTTCCTCAAAACTGAAAAATGATAGTTGCTCAAATTCAGGGATCTCAAGTGATGTTTCTGACAACGTTTTTACAGAAATTTCCGGTTGCTTTTCCTCGGCGACACCCCCAAATGCTTGCTGTAATTCCTTGATTTTTCCTAAATAAAACTTGAAGTCTAATGTTTCCAGTACAGGTTCTAAAGCTGCGCTATCAAAACCTTTGAGTTTGCAGTCTTCTAAACTGACATCTAGAGGAACTTCGGTAACTATTTTTGCCAAGTGCTGAGAATGGTAAGCTATTTCTTTGCCTGTTTCTAGTTTGGTTTTATTTGCACCTTTAATGTCATCTAGAGAAGCATAAATTGCGTCCAAAGAGCCGAAATCTGTCAACAATTTCACGGCGGTTTTATCGCCAATTCCCTTGACACCAGGAATATTATCGGAGGTATCACCGCAGAGAGCTTTGTAATCAACAACTTGCTCTGGTGAAATTCCCATGATGTCTTTTACTTGTTCTGGTTCAACTTCTGCGAGTCCGGTGGTACTGTTGCGCTGCAAGAAGGTTTTACCCAGGTACAAAACACTAATTCCCTTGTTTGTGTCAACGAGTTGAAATAAGTCTTTATCTCCGGTGAGAATTTTCACTCTATAACCTGCTGCACTCGCCTGAGTCGCCAAAGTTCCCAAAACATCATCTGCTTCGTAGCCGGGAGCGGTTAGAATTGGCAAATTGAAGGCTTCCAGCAGTTCGTGGAGATTTTTGAGGTCGGCGATGAAATCTTCTGGCGTCTCTGTGCGATCGGCTTTATAGGTGTCATCAGCCTCATGGCGGAAGGTGGGTAAGCTGAGGTCGAATGCTAGAGCGATCGCTTCCGGTTTCTGTGACTCTATCACCGCCAGCAGCGACTTGAGGAAGCCGAAACACACGCTCGTCGGGGTGCCAGCTTTTGTTTTCAAGCCTCCATCCCTACCTTTGGCAAAAGCATAATAGGAGCGAAACGCCAAGGAGTGACCATCAACCAGGACGATTAGGGGTAGAGTTTCCGGGGAAGCAGATGTGGATTTTGACATAATCCCCATTCTAGCCGCCTGTCGGTCGATTGCGATCGCCGTTGAGCAGCGAAAAAGCCGTTGGTTATCTTACCTAACGGCTCAAGCTGACTTTTTGAAATTGCAGTATTTTAGTAAAATATTTCTACAAATTTTAGCTGAAAAACTAATCTGTAGAGATATCCAGAGCCGATTAACCGATCGCACGGGTGCGACGGCGGCGAGAGAAGACAAGTGCTGTACCTGCGAGTGCAAGACCTGCTAAGGTAGTTGGTTCGGGTACCGATGCTGCTACTCTTGATGCACTTGCTGTAAGAGTAACGTCTTGGAAGTCTTTATCGTTGCTGTTTCCGCGATCGTCGAAGCCAATTTTGACAAAGTTAGCCAACGGATCTCCAGATTGATACTGCGCTTCATTAGCAGCGCTATATATTGTTCCGTCTGTTTGTCCTAACGAACCGAATGAATTAAATACAGCTTGCTGCGTTCCGCCAATGGCAAAAGGATTCAGCGCTTTTGTGGAGTACACTATTCCAGATCCGCCGCTGTCTAGTCCCAAGGTGTAGGTTTTGCTAGCCTCAAATGTGTAAGAGTTGGTGCAGACTAAAACTGTGTTTCCACAAGTTCCCAGCCAACCGTTGGCGCTACCATTATCTGACTGCTTCGATTCACCGAAGACATTTTTAATAAGGGTAAGCTGATTGTTAGCGCCAACTTCAAATATTTTGACGTTTGAAGTGTAAGAACCGTGACTTTCATTAAATGTAAAATCAACTTTGGTATTTTCGAGAAATTTAATGCCACCATTTCCGAAGCTTTCACCCGCATATAAAGAGGCGGCTTGCGCTGGAAGGGAAAGGCTGACGAGAGCAGTAGTAGCAGCGATACTTAAGGTGGCGAATAATTTTGTTTTCATCGGATTGCCCTCACTTAGGAAAGTTTGCTTGGCGTTAATCTGTTGCTGATAATCTATTAATACTCAACATAACTTTGCCTGTCTAGGGTTTTGGTAAGGCTTTACTGAATCTTTAATCGCCTGAAGGCATTGTGAAGTTTACGATCGCAAACGGGAGGAACCTCACCCCCCCAACCC
>CASBRD010000325.1 GCA_949128025.1 Oscillatoriales cyanobacterium PMM_0008 | reverse complement strand
CTCTGCCCCTCTGCCCCTTCTTCCCTAGTTGTTGTTTGGTAGAAGATTTGTTAAAATCTCACCCACTGCCATCATCCAATACAGAGGTTTAATACCGATGGACATCAAATTAGTTCTAATGGGATTGACATTTGTATTTATCCTGTCCAGCCTGTTCTTTGGCACCAAAAATGGATTTTACGATTCCGACAACTACCACGGTAACGGTTCAGCGCACTAAAAAAGCCCACAGCCTCAGCCCAGAGGCTATACAAACTCTCGCCTGCCTACACAGGCCAAAAGAAATTTTTGGATTTTAGACCACTGGCGCGGTCTAAATTCTTGTAGCCGCGCCTTTAGGCGTTAGGCTGTTACTTTGGGTGTGGTCATAAGTAGTTGGTTGAGAACCGGAAAAGGGAAAAGGGAAAATACATTCTTTTTTACCCCTTATCCCTTCCCCAATTTCCACACCAACGGATTTTGACCGCAGCCTGTAACTCTTCCAGAGGGAGCATCGTGATCGAGCTGGAATGCTTACCCTATAGCGTGAATCATGCCGACGAAGGGGTCTGTCTGCTAGTGCGGATGGGGCCATATCGCATCATGTTCGACTGTGGGATGGAGAACATAACGCCCTTACAGGCAGATTTGAAGCAAGGACTGCCAGCTGACGTAGTGCTATGCAGTCACGCTCACCCCGATCATGCTAGGGGCTTTCTAGCGCTGCATAAAGCTTTCCCTCAGTTGCCAATTTACGCCAGCGAAGCAACAACTCAATTGTTGCCGCTGAATTGGCCGAGTTTAGACCCGAAGGAAATACCTCAATTTTGTCAAGCTTTGCCGTGGCGATCGCCTGTGGAGTTTCAAGACGGCCTCTGTGCCGAATTGTTTCCTGCCGGTCACCTACCGGGGGCTGCCGCCATCCGGCTGACCTACACCACTCCTCGCCGTACCTACACCCTCGTTTATACAGGTGACTTTTTCCTGTCCAACTCCCGTCTGGTGGAAGGGTTGCCTTTAGATGCTTTGCGCGGAGTAGAACCTGATGTACTGATTGTCGAGGGCACCTATGGCACGGCTCGTCATCCCCATCGGCGACAGCAGGAAAACCAGCTGGCAGAACGCATCAGCAGAGCGATCGCAAACGGTCAATCTGTACTCCTACCAGTGCCAACTTTGGGCCTCGGTCAGGAAATCCTCATGCTCCTACGCAGTCACCACCTATTCACTGGTCGCGACGTGGATATCTGGGTCGATGGCTCAATTGCCGCAGGTTGCGATGCCTATCTTAACCTCCTGCCTCACCTACCCGGCTCGGTACAGAATTTTTCCCGCCATCAACCCCTCTTTTGGGATGAACGAGTCCGTCCCCGCGTGCGTCGGCTACAACCCGAACAGCGTCAAATCGTCAGCAAGTCTCCCTGTATTGTTTTTACCGATGAAACAGCCGATCTGAGCTATTTTTGTCATCCAGATAGCGGTTCTTGGCTAATATTGCTCCCTCACCGACCGGGACGCCCAATCAGTCAGGAGTTCCAAGTCCTGATTTCTGACTCTGGCACAAACCCCGAACTATCCAAATATCAAGGCAAACGCCAACTTACAGCACCTATTAGCGTCGAGAGCTATTTGTTAGCCCAGCATTGCGATGGCCCCGGCACTACCCAGCTGATCCATAACCTGCGTCCCCAGCACGTGGTGTTTATGCACGGCTCTCCCACCTACTTAGCAGACTTGACAAGTTTGGATGAGCTGCACAACCGCTATCATTTGCATTCCCCATCTGCGGGAACACTTGTCGAACTGCCAATTGGCGAGACATTTCTGCAACCTGCCGCACCGGAAACCAACTACGAAGGCGAACTAACTGAGTTGGGGACGGTGGTGACAATTACCCTCCCCGATGCCATTACCGTCGATCCGCGCTGGCAAAATTTTGCTGACACTGGTTTAATAGAGGCACGCTGGCAAGGTGAGGAAATGGTATTGCGGGGGTTAACGCAACGGGAGTTGCTAACTCAAGGAAGCGATCGCATCCCCGCCGACTTAGCCTGCTGCGGCAGATGCCTCCACCAGCGCGGACAGCGCTGTTGGAACCAGGCATCCCCCCTGTTTGGCTTCAAGGTCACACCAGATGGTTACTGTCCTGTTTTTGAACCCTCTGCTACTCAACCCCGATCCTTGAGGGAAGATGAACAAAATAATTGACCTTTGAAATTATTGGTTTGGTCGCCAGCCGAATTCATCCATAGAGTCAATCCAAAATCCTCTCATCAATTGACAGACAAAATTTTTGCCCAGCGCTGGGGATATAACGCTGGGCAAAAATGGAATTCACCAAACTCAAGCGCACCAACCAACAGCACTAATCTGAATTGGCGTCAGGGTAATGGTTCCGAATTTGTTCGGCTTCGGGACAATCGTCCGAAACTAGGGGTTCTACATTACCTTTTGGTACAGAAGCTAACTTCTGACTAACAGCACCAATGCTTTCCAGGCGCACCATCTCTTCCCAAGAAGAAATTTCATCTTCTTCATCTGTTTCATAACGCAACGTTACTAAATCCCCTTCAATGTCGATGATGCGAGCGCGTTCGATCCAACGTTGCTGGTCCCGCAAGAAAACACAGACTTCACGACCATCGCAACAGAGTTGATAGATCTTGCGGTGTAGCATATATTGTTTCTCCTGAACAGGGAACTCTTGAGGGCACCCCAACTAAATCAAAGATTGTAGTTGAGGATTCTTTCGCTAAGAAATACTAAATTTCTCAATGTTACCAGAAATACTGGCCTTCTTTGTTTGTCGCTAGAACTTTTGCTCTTTGAGCAATCCAGTCAAAAGTAATTATTTGACTTTTTATTTCTAACACAAAAAAAGGTTTGGTTTACTTGGTCTATGTCTCCAGCTTTTACCAGCTTTTACACTACCGAGTTTACCAATGAATGAATTGATTGTTTGCCATTAAGAGTAGTTTACAACGAATGGAGAAAGATCGAAAAAGCGATAATTAACCTAAGTTGCTAGTTATAGCCACAGTCAGATATGTTAGTTTATACCTACGACGATCGCGGTCAAATTCGTTACTCTGGATTCACGCTCACTCAGAAGGAGTGAAATTGCTTTCAAGCAGCGTCAAGCAGCTTATTGCCGGAATCCAGCTTGGAACTTGTCTGCGCGTATCCTAACACAAAAGAGATGCTTTCATCTTAATTTTCAGCTTCCAGTCAGGTAAAAGCTAAAAATTTGGCTTTTTTAATTTTGCCCCATACCTTCTCAAGGGAATAAATATTACTACATCGATTTTATAATATTCAGGCCAAATCTGCGAACTGGCAGACTCTATTTTAGGTCTAAATTTACACTTTACTCAAGAGGCTGAGCCAAAAACTTGCGCGTCACAAAATATCATAACGGCAAAGTCCCTATTTGAGTGTCTTGCCGTTAGTCACCACCACAAAATTCGCTCTGGAGGGATGAGAAACCGGGTTTCTTTGGTTGTCAAGGTCGATATTTCGTTGCTCTAACCCGCCTAGTCCCGGTTTCCGGCATTACTGAATTGGTTTTCTAGGCCAAGCTTACGGTAGTGGGCTTGTATTTATGAATACAAAAAATTGTCTTAGCAAGGTACGGCTGTCGGTTGCATGGATCTTAAATAAACTTGGCCGTACTCCACTAGGCTTCTTGTCACATCTCCGCGTGCCTCTCGTTCAATTTGACCTGAGTGGAGGGCCTTGTATAGAGTGACAACGGCGTCTAAATCCGCTGACTGGTAGCCTTTATTAGCCAGTACCTGGCCAATCAGACCTTCAGAAGCAACACTTAAACACCCTGTTTGAAAAGCAGATTTTACCAGTGAGCGAATCATAACGTCTCAGCGAATCCTAGATGCGTTAATCGTTATTATCAGTATCAAACATCTCTGTCATTAAGTAAATGATGTAGATCCGCAGCAGCTTGTGATAAATTGCCTCGTTCTGCTGTGATTTCGGTCACTGAGGTTCAAATCAAAGTCGTTGATTTGGGCTGCGGACTGTCTCGTAGTGCTGTGTATGGTTGGCGTAAGACTACAACAGAGACATTCGACTTATGTAATAGCTTATATGGATTAATGTAAAGAATGTGTAAAGAACACAGGGCATATGTAGAAAAGTTCGTGAAGATTGGGAAAATATCGCGTCCCTTGCAGGGCAATAGGTTCACCGAAGGCCAGAAGTTACAATCTGTGCTGCGTGGGGTAGGCACTCGCTTCACCTATTGGTGGCGTTGACTACTCTTTTTGGGGACCGATCGCTTGTAAAGTAGTGGGATTATCACATCCTTCTTAAGCAGGAACAGCACCAGTGTTGGCGATCGCAATAAAAGAGCAACAATATAAAACCTACATCCTCTCCGACGAAACAGCCCAATCCGAACTGGAGGTTGTCCCAGAACGGGGTGGGATCATTACCAGATGGCGCGTTCAAGGTCAAGAAATTCTTTACCTGGATGCAGAGCGATTTGCCAACCCAGACTTGAGCGTTAGAGGCGGAATACCTATCCTATTTCCCATCTGCGGTAACTTACCGGACAATACCTACACCCATCACAAAAAGAATATAGGGGAAAAGGAAGAGCCTGCCGCCGAAGGAACTACTTATGATGAAACCTATAACCAACAAAAATATACGCTCAAACAACACGGCTTTGCTCGCGACCTTCCCTGGGAAGTCACCGAGCAAGTTACGCAAGACTTTGTAAGCCTTACCCTTGTTCTGGAAAGCAACGAACAAACGCGAGAGGTTTACCCCTTTGACTTTAAAGTAGCTTTTACTTACCAGCTAAAGGGTCATCGGCTCGAAATTCGCCAGCGCTACACCAATTGCTCCGATGAACAAATGCCTTTTTCTACGGGTCTGCATCCTTATTTTTATACCCCAGATAAGACTCAGTTGCAGTTCCGGATTCCCGCTAGGGAATACCAAGATCAGCGGACTAAGACAGTTCATCCTTTCACGGGTAGCTTTGATTTCGATACCGACGAAATAGATGTGGCATTTCGGGATATCAATAGTCCCTTCGCCAGCGTGACTGATACCAGTCGCAACTTGCGCTTGGGCCTCAGTTACGATGAAGCCTTCTCTACACTGGTGTTCTGGACGGTTAAAGGTAAAGATTATTACTGCTTGGAACCTTGGACGGCTCCTCGTAATGCGCTGAATACGGGTGAGCATCTGATTCGCTTGGAACCAGATGCTACTTTTGAAACGGTAGTGGGGTTGACGGTTAATTTTCTGTGAGGGAGTAGGAGCGATCGCACTACCACACAGTTTAGCTAGGGAAGCGATCGCCCAATCCTCTCTGTCTGAACAGCATTGGAGTATTTTCAATATTTTTTTCCCAAACCCCTTGACTAATTCTTTTTTTATGTGCTACATTGGTCAATGTTGCAAAAAAAGAATATTTGGGTCGCTAACTCAATGGTAGAGTACTCGGCTTTTAACCGAATAGTTCCGGGTTCGAGCCCCGGGCGACCCATTTTCGATAAACCAATCTTATAAAATTCCTAGACAGACTTAATGACTTAATCTATAGATATATTCCCTGATAGGTTGTAAACTATCTTAAGATTATTCTAATAATTTCGCTCGTCTAAGACTAACGAGCTGACGACAAACCATTAGGAGGACAATTTATGGCGCTTGTACCCATGCGGCTGCTGTTGGATCACGCGGCTGAGAACGGCTACGGTATTCCAGCTTACAACGTTAACAACATGGAGCAGATCCAAGCCATCATGCAGGCTGCTAATGAAACGAACAGCCCCGTGATTTTGCAAGCTTCTCGCGGTGCCCGCAAGTATGCTGGAGAAAATTTCCTGCGCCATTTGATTTTGGCCGCAGTGGAAACCTATCCTCACATCCCCATTGTCATGCACCAAGATCATGGCAATGAACCAGCCACCTGCTACTCTGCCATTCGCAACGGTTTCACCAGCGTGATGATGGACGGCTCCTTAGAAGCCGATGCCAAAACTCCAGCCAGCTTCGAGTACAACGTCAATGTCACTCGTGAAGTGGTGAAAGTTGCCCACTCCGTCGGCGCTAGCGTTGAAGGCGAATTGGGTTGCTTGGGTTCTTTGGAAACCGGCATGGGTGAAGCTGAAGACGGACACGGTGCAGAAGGTGTTCTCTCTCACGATCAGCTATTGACCGATCCTGACGAAGCCGTAAACTTTGTGGAAGCAACTCAAGTAGATGCTTTGGCTGTAGCAATTGGCACTAGCCACGGTGCTTACAAGTTTACCCGCAAGCCAACTGGGGAAATCCTTGCCATCAGCCGCATTGAAGAAATTCACCGCCGCTTGCCAAATACCCACTTGGTAATGCACGGTTCCTCCTCCGTGCCAGAAGATTTACTGGCTATCATTAACCAGAACGGCGGTACTATCCCGGAAACCTACGGCGTGCCGGTTGAAGAAATCCAAAAGGGGATCAAGAGTGGTGTCCGTAAAGTGAATATTGATACCGACAACCGTTTGGCTATCACTGCTGCTGTGCGGGAAGCCTTGTTTAAAGATACGAAGGAATTCGATCCCCGTCACTTCCTGAAGCCTTCTATCAAGTATATGCAGAAGGTTTGTGCCGATCGCTATAACCAGTTTGCCACTGCTGGTAATGCTACCAAGATCAAGCAGATCTCTCTGGATGACTATGCTGCTAAGTATGCCAAGGGCGAGTTGAACGCTGTGGCTAAGAAGGCTGTGACTGTCTAAATAGCTGAGCCTCTGGTAATACTTTGTTAAATTTTGTGGGTAGCTTTCAAGCTACCCTTTTTTCGATCGCCAATCACCGATTAAACAAAAACGCGATGTTGCAAAGAAGGCATCTGGCGACGGACTTGGATGAGTCGATCGGGATTTATTTCGGCGATCGCAACTCCCGGTCTGTCTCCTGCATCGGCTAAAATAACTCCCCAAGGGTCAACAATCATCGCGTGTCCGTGCGTGTGACGCATGGCATAGTGGTTACCAGTTTGAGCCGGTGCAATGACGTAACAGGTGTTTTCGATCGCTCTGGCTTGGATTAGCACTTGCCAATGATCCTTGCCAGTATAAGCGGTGAAAGCGGCTGGTACAAATAATACATCTGCTCCCATTTGGGATAGGTGGCGGTAAAGTTCCGGGAACCGGACATCATAGCACACCGATAGTCCCAAGTTACCCAATTCTTTGGTAAAAGCAACAGGCGGAATCTGCGTCCCAGCCATGACAGTGCTAGATTCTCGATAGGTGTTGCCGTCGGGTACGTTAACGTCAAATAAGTGAACTTTCTGATAACGGGCGAGTTCTTCACCGCTGGGGTCGATCAGCAAGGCAGTGTTGTAGACCTTATCAGTGCTAACGGGAACTGGGAAACCGCCACCCAAGAGGGTGACTTGGAAGCGTTGAGCCATTGTTTTGAGGAATTTTTCGCTCTGTTGGGCGATCGCTTCCGCTTGGCCAATTTTATCCTTCTCTTCCCCCATAAAGGAGAAGTTTTCGGGCAAGCACACTAACTCGGCCCCCCGCCCTGTGGCAAGTTCTATCAGTTCTTCCGCCTGAAGCAGGTTTTTTTGCAAGTCAGGCACACTGGTCATTTGAATGGCGGCGGCGAGATAAGACTTCATCGGTAAAGCTTGAAATTTTGCAGGACAGCCTATTCAGAATATATCTTTCTCTGGGTAGCTGTGGAAAGTAAACTCAATCGCTGATCAAGCCAAGCGATCGCCGATCGAATGTAAATAGGTAATTACACCATCTGTTTCGCTTGGTGAGGACGCGGCGAGCGGCTCGAATTTATTGCTACATCAAATATATAATATTTCCGGATGTAATATTTCAATAGGCGTATGTTTTATAGCTTTTGTTTACAGATATCTATAGAAATATGAAGCGATTCACAAGGCTGCCTTTCTATCTGATTTTCTTACAGGGGATATTGTTCCCACCCATCTGTCAGGGAACGGGACTGGAATCTCTACAGAGGAGACCACCGTTGTCCTTGCACCCGCAACAGTTAGGAAATCCATCAGGTAAAGCAGCAACTTTAGATATTCCGCATCCCTCAAGTCAGTTAGTTGCCCAGCTAGAGGAATACCCCGAACAACCAGAACTACAATCATTTAATGAAATAATCAAAGATACGCAAAAATCAGCAGGGCTATTTACGCTTTACCGTCAGAAAGAAACCGGCAAAATCTATCTGGAAATTAAGCCAGAACAACTGAATAAAAATTACTT
>CASBRD010000324.1 GCA_949128025.1 Oscillatoriales cyanobacterium PMM_0008 | reverse complement strand
CTCTACCCCGGAATCAATTTTCCCTCAAATCTGCCTTGCCTCCCGTCCAGGAGCCTGGTTCGCCTGGATGAATCGCTGGGCAATTGCTGATACCATCGGGCTTTCCGTTACCTGGCACCAGGCGGCTGGAGATGAGGGAGAGGGAGCGGGGAGAGATGAAGGTTGAGTTGAGTTGACTGACTTGTTGGTTCGATTCGTTTCATTCCTTCGATCTTCCCCGCTGCTTGCGGTTCTTTTCAGGTCTAAGCCAGCTAGGAGTTTATTTCCCCAATTAGATTTTCTGGCTGGCTTACTTTTCGGGTTGTACCGCTTGCAGAACCCTCGGTATTTCCCGGCGCAGTCCTCCAAGTTGTTGGCAAGGGTTAAGAATGCTGGATGCCACTGAGTTAAGCCATCATGGGTGAGTTGGTCATAACTGCCATAGTTGCTGAACTCATAGAATAGGATTAAAAAGATTCACACAACGTTTTGGATCGACAAGCCATAACACACCCCAATTCACTGAAAAATATCAACTTATGAAACTTCCCAAACAATCTCCTCCCGTCAAACGTCCCGATTTAATCCAGCCGCATGAAGCCGTCGATGTCGTTCACGGCAACGTAGAAGATTTGGTTAATATTCGGATGAAATTACTACATGGTGCAAACTTCAACGATCCAGCCGGATTTCAGTACCGCAGCTATAACCAACTCAAAACTTCTGGGGGCTGTGGGTGCTTCCACACTTGACCGGGTTCTGTGATTCAACTGCCGCATTTTTTAGTTTCCCTTCCCAATAAAAATACTCAAAACGGTTGCAATTATGGCAAAATCCTCCAAAAAAAAAGAAGAGCAGAAAGCACCCCTTGAGCCTGCGATCGAATATGTCTTGACCTTCGATGGTCAAAGTAATTTCATCACCTGTCCCGAAGGTCTGGTCAGCGCCTCCTATACCAAAGAAGCCTGGGTGAGTCTCTCTGAACCCATATCAACACCCAACAACATTCTCTCCGGGCATCAACACGCTTTCCAAATAGAAGGCGGATTACCCGCCTCTGGACACAACAGTCAATGGGGGGTGCTAAAAGATTCCAGCCGCACCCCAGCGCCAGCGAATACCTGGCTCCATGTGGCAGTGACCTACGATAGCCAGACCAAAGTGATGTGTCTGTATCGAGACGGTCGTCTAGTCGGACAAGCCGATAATTTGCTGCCGTTTAATCCAGACCGCACCCTCGAAATTGGCTCTCATCACTCTGGAAACTTCTTTAGAGGTCAAATGGCGGAAGCCCGGATCTGGAACAAAGCACTTTCCCAGACGGAAATCCAGTCTAATTTCTCCCATCGTCTGGTCGGCAATGAACCCGGACTGGTCGCCTATTGGTCCTTAAACGAAGAATCGGGTTCAACCGCCCATGATAAAACCAGCAATGCCCATCATGGCATCATTCACGGTAATCCGGTTTGGGCAGTCTCAACTCTGACCCTAGCACCCTCTAGCCCTGCGGAACCTGCCGCCAGCACCGTTGAGCCGCCTAGCCAACCCGCCATGATTCAGAGTCGCCAGTCGGTACTCGTGTTGGATGGCAACCTATCGGGTATTGCGGTTGGTGGAGGGGCATTGAGACCCCAAGCAGGATTCACGATCGAAGCCTGGATTTATCCGGCTACGGATGCTGGGAAGCAGGTAATTCTGGCGGAAGGAGAGACCCTGTTTTATCTGGAAGGCGGCGAACTCAAGCTTCAAGCTACCCCGGTTGCCGCCACGATTGCGCTGAACGCTCCATCTAGCATCATCACCTCCACAGGGGCGGGAATCACCGCTGGCAATTGGTATCACGTTGCCGTAACCAGGGCGGGAAGTCGTCCCGGCGCGACAAAGCTCTTTATCAACGGCATCCAAAACGACAATCAAGCCGCCATTCCGCCAGTTCTGTCGCTTGGCAATACCTATTTGGGTGGACAGCCAGACCTGCCAAATTCCGGCTTTCAAGGCAAGCTGTTGGAGGTGCGCGTTTGGCGATTTGCGCGATCGCAGTCCGAAATCCAGGCAAATATGACCTACTTTTTCACCGGGCGGGAACTGGGCTTGATTCGCTGCTGGAAAATGAATGAAGGTTTTGGCACCACAATCGGCGATCGCACAACCTACCGAGCAACGGGAACTATCGTAGGTGATGCTACTTGGGAAGAATCAGAGATTCCCATCAAGATTAATCTCAATGCTCAGGAACGGTTAACGCGATCGACTGGATTGGAGGATTACGGCTATTGGTTTAAGGAGATGGCAAAACAGCAGAAAACCGAAGCAGATCCCCCATTTCGGCGCGGTCGGATTTGGGCATGAGGCTTTGGGAAAGTCGAGCGATCGCCCCTCTCGATACACAGGCAAGCGATCGCCACAGTCTCCAAGTCCTCTCGTCTCCCCTCGTCCCGACTTCCCCAAATTACCATGAGTCCCAGACGAATCAGGCTCTATTGCTACCAGTGTCGCCGCCGTCTTGCCCCGTCTGCTTTTCAACTGGAGCGATGGGAGTCCTTGAATTACAGAATTTGCGAGAATTGTTTCAACAAGTTGGGAGCCACAAAAATGAATCTGCAAATCGAAAACTCTATTTTTGAAACTGAACTCAAGGTTCAACAAGCTCTGCAAAAACGGGAAGGTGGGAAGACGGAATACGAAACCTTAGTCGGGTTTGCTGACTTAGTGACAGATGAGTATGTGATTGAAATTAAGCACGTCTCCGACTGGAAAGAGGGATTAAAAGTCTTGGCTTATCAAGATCAAGTCCCCACTCGCAAACCCAGAATTCACCTATTTGGCGGACATTCTCAGCAGTTTCGGGAGTTAGTTGAAAAGACCTTAACTAAGCTGGGAGTCACTGTTACCTGGGAGGAAGAAGCGGGAACCTAATCTCCCAGATCGCCCCTCACAGTCTTCTCTCATCCAGAAGCGGTCAGACCCACCGACTGAGCAATGGCAAGGGCAACGGGACAAACACGCAAACTACAAAAATGGAGAAAAACTCTCATGGACAACTTTAACTTGATGCCCCAAAAATATAGATACCCATCGAAAGAATCATAAAAACTAACCCTCACCCCACGACTATATTCTCAAAGAACGGCCATGACCCGATTCGTCTACGATCAATTTGCTAAACAATACTTGCAAGAACTTCTCTCACCGTTAGGGCTAGTAAAAACGAGTCGGGATATTGCTGCTGAAGTACGAGAAATTGATGTCTTATTTGTGCCTCAAAATCACAACGAGAGCGCCATTAAAACATTAGGACTTTTGGGAAAGATAGCGGCAAATTCTGCTATAATTGAACCGTTTAGGAATCCTGTTAATACGGATGATATTTGCAGTTGCATTGGCAAACTTTTCGATTTTCATGCTGAGTGCAACCGACTCGCTAACCGAGAAGACAAACCACTTCTCCCAGCCGATCGTACTCGGCTTTGGATTTTATCGCCAACTCTTTCTAAACCCATTTTGGACAGTTTTGGTGCTAACTTGGAACTGGAAAGTTTTGGTGAGGGGGTTTATTGTCTACCGCCAGCCTTCCGAACCGCGATCGTTGTCATTCATCAACTTCGCCGTACCCCTGAAACTCTCTGGCTGCGACTGTTGGGAAAAGGAAGCGTTCAAAAAGGCGCGATCGCCGAACTCAAATCCCTACCAGACACAATGCTATTTAAAGATAGCATTCTCGAACTTTTGTCGAGTTTGTTCGCCATTTTAGATGCTCGTCAAGACCTAGATTCAGAAGACCGGGAGTTAATTATGGAACTATCACCATTATACCTAGAACGAATTCAAGATGCGACCAAGCAAGGAATTGAACGAGGAATTGAACGAGGAATTGAACGAGAAGCTGTTTCCTTCATTATGCGATTGCTGAATCGTCGATTTGGGTCGATCGCTCCCGATGTTGAGGAACGAGTACGCGGTTTACCCGTCGATCGCATTGAAGATTTGGGAGAGGCACTGCTTGATTTCCAGAATGCAGCAGATTTAACAAGCTGGCTTGAGAATGCTAATTAAGTGCAAGGGTGCAGGGGAGAAAGAGAAGTTTTAGAATATCTGGTGTATGGCTACGAGCAAACAGGCAAATCGCTACCAGCAACCCAAACTCTTCAAGTAGCCTAGTCTACTTTCCCACCCAACGCGATCGCCTTTCTCCATACACAGGCAAGCTCGAGCCTTTCTCCATACACAGGCAAGCGATCGCACCTCTCGATACAACCAGAGCGATCGCCTTTCTCGATACACTAAGAGCGATCGCCTACAATACATACAGTCTTCTTTCACACAGAAGCGGTCAGACCCACCGACTGAGCAATGGCTCGATAACGGGACAAACACACCAACTATTAAACGGAGACAAAATCTCATGGATAAGCAAAACTTAATGCCAATCGCGGCACAACCCGTCAACCGCATCACCACTGGACAACCACTACCTCTCGAACTGGCTGAACTGTCGGAAGAAGCCCTCTCATTGGATGAGATCGGAGCCTCTTATGCAGCAATGTCAGGTAACTCAACAACGATGTTCTTATGACGGAGACGACGCGGAATAGGTTCCCACTCTTTATGTTCTCTAAATTTTCCTCAAAGTGGTGTTTATTCCCTTCTAGGAGCCTGATTCGCCCGGATGAATTGAGTCGCAATTGCTCTCACCTGGGGGCTTTCGGATACCTGGCACCGGGGAGGAGATGAGGAAGAGGGAGAGGAAGATGGGGTGGGATGGGGTGGACTGACTTCAACTTTGTTGGTTCGATGCTGTTGACTCCTTCCATCTTCTTTGCTCCCCTTGCCTCCTTTGAGGTCTAAGCCAGCTAGGAGTTTATTTCCCCAATTAGATTTTCTGGCTGGCTTACTTTTCGGGTTGTATCGCTGGCAGAATCCTCGGTATTTCCGGGCGCAGTCCTCCAAGCTGTTGCCCAATTGCAAAAAAGCCGGATGCCATTGAGTTAAACCATCATTTGTTAGCTGGTCATAGCTGCCGTAGTTGCTGAACTCATAGAAAAATCCCTCACGAATTTTGGCAGCTTTTGGGTTGCCGTGAATGTAGCGTAAGGTGTTGATTGCCCGCTCTCGATCCGCAGCCGGAAAGCCATCACAAAAATATCGCCTCTCCCAAAAGTGTCCCGTGCGATTCAGCATCCGGTTAAAGCACATGGCGGTATACCAGTTGAGGAAGTGCATGATTTTGGGCAAATCATCGGTTTGAGTTGGTTCAATCAAATAATGAATGTGGTTTGACATAATGCAAAGCCCATATAGCTTAAACTTGTATTTGTCAAGAGCCTGCTTGATGGCATAGAGAAACACTTCTCGGCATTCCCACCGTTGCAGTTTAAATTCTCGATTGTTACACCGAGTTGTGATATGGTAAGCATACCCAGCCTGAACGTTTCTTGATTTTCTCGACATTGCTATTTTTAGTGTGAGTTGCACAATGATAACTTCGGATATTCAAACCCTATTACTTAGAGATAGAAGATTGCACTTCATCGGTAGCCACCGAGCAGCCTTTGAAGTGGAACCTTTATACCCATTAGAAATCTTTGAAGACTTTGTTGCAAAATTTGATGGCGACTGTACGCTCGAAGCCTCCTGCAAAGTCGAATCAGATAAATTATTGGCAGGTCGATTCCTGATTTTCTTCTCAGAACAGTTCGAGGAGCGATTAGCGCAAATTCTGGACTTTTTTAGTCAAGTTGAAAGTCGAGCAGATGTTCAAATCAACTATGATTTGCTTCAGCAATTTCTAGGGAAAGCGTTTGATTTTAGTAAAGTTAAAAGTTTAACAACTGGAATCGATCTGCGGCATAATCTTGCTGACTCCAGCCTTAAAATGCACATCGTTCTAGAGAACTATCCAGAAAAAGTAGACACAGCTTTGGCTCTCGAAGGCAATAGCTCCGATGCTCTACGTCCAATCGCGTTGCAATCTACCTCTGTAATTGGATTTGACTTTTACTTAGATGGTCGCAGTGAGATCGAGCTTTATGTTGAACTGAAAGAAGAGCGGTTTCAACAGCCTGCCATTCAAGCTGCTCTCAAGCAGAGCTTTCCCCCATCCGTGTTACAACCGCTCCAGGCATCAGATATGTTCGGCTTAGGCTTGTCGAAAGCTAATAATCAGCCAGTGTTGTACTACAAACTAAAAGATCAAAAAGATTTACTCAACTATTTTGTAATTAACAATACAGCACAAAAAGTCCATGCTTTCTACCAACATCAAGCAACCCTTCCTTATATGTGGGTTGGTGTAACTCAAAAGGAATTGCAGCAGAGCAGAATTGAAAATGTTCGTCTGTATTACCACCAGAGCTTTGTAACAAATGAAAATAAATAGAATGATTGCAAATTATAAATTGGTTATGAAAATTCCCCAAATTAAGCCTCATTTTCGCGTCGAAATTGTTGAACCCAAAAATGTCTATTTACTCAGCGAATATGCCACCTACGCGCTCACGGGTGGCCTCTATTGCCAGATTCTTCCTCTGCTCAATGGTGAGCATACGCGAGAAGAAATTATCCAAAAACTTGATGGGCAAGTTCTCCCGGAACACCTAGATTATGTCCTCGATCGCCTGTACGAGAAAGGCTACCTCACTGATGCTGCCCACAGCCTCACCCGCGAAGCTGCTGCATTTTGGAGTTTGCTAGGTGTAGATCCGCAAGTAGTGAGCGATCGCCTATCAGATACTAAAGTTTTCGTGACTGCGATCGGAGGTATCGATCCACAAGCTTTAGTTGAATCTTTACAGGCGATCGGGTTAGCAGTAGAGCGCTGGCAGTTAGATACCCCCCGGCTATCGCCGTCCCCCCTTGGTAAGGGGGGACTACAGGGGGGTCAGAGCGATCGCTCCCTACTGGTAGTCCTGACAGATGACTATCTCCAGCCAGAATTGAGTCAGATTAATCAAACTGCACTACAAAATCAGCAACCTTGGCTATTAATTAAACCGATGGGCGGTATGCTCTGGTTTGGTTCCATTTTTCATCCCGGAGAAACAGGTTGCTGGGAATGTCTCGCCCAGCGTCTTAACGGCAATCGAGAAGTAGAAACATCCGTTTTGCGGCAGAAGAAAGAACAAGAAAAAGGATGTTTACCCACAGCTTTTGCGGGATTACCTTCGACGGTGCAAGCTGCGATCGCATTAACCACCACCGAAATTGCTAAATGGCTGGTGAAACAGATAATTCCAGAATCAAAAATTCAGACATTAGCCGGAAAAATCATCACTCTCGATCAGACGAATTTCACCCTAAAAACCCACACAGTTTCTCAACGTCCCCAATGTCCCGCTTGTGGCAATCCCGATTTAGTCAGTCAACAAGTTAACCAAGCGATCGCCCTCACCAGTCGCAAGAAATTATTTACTCAAGATGGCGGACATCGCGCCTTTACACCAGAGCAAATTTTACAACAATATGAGCATTTAATTAGCCCAATTACTGGCGTAGTTAGCTCTCTCGTGCGGATTTCTGACCCCAACAATCCCTTTATCCATACCTACAGCGCCGCCCATGCTTTCGGCACTTCTTCCAACTTGCAAAAACTGCGAAAATCATTAGGACATAAAAGCGGCGGTAAGGGGAAGAGCGATCGCCAATCCCAAGCTAGTGGATTTTGTGAAGCGATCGAACGTTATTCCGGTATTTACCAAGGCGACGAACCGAAAATCAATGCTACAATTTCCGAATTGGACAATTTAGCCATTCATCCAGCTAAATGCTTACTATTTAGCGATACTCAATATCAAAACCGGGAAGAATTGAATCAGAAAGCGATCGTCGATCACGATTGGATTCCCAAACCTTTTGATACACAGCAAGCGATCGATTGGACTCCCGTTTGGTCATTAACTGAGCAACAACATAAATATCTCCCCACCGCCTTTTGTTACTACGATTACGGACTTCCTAAAAAACATCGCTTTTGTTCTGCTGACTCCAACGGTAACGCCGCAGGAGGAACATTAGAAGATGCCATTTTACAGGGATTTTTAGAACTGGTAGAGCGGGATAGCGTCGCCATTTGGTGGTATAATCGTCTCTCTCGTCCCAGTGTAGACTTCGCCAGTTTCAACGAACCTTACTTATTAGATTTGCAGAATTGGTATCGCACCCAACAACGAGAACTTTGGGTACTCGATTTAACCACCGACTTAAACATTCCCGCCTTTGTCGCCATATCTCGCTATATTGGCGGCGGTGACGAAAGAATTATCACTGGATACGGAGCCCATTTTGACCCTAAAATTGCCATTTTACGAGCTGTCACCGAAGTTAATCAAATTGGGTTTGCAGTCGATCAACAAGATTATTCCACGAACCAAGACTCCGCCTTGTATCATTGGTTTACTCAGGCAACCTTAGCCAATCAAACCTATTTAGTACCTTCGCAAACACCGCCCAAACAATATGCCGATTACCCGCAACAGTGGAGTGATGATATCGAGCAAGATGTTCTGACTTGTGTAGAAGTTGCTAGACTGGCAGGGCTAGAAATGCTAGTGTTGAATCAAACCCGCCCTGATATTGGCTTACCTGTCGTCAAAGCGATCGTACCCGGTTTGCGCCACTTCTGGTCGCGCTTTGGGGCTGGAAGGTTGTATGATGTGCCTGTGAAACTAGGATGGCTGCCTGCACCTTTGACTGAAGACCAAATGAACCCAATGCCAATGGTATTTTAAATCAGATGTCCGATTCCTTCACCCTTTCCTTTCGCCCTGATATCGCCTTCAGTAGTGAGGGCGATCGCCTGACGGTGCGATCGCCTCAAAACAGCTTAACATTAGAAAATCCTAAACCTGGATTAAGAACTGCCTTAGAACATTTAAAACATTCTAACCAAACTGTCTCACAACTTCAAGCTGTTGTTGCTGAATTGGATGGCATTGAAGATAGCTTAAATTTTGAATCTGAGTTACAAAAACTGATTCATCTCGGCTGGATTTGTCATTCTGTTTTACCGTTAGCAACTGCCATCCCCATCGCCGAAAATTATCAATTTATTGCTCCTGTTCTTGATTGGCAACAACCTTTAATTATATCTCGTTTTGCCTTTCTGCGTCAAGAGCATCAACAGTTTATTTTAGAATCTCCCCTTTCCAAAGCCAAAATTATTTTGCTAGATTGGCGGGCGACAGCGATAATTGGGAAACTGGCTCAAATTGATGCGTCATTTACATTAGAGACTTTAGCAGATAACTTAATTGATACAGAAATAGTGCGATCGTTCATCCAGTTACTCATTGCTACCGAAATGATTTTGCTAGAACCGGAAAGTAAAGCATTAGCTGAATGGGAATTTCATAACCTGCTGTTTCATCGGCAAACCCGTTTGCAGCGATTAGACGATGTGCGTAAATTGAAATTGCCAAGCTTCGAGGAGAGCGATCGATCGCAGTTTGTGAAGCCACCCATGAGCAAGCAAGTAATTTCCTTAGAGAAACCTAACCTAGAAGAGTTAGCCAAAACAGATATTTCCCTAACGCAGGCGATCGAATCCAGACAATCAATTCGAGAATACAACGACCAACCTATTACCTTACATCAGTTAGGAGAATTTCTATATCGCACTGCCAGAGTCAAAGAAGTTTACACCCATGAAGAGGATCTTATGAACATTGGGGAATGCACAAAACGTCCCTATCCCTGCGGTGGTGCATTATACGAACTAGAGATTTATGCAGTAATTAATCGGTGTCAGGGATTGGATGCAGGATTGTACCATTATCAACCTTTGTCTCATACTTTACACCAGATTGGCGACTGGCATCCAGAAGTTGAAGCTTTAATTTTCGATGCTTGGAAATCAACTGGACAACAGGATATTCCCCAAGTTCTACTGATTGTGACTGCCAGATTTGGGCGGCTATTTTGGAAATATCATGGCATCGGTTACGGTTTGATTTTGAAACACATCGGCGTTTTGCATCAAACATTTTATCTCGTTGCAACTGCCATGAAATTAGCACCCACTGCGATCGGCGGTGGTAACTCCGAACAATTCGGCAAAGTTGCCAACCTTAACGAACATGAAGAGTCCTCTGTTGGAGAATTTATGTTAGGTTCACTGAAACAATAACAGGACTTAGG
>CASBRD010000323.1 GCA_949128025.1 Oscillatoriales cyanobacterium PMM_0008 | reverse complement strand
CAATAAATTATATGCCCGAATGCTTCGCCCCTAGCCCCTAGCCCCCTCCCCAGATTTATGGCTTAACCGACTCATCGGTTGCTATATATCATATCAGCAGAAGTGATATAACTAGATTATTGGCAAATACGCTAAATTTACCCGCTCTATTTTTTCCTCTTGCAATTCGCAATGATAACAACCGCCGCAACAACTAAACGACTCACCTTTGAGGAGTACCTTGCTTACAACGATGGTACAGATACTCGCTACGAATTAGTTAATGGAGAATTGGTTCCTATGAGTCTTGGAACGGGACAACACGGTGGTGTAGCCGAATTTCTCAACGATAATTTTCGCTCTGAAATTCAACGGCTAGGATTAGAGTGGACATCTAAACAAATGCTTATCGGCGTTCGCATCCCCCGTGGTCGAGACACTTCCCGCATCCCCGATATTGTTGTCATTTCCTTATCTCAATGGCGAGATTTGCGAAACCGAGAGGCTGTTATCGAACTCAACGAACAGCCTCCATTGTTAGTAGTAGAAGTTGTCAGCGAATCAACAAAAACGACAGATTATCGAGCCAAGCGAGTTGAGTATAATGTACGAGACATACCAGAATATTGGATTGTGGATTTGTTAAATAATAAAATTACAGTTTTTACTCTGGTTGAGGAACTATACGAACCAGTTGAATTTACGGGTTCCGATAGGATTGTGTCTGGAACTTTCCCTGAGTTAGAATTAACGGTTGACCGGGTATTAGCAGCGGGAGAGTAGCAAATTTTTGGGTGCGATCGCATATTAATCCAAAATCCTAAATCAGCCAGTTATCAAAAGCACAATGAAAGAGAATCTCAATCAACCGAGAAAACATGATGCTGTACTTGGCGGTCAAAATCCGCCACCTATTGATGCAGCTATCTTAGGAGGAATCGAAGGGGTTAAACTACGGTTAGCTAACCCAGAGGTAGAAGTGCGAGTTGCTGCACTACAAGACGCCATCAATTATGGAGAAGCAGGCTTAGATTTAGTAATTCAATCTTTGCAAGATGAATCAATGCAGGTAAAATTTACCGCTTATGACTTGCTCAAAGATAGAACAGAGCCAAAAGTAAAACAGCAGTTAGCTAATTTCCTATTATTCGAGTTTGATGTTATCACAGTCAATGAGTTTGGACAAGAAATTAGCCGTTCCAGCCACTTGGCCGAATACTTTGTTGAAGACTTAGGCAATGGCGTTTTTTTGGAAATGGTATTGATTCCAGGCGGGACTTTTATTATGGGTTCGCCGGAAAATGAGAGGGGATCGTCTTTCTATGAAATTCCCCTACATGAGGTAAAAGTTCCACGCTTCTTCATGGGCAAGTATGTTATCACTCAAGCGCAGTGGGAAGCTGTCGCGGCTTTACCTCAAATCAATTGTTTTCTAGAGCCCTATCCATGCTATTTCAAAGGTGCTTCTCTACCAGTAGAGCAGGTTTCATGGGATGAAGCAATGGAATTTTGTGCTAGGTTATCCCAAAAAACAGGACGCAAGTATTGCTTACCTAGTGAAGCACAATGGGAATATGCCTGTCGCGCTGGAACAACCACACCTTTTCATTTTGGCAAGACAATTACTAGCGAACTGGTGAATTTCGGACAGGGAATTTATGCCTCTGAACCCAAAGGAACTTATCCTTTTAAGACAACGCCTGTGGGGAGTTATCCCCCAAATCCTTTTGGGCTATACGATATGTACGGGAATGTCTGGGAATTTTGCGCTGACTCCTGGCATGACAATTATAAGGGTGCGCCCAGAGATGGTAGTGCTTGGCAAACTGATAATCATCCTCGCAGAGTGGTGCGCGGTGGTGGGTGGTCTATCGGTTCGGCGTGTTGTCGATCGGGAGCTCGCTACTGGTCCGATCGCAGCGACAAGCACAGAGGCAGAAGTCCCGAATTCGGTTTTCGGGTTGCGTGTCCTGCGAAGCGAACTGATTAGCCTTTTATATTATTAAACTCTTGCTGAGCAAATGCTAAAGCTGTAGCAAGATGTTCTTCAATTTAGATATTAGTCGCTAGATTTCGGTAGAGCGATCGCATTATTCAGACCACATTTATTCTAAGCTTAATATAACTACCTGCGATCGCATATTAATCCAAAATCCCAAATCGGCTGGTTATCAAAGGCACAATGACAGAGAATCTCGATCGACCCAGAGAATATGATGCCGTGTTGGGCGGTCAAAATCCGCCGCCTATTGATGCGGCTGTTTTAGGAGGATTGCAAGGCGTTAAACGACGGTTAGCTAAGCCAGAGGTAGAAGTGCGATCTGCTGCACTTTCGGATGCACTTAAATATGGAGAAGCAGGCTTAGAGTTAATAATTAAAGCTTTGCAAGATGAATCGAAGCTGGTAAAATTTACTTCATATTCGTTGCTCAAAGATAGAACAGAACCAAAAGTTAAACAGAAGCTAGATAAATTTCTTCCCTTCTGTGAGTTTGATGTTATCGCAGTTAATAAATTTGGGCAAGAAATCAGTTGTCACCACCAGTTCAATCAATATTTAACCGAAGATTTGGGAAATAGCGTTTTTCTGGAAATGCTGTTAATTCCAGGCGGAAGTTTCCTGATGGGTTCGCCGGAGACAGAGGCGGAAAGACAAAGTTATGAAAGCCCTCAACATAAGGTAAAATTTTCATCGTTTTGCATGGGCAAATATCCTGTGACGCAAGCACAGTGGAAAGCCGTTGCAGCTTTACCTCAAGTCAATATTTCTCTAAATCCCGATCCATCCTGTTTTAAAGGTGCTTCTCTACCAGTGGAGCAGGTATTATGGGAAGAAGCAGTGGAATTTTGTGCGAGATTGTCTCAAAAAACTGGATACACTTATCGGTTGCCCAGCGAAGCGGAATGGGAATATGCCTGTCGCGCTGGAACAACAACGCCTTTTCATTTTGGTGAAACAATCACCCCCGAACTGGTGAATTACAAGCAAGGGGAGACTTCCACCTCTGAAGCCCAAAGCACCTTTCATAATAAGACAACACCAGTCGGGAGTTTTCCTCCTAACTCTTTTGGATTGTACGATATGCACGGGAATGTGTTTGAATGGTGTGCTGATTATTGGCATGACAATTATGAAGGTGCCCCCAGCGATGGTAGTGTTTGGAAATCTAACGATCCTAAAAAGCTACTGCGCGGTGGTTCGTGGGCTTACTATCCCAGAGTTTGTCGTTCGGCGTTTCGCTTCCGTAGCGATGCGAGGCAAAGGTATCCAGTCACTGGTTTTCGGGTCGTGTGTGTTGCTGCGTGGAATGAGTAGCTTTTTTTAATCTTGTTTTACTGTTCTTCTCTTGCCTTTTGCGCTTCTTTTTCTTTTTCGTCAATCCGAGATTCTAAGTGGGAGCATAGCAAATTTTGTGATGCGATCGCCTTTTTAAACTATTTTGGAAATATCGATCGTTATACTGAAGTAAAAGGGGATTATCATGTTGCAAAAAATACAACAAGTAAAAAATATCTTTGCTGAAATGGATCGGGCCTCGATCGCCTATTCTGGTGGCATTGATAGCACACTGGTAGCAAAAATAGCTTATGATGTGTTGGGCGATCGGGCCTTGGCCATCACCGCCGAATCTCCCTCATTACTGCCAGAAGACTTGGAAGATGCGCGAATCCAAGCGGCTGAAATTGGCATTCCCCATGAGGTCATCCAAACTCACGAAATGGAGAATACCAATTATACCTCTAATCCTGTCAATCGCTGTTATTTTTGCAAAAGCGAATTGCACGACACCCTCAAACCTTTGGCGTTGCAGCGCGGTTATCCTTATGTGGTGGATGGGGTGAATGCGGACGATTTGAAAGATTATCGCCCAGGAATTCAGGCGGCGAAGGAAAGGGGGGCGCGATCGCCTTTAGCAGAAGTTGGTATAACTAAAGCAGAAGTGCGAGAAATATCCAAACATTTAGGTTTACCTTGGTGGGATAAACCAGCGCAACCTTGTCTGAGTTCTCGCTTTCCTTACGGCGAAGAAATTACGGTCGCCAAATTGCAAAGAGTAGGCAGATGCGAGCTTTATTTGCGTAAATTAGGTTGGCGAAATTTGCGCGTTCGTTCCGAAGCAGATACAGCTAAAATTGAATTACCGCCCGAACAAATAAAAGAGTTTGTTTTAACTACAGATTTACCAACATTGGTGTCTGCTTTTCAGGAGTTCGGCTTTCTCTATGTAACCCTGGATTTGGAAGGTTATCGCAGCGGTAAATTGAATCAAGTTTTGACGCCAGAAATCCGCAATTCCACACGATCGGGGATCGCGATCGGCTAGCAGCAGTAGGGTGCGTTACGCTAAAAGCTAACGCACCTCAATCTATTTATTTCAATATATAGCAAGGTTAGGAGCGGTTTAACAAAATTTGTTGAAAACTTCATATAAAATTTACAAATAGCCGCTCAGCTTTATATTATTGTCCGCATCTGATCAGCTTTAGTTGCGAAAATCTAAATAAATTATTAATAAATAAAAACCTTTGTTAAGTAGGATTAAAAATTCTCATTTTTGCTGAGGAGGATATGTAAACATCGAATTATCTACAACTATATGCAAACCCATTTACAAATGGGTGTTTATATGAATACAAAAACTTACGATCTAGCTTCTTTAAACTTGAAGAGTCTGAGTGGTTTAGCTCAGACCTTTTGCCAAGTTAGCAATGAGACGAATGGAAAGTCTTACGGACTAGAGTTTTTAGGCATAAAAAACCCCGGTCGGATCTACCGCAATTTATCAGTTCCTCAGCTAGTGGAACACACTTTAGCACGGGGAGAAGGGGTATTGGGAAACAATGGCGCTCTTTTTGTCAGAACGGGGAAATACACGGGCCGATCGCCTAAAGATAAATTCATCGTTGACGACCCAAGTATCCATGATGAAATAGATTGGAATAGCGTCAATGTTCCCATTTCTGTGGAAAAATTTGACCACATATACAAGCGGATGCTGGCTTATATTCAAAGCAAAGACTTGTATATCTTTGATGGTTATGTTGGTGCCGATCCCAGATATCAGCTAAGCGTCAGAGTCATTAATGAACTAGCTTGGCAAAATTTATTTGCCCATCAACTTTTCATCAGACCAACAGCAGAAGAACTAAAAAAGCACTACTCTGATATCACCGTTATTGCGGTTCCAGGTTTCCAGGGAGATCCAGATATTGATGGCATCAACAGCGAAGCGTTCATTATTCTCAACTTAGCCAAAAGAATCGTTTTGATTGGAGGCTCTCAGTATGCTGGTGAAATCAAAAAATCCGTCTTCTCCTTCATGAACTACTTGATGACAAAACGTAATGTTTTGCCGATGCACTGCGCTGCAAATATGGATGAAAATGGCAACACAGCTTTATTTTTTGGACTTTCTGGCACTGGCAAAACAACTTTATCTGCCGATCCGACGCGCCGGTTAATTGGGGATGACGAACATGGATGGTCGGAACAGGGAATATTTAACTTTGAGGGGGGATGCTATGCCAAAACAATTCGGCTTTCTAAGAAAAACGAACCGCAAATATGGGATGCGCTTCGTTTTGGCGCTTTGATTGAAAATGTAATCTTCGATGAAGAAAGCAGAGTGCCAAATTATGACGATGATAGCTTGACGGAAAATACCAGAGCAGCTTATCCGGTAGAATTTATTCCCAATTGCGTTATTCCTGGTGTGGGAGGTCATCCGAAAACAGTCATTTTTTTGACGGCTGATGCGTTTGGGGTTTTGCCACCGATCGCAAAACTAACTAATAGGCAGGCAATGTACCACTTCATGTCTGGTTATACGAGCAAGTTAGCAGGTACGGAACGAGGTGTTACGCAACCGGAAGCTACTTTTTCATCCTGTTTTGGTAAGCCGTTTCTGCCACTTTCTCCTACTATTTATGCTGAGATGTTGTATGAAAGAATCATCCAGCACGACGCTGATGTGTATCTGGTGAATACGGGTTGGACTGGTGGGCAATATGGTGTGGGTCGTCGCATCGAGATTAAAGATACTCGCGCTATGGTTGCGGCGGCTATTAATGGCGAGTTAAACCATGTAAAATTTCATCACCACCCGATTTTCCAAATTTTAGTACCGTCAGCGGTTCCTGGGGTTAATAGCGAGATTTTAGATCCTGAAAAGACTTGGAGCGATCGCGTAGCTTATGAGCAACAGGCGAGAGCTTTGGCTAGGCGTTTTGTAGAAAACTTTAAGCAGTTTCATCGAGTTCCTCTGGAAATTATGGAGGGAGCCCCAGGTATGGAGTAATATGAAATTCGGGTTGATTAAGTAGGTGGGCGTAAATAAACTCAACTCCCAGAAACCCCGTTTCTGGGACAATACCTTCGCCATTTCTTTGCTTTGTTGGGTTTCGTGCCTCAACCCAACCTACAAATTAGGCTAAGGGCTTGGCAGTTTTACGTTTAAAAAGTTTCTATAGAATGGGTGATACTCACTAACAAAAATTTGCTTTGGAGGGAAAAAGCAGTGGGCTTAAAGCTTGAGCAGGTAATTCCGTGGGGCCGATCGATGCAGGAATATGTCAAAATGTTTGGTTTGACACCAGACGATTTGAAGTTGGCGATTCTGGATTGTGCGGGTGGCCCAGCAAGCTTTAATGCTGAGATGACGCGCCAAGGGTACAAGACGATCTCTTGCGATCCGCTTTACCAGTTTACGGGAGATGAAATTGCCCAGCGAATTCAGGATACTTATCAAATAGTTATTGAAGGTGTCCAAGCAAATTTGGACTCATATATTTGGGAAGATATTCAGTCACCAGATCGACTGGGAAAAGTTCGGATGACAGCGATGCACCAATTTCTAGCCGATTTCCCAGCCGGACTTCAAGAAGGGCGCTATTTAACAGATGGGTTGCCAGTTTTGCCTTTCAATAGCAATCAGTTTGATTTGGCTTTGTGTTCTCATTTCCTGTTTACTTATTCCGATCAACTCTCAGAAGAATTTCATCTGGCTTCGATTTTAGAAATGAGTCGCGTTGCCAGAGAAGCGCGGATTTTTCCGGTTTTGAATATATCGGGAGAGGTGTCGTCATTACTTGAGTCAGTCATGAATAAATTGGAAATGCAGGGATACAGTGTGGAAATCAAGGAGGTTGCCTACGAGTTTCAAAAAGGCGGCAACCAACTGTTGCGGGTATGTCCGCCAATGTGAAGTTTATTGGATGGTTTGCCCTTCTACGGGAGCGAGATAGCATCCGTTAACTTTCCAACAGCCGTTGGGCTGATTTTCCATGACGTAAAGCGCCCTCATTGGCACACCGTCGGGATCGAGTAGGAGTACTGGTTGACTTAAGTATCCGTTGACGATCGCAATATCGTCAAACACCACCGCACGTGGGCGGTACACTGCTTGGTAATGAGCCCTTACCATTTCCATAAACATTTCTGCGCTTTGGAATGTCGCCTGAATTCCCGGAGTGGCAAAGGAGAATGCAGTAATTTCATCGTCAATTTGAAATGCTTCCAGCTGGCTTTCAATAACGCAGCGAATGGCTATGCGATCGGTATCGGTAATTTGCATATCTTTCACCTGGATGGATATAGCTCCTAGTTAACTCCCTTATCAGATTATAGAAAGTCTGATGCCTTGGAGAAAACCCACAGAGGGATATACAGCCCTTGTCAGGTGAGTAAGGTATAGCATTTGGAAGAGTGGGAGAGTGGGAGAGTGGGAGAGTGGGAGAGTAGGCCAAAAATCCTGTCCCTCATCCAAGCGCAAATCGCTATATACAAGCAAAATCCCCCTGGGTGAGGATGCGAATCTCTATGTTTCGCACCATGAAGTTAAATCAAGTTTTTATACGGGAATACTAAAATTAGCAAAGTTCACCAAACAGAGTCTATATGCTAACTTACGTCAACTTAAGGAAAACGGCGACAGGCTGGGAATTTGAGAGTGAAGAGGTTTTGGAAGATTTTGCCTGGGCTAATTTAACCCAGCTATTCGGCTTAACTCCTCTAAAACGTCAATATATTGTAAATGACCAAAGATGCGACATTTTAGCGCTGGGTGAGAATAAACAGTTAGTGGTGCTGGAGTTGAAAAATGTTGAAGATCGATATGTTGTTCAGCAGCTAACTCGTTATTATGACGCCTTGCGCCAAGAGAAACCTTTTAACGAAGAGGTGGACTATCAGCAACCTATTGGGTTAATTGCGGTTACTCCAAGTTTTCATAAAGATAACTTTACAGATAGGAAGTATTGTCATCTAAATGTCCAATTTTTAAGGTTTGAGGTTTTGGCAGATGGGGAGAAGTTTTATTTGCAGTTGAAGGATGTGGATAGTGGCAAACTTACTGAATTTGATATTTATTATCAGGAAATAGAAAGTAATGATGATAATAAACCTGCGCCTCCCAGAGCGCTTATTAATATTTTATCTAAATTTTCAGATGCTGATAGTCAATTGTTATTGCGTATGCGGCAAAAAATACTTACCTTTGATAAACGAATGCAAGAAAAAGTTGAATCAGGAAGTATTAGCTATGGTAAAGGAAAGAGTAAACCATGTGCTGAAATCATGGGCAAAAAATCTACATATAGAAATAATTTAATCATTCCACGCCTAATTTTATGGCTGCCCATTTCGCCGGATTTAAATAAAATTAATAGCTTTAACAGAATCGGTAGAATGATAATTTCGAGTAAATCGTTTCCCAGAAATTCATTTCTTAGTCAGATCGATCAATATTCCTATGTTGCCTACAAACCAAAGGAGTCTCGTTCTCATTCTGCTAATCAGTATTGGAGCATTGAACAATACATCCGTTTATATTTGGGTACAGAAGAATATGTATATCCTCCTTTGGGTGATATAGATTGTATTAATTTTTTAGTCGAACTAGCTTTAACGGAATGGCTTAAAAGACTTTAAAAATAATCCAGATGTGAGTATCTAGTATAATCATTGCAGCACTTCCCAATCTTCCAAAGCTACAGGCTCAGTTGGATCGTCATAGCGGATCACAGTACCACGCAAAGGATAGGGATTTGATTCCGGTTGATGAGGACGACGTTCTAAAACAATAACCTCAACAGCATCACCGACTTGAAAAGGCAAATCACTTAACGTTAGAGTACCATTCTCGGTTAAAGTCGTTTCTAAACGATGTGTTTTCATAACCAGACTCTCACTTAATTTTAGTATTGAGTTAAAATGAGGAAGGGAAAAAGTATGAATTTGCAAGAACTAAAGAACGAGGCATACAAATTATCGGTAAGCGATCGCCTATTATTAGTGGAAGCGATCGTTCAGTTACTAAGTCGTGAACTCAGACCGCCCTTACCAGTGCCGGAAGATATTGTGGAACAGATGAGTGGACTACACTAAGATTCATTATAGAGGATACCGAAACTTCTGCTTAGTTAGCGATCGCAACCCAAAATCCTCTCATCCAAAATCCTCTCATCCAAAATCTCATGTCCCAAACAGTTTGGATCGCCCGCCACGGCAACCGTCTCGACTTCGTAAACCCCGACTGGTTCCTCAGCGCAGAACGCCCCTACGATCCTCCCCTTTCCGATGATGGCGTCATCCAAGCCTATCAACTGGGGCAACGCCTCAAAGCAGAAAACATCGCCCATATCTTCGCTTCCCCCTTTCTGCGAACCGTGCAAACCGCCAACCAAGTCGCAGAAGCGCTGGATTTGCCCATCAAACTCGAACCGGGATTGAGCGAATGGTTAAATCCTAAGTGGATGCGATCGAATCCAGAAAAACTCTCGCTGCCACAATTGCACGAGCAATTTCCCAGAATTGACCTCTCGCACGCACCCAGAGGCATTGCGGCTGAATACCCCGAAACAGGAGAAAAAGCAATGCAACGAGCTGGTGAAACCGCCAGACGCCTTGCAGATGAGTTTCCAGAAGGCGTCCTGCTGGTGGGGCATGGCGCATCAGTGATCGGTACGGCAATGGGATTGCTGGGTGTCACAAACGAACCGGAAATCAACGCGACTCTGTGCTGTTTGGTCAAAATCGTTCGTAACGATCGAGAATGGGTGATGGAACTCAACGGAGATACTTCTCATTTGAACCAAACAGAGAAAGTGATCCGGTTCCATTAAATCGATCGATTTATTTCTGGCAGGGGGTATCGGCAGCACCAAAACGGTTCTACCATCGGTTGAGTAAGCAGGGTCGGGGATACCTCCGATTTGAGCGAAGAAAAAGTAATCCGTTCGCACTACATTTATGACATTGTTACTGGCAGGCGATATCGGCGGCACAAAGACAATTCTGCGATTGGTTGAACAGCCAGCAGAGGGATCGATGTATAGCTTGGATGAGGCGACTTACTCCAGTCGCGACTATCCCGATTTAGTGCCCATAGTGCAGGAATTTCTTGGGGCGGCTACCGAGCATTTGGGCTATACGCCCGTGCCGCAGAAGGCTTGTTTTGCGATCGCAGGCCCTGTTGTCAACAATACCGCAAAACTGACTAATCTGGTTTGGTCACTCGACACCAAACGTTTGGAAACAGAACTGGGAATAGCATCCATCAGTCTCATCAACGACTTTGCTGCCGTTGGTTATGGAGTTCTGGGACTAGCGGAATCAGACTTGCACACCTTACAAACTGGCAAACCCCAATCAGGTGCCCCCATCGCCGTAATTGGTGCGGGAACGGGATTGGGACAAGGATTTTTAATCCCCCAAGGAGGCACCTATCAGGTTTTCAGTTCGGAAGGCGGACACGCTGATTTTGCGCCACGATCGGAGTTAGAATTTCAGCTGTTAAAATACCTGCTCGATAAGCACGATATCCAGAGAGTTTCTGTCGAGCGAGTTGTTTCCGGTCAAGGAATTGTGGCGATTTACCAATTCTTAAGAGACAGACAATATTGCCATGAATCGCCAGAAATTGGCGAATTAATTAGAACTTGGGAACAAGAAGCTGGACAGAGTGAGAAGACTGTCGATCCAGCATCTGTCATTTCCAAAGCGGCTTTAAAAAAGAGCGATCGCCTCTGCGAACAGACGATGGAAATGTTTGTAGAAACCTACGGTGTAGAAGCAGGTAATCTCGCTCTTAAACTTCTACCTTATGGCGGCCTTTATATTGCTGGTGGTATTGCTGCCAAAAATTTACCGCTGATGCTGGAAGGCAGTTTTGTTCATGCTTTTACGAACAAAGGGCGGATGCGTGAGCTACTCGAAAAAGTGCCGTTGCATATAATTTTGAATCCGCAAGTAGGACTGATCGGTGCTGCCATTTCCGCTGCCAGATTGTAAAATAAATAATGCGATAAACCTATGACTGCCGTTATCATAAACTTGAATCCCGTTATCAAACTAACCGACGACCAATTTTATCAACTTTGTCGGTCAAATCCTGACGTTAAATTGGAACGCAACGAGCTAGGAGAATTAATTGTTATGCCGCCTACAGGAGGAGAAACAGGAAAATGTAATTCAGAAATGAATGCTGATTTTGTTATTTGGAATCGACAAACTAAACTCGGTGAAGTATTCGATTCTTCCACTTGTTTTAAACTTCCCAATGGGGCCGATCGCTCCCCCGATGTTTCTTGGATAAGACAAGATAGATGGGATGCACTTACACCCGAAGAAAGAGAGAAATTTCCCCCGATTGCACCGGATTTTGTTTTAGAGTTAATGTCACCGACTGATACTTTAAAAGAAACGCAAGCTAAAATGCAAGAATATATGGATAACGAAGTAAAACTCGGTTGGTTAATTAACCGGAAAACACGCCGAGTTCAAATTTATCGACAAGGACAAGCTGTAGAAGTGCTGGAATCTCCGACAGAATTATCAGGAGAAGATGTCTTACCTGGTTTTGTCCTCAATATGCAAATTGTCTGGGGATAGAGTTATCACTAATATCCCCAAGTCATGCCCATGAAACTTTCATCGAACTAAACCTCTTTCATAAATAAAACTTATATTTCTAATAAAAATCTATATCTATAATATCTTATCCTAACCAGTACCTTTACTATTGACTAATAAGTCATTTTGCGCTCTCTTGCGCTAATTGCCTAACTGTAGAATAATTCCATTTATCTAAAGTCCGGTAAAATCTAAAACTTCGTGCAATCCAACTTACTCAAGTTAAACGCTTCGCCAAAAGCAGAATCTTCCGAAGATGGGGCTGAACTCCCATTTACCCTTCAGCAATTGAAATCTGCGATTCCCCCGGAATGTTTTCAGCCATCCGCCTGGAAATCACTTTCCTACTTTTTTCTGGATGTATCTGTAATTAGCCTTCTCTATGCAGTGGCCCATCACCTGGACTCGTGGTGGTTCTGGCCTGTATTCTGGCTGATGCAAGGAACCATGTTTTGGGCATTGTTTGTAGTGGGACACGACTGCGGTCACGGTTCATTTTCTAAAAGCAAATCGCTTAATAATTGGATTGGGCATTTAGCTCATAGTCCCATACTCGTTCCTTTCCACGGCTGGCGCATCAGCCACAGAACTCACCATCAAAATACTGGCAATATCGATACTGATGAAAGCTGGTATCCCGTCACGGAAAGCCAATATCGGCAGATGCCTTGGTATGAAAAGCTGTTCCGCTTTCAGGTGTTGCTGATTGCCTATCCGCTATATCTGTTTAAACGTTCTCCTGGAAAGAAAGGCTCACACTTTCTTCCTAATAGTCCTCTTTTTCGACCCACAGAAAAATGGGATGTAATCACCAGTACTGTATGCTGGACATTGATGGTAGGCTTTTTGGGCTGCTTAACCTATCAATATGGCTGGTTGTTTCTGCTGAAATACTATTTCGGCCCCTATGTGGTTTTTGTAGTGTGGCTGGATTTGGTAACTTTTCTGCACCACACAGAATCGGATATCCCCTGGTATCGCGGTAAAGACTGGTATTTTCTCAAAGGTGCCTTGTCTACAATTGACCGCGATTATGGGTTGATAAATAATATTCACCACAATATCGGCACTCATGTAGCTCACCACCTGTTTCTGACCATTCCCCACTACCATTTGAAGACGGCTACTGAGGCGCTAAAACCGATTTTGGGGGATTACTATCGAGAATCTGGCGAGTCAATCCTGCGTTCTTTTGTGCGATCGTATCTTAGCTGCCATTTTGTTTCGGATAGGGGCGGAATGGTTTACTACCGCTCAAAACAAGATCTGAAAAAAGTTTAAGCTTCCACAGCTGATACTGCTTCTCTGGATTGAGCTTCAATTCGTCGTGCCTTTTGGAATTATTATGCTAATGTTCATCGTGAACATTTTTGTTGGGACACGGCATATCAGTAACACTTATCAGATACCATTTTGTGTGGATATCTGCAATTTGTCATTGGTCATCAATCAAAAGACTGACCGCACCTAAAGGTGCTGCCCGCTTACCCATCCCGTCCATGCGATGGGCTTGCGCTCCCTTAAAAATCTGTCAGAATGAAGAAGAGTAAATATTACGATCGTTTTTGATATATTTCGTTAAAAATGGCGCTGCAACAGTTAACTCAAACCGTACCGACACCGCAACTAGACTACGACTGCGACATAGCCATTGTAGGTGGCGGCATTGTGGGACTTACACTCGCCTGCGCCTTAAAGGATTCTGGGCTGAGAATAGCGCTGATCGAAGCAAAACCCCAGTCTGTGGCAGCAGCTAAAGGACAAGCTTATAACATTTCCCTGCTTTCCGAACGCATTTTCCAGGGTATTGGCGTTTGGGATAAAATTCTTCCCCAAGTTATCCCATATCGTCACATTCGCCTATCCGATGCGGATCATTCCGGTATCGTGCAATTTTACCCCACCGATTTAGGCATGACAGGCAAGATGCCTATCCCACAAAATGCACTCGGTTATGTGGCGGAACATCAAGTTCTCCTGACTTCTTTGCAGGAGTTATTGCAAAATTGCCCCAATGTATCTTGGTTGTGTCCGGCGGAAGTGGTGAAAGTTGAATATCTTCCCGACGGTGTGGAATTAGAAATTGTTCAATCCAAAATTCCCAATCCCAAATCCCAAATCCGCACTCGCTTGCTAGTGGGTGCAGATGGTGCTAAGTCCAGCATCCGCGAGTCAGCTGGTATCCCCACTCGCGGTTGGCAATATTGGCAATCTTGCGTCGTAGCTACCATAAAACCGGAGAAATCCCACAACAACACGGCTTTTGAACGCTTCTGGCCTAGTGGCCCGATGGGGGTTTTGCCGCTGCCAGATAATCGCTGTCGCGTTGTATGGACTGCACCCCATCAGGAAGCGCAAGCTTTAAGCGAACTGGACGAAAAGGAATTTATCGAGAAACTGGAACACCGCACTGGCGGACTGTTGGGGAGTTTGGAGTTGGAGGGAAAGCGGTTTGTGTTTAAAGTGCAGTTGATGCAGAGCGATCGCTACATCCTTCCCAGACTAGCCTTGATTGGCGATGCCGCCCACTGCTGCCATCCCGTCGGCGGACAAGGCATCAACATGGGCATTCGAGATGCAGCTGCCCTTGCCGAAGTTTTGCAATCTGCCCATCAACTAGGCGAAGATATCGGCAACATCCATGTCCTAAAACGCTACGAACGTTGGCGCAAACAGGAAAACCTGGCAATTTTAGGATTCACCGATTTCTTAGATCGGATATTTTCTAATAATTGGTTGCCAGTTGTTGTAATTCGCCGACTCGGTTTGTGGATGCTGCAAAATATCCCTCCCCTCAAAATCTATGCCTTGCAATTTATGACTGGTCTAAGGGGGCGTCCTCCGCAACTCGCTTCGCGCTGTTGAAAAATCTAAAATTCGTGTGATTATTCTGCATCTGCGTTAATCTGCGTTCATCTGTCTACCCTACGGGAAGGCGAAGCGCCTACATCTGCGGTAAAAATTTAACCAACGATGACAACAGACAATTTGACGATCTCATACCAAATCAGCAATGATTACCCTCTTTATGTCTCTAGGCTGTAGAGACGTTTCATGAAACGTCTCTACAATGTTTAGGCCAAAAATTCTCATGGTGTAACAAACCAGGATTTGGTATCACTCATGTCCGGTCTATTGCCCAGGATAAAACTTTTCAGCTATGTTGTTGCGCTTCAGGGCTCTTTAAGATAGCGCCCAAGCGCAACAACATACCCAATATTTAATTTACCGCGAACAAATCTACTTTTCTACAAAGGTTAAGTCAAGTAAGTCGGCTTGAAAAACAATTTTGCTGTTTCGCTGTACCAGAAGTTCGCTAAGTTGCACTTCTTCAGAATCGCGAATTACTACGCGATCGTTCTCATTGCGAGAGAGCATTTTTGAGCTATCAATTAGCCAATCTTCTAAGTTTCCGCGAAAGCCGCCATCTACGGCCTTTAAGTAATCTATGCAACGACGGAACAGCTTAGGAAGAATTAACTGTCCTTTGGGGCCAATATCATCTGCATCTGACAAAGCAAACTCACTGGTTGTATCTTTTTGCCAAATACCAAGATTCTTTTCCCGCGCCTCTAAGGCCACTTTCCGCAGTAGCTGACGATGAGCGAACGGTGTAGAAGTATAAACCGTGTAGTAGGCAGACCCTGTAGAAAGCATATTGAAGTTTGCTGTCTTTTCTAACAGTTTTTCGTCTACCATTACCCACTTTTCATCATCAAAACCGTCCTTTCCAAGCAGTACATAAGAAATAGGGCGACCGTTAGCATCGGCAGCCTTTGTAAGAATCGCTCCTGGTATAGTATTTGGCTCAGAATCTAGTACTTCGTTCTTTTTAAATTCGATGCTTTTAAAACCGAGCCAGTCTAAGAAGCGATCGCGTGCTTCTTTTCCCAAAGGCTGAGCTGCCTTGCCATAATGGGTTTCGGGTGCATCTATTGCCTCAAGTCGCAGCTGCACGCTGCCGTCGCGAGAAGGCTTGATACGATAAGCACGGTGAAGAAATTCATAAAGCTTTGGATTATCTGCAACAAAGCGGATAGAATCTCCATCGGGTTGCTTGCCAATAATCGCAAAGTTACCTCGAATCAAGCGATAAAATGGTGATGACATAGTTAAATCTCCATAAATTAGACTTTCTTTCCCAGTAGCCAGTCTCTAGTCCACAGTCTCCCATCCCTTTGATTCTAATGTTGGCACAATAATTTCAACCTCTGGCTTTTTTTGTTTGCCATCGAGTAAAGCACTGACTGTCATATCTCCCATTACATTAAGGGCGGTGCGACAGCGATCGAGAAACCAGTCTACTGTTATCAATAAAGCGATATACTCTGTCGGCAAACCAACCGAACTAAACACCAACGTCATTGTTACCAATCCTGCATTGGGAATACCAGCTGCACCTACAGAAGCAACGATGGAAGTTAGCACAATCAGAAACTGTTGCCCAAGGGCAAGATGTTGACCGAGTACTTGGGCAATAAACAAAGCTGCCATTGCTTCATAAAGGGCAGTCCCATCGTTGTTGAAGTTGCTGCCGACTAATGCCCCCAAGGAAGCGGAAGATTCCCGCAAACCAATTTTTTCCTGCAAAACCCGAAAAGTGATCGGCATTGTCACTGTTGAAGAAGAGGTGGAGAATGCCATTAGGAAAGCATCAGATCCACCCATCAAGAAGCGTTTCGGGCTTACCCAGGAACCAAATTGTATTCGGATTAAGTAGTAGCAGGCTTGCAAAAATAGCGCCACCAAGACGGCGATAATGAATACACCAAGAGATTTAAAGGGTGAGAAGCCTTGCAGGGCAACGGTTTTGGCAACGATGCCGAAAACTGCCAGCGGCACTAAGGCAATTACCCATTCCAAAATGCGTACCACTGCGTCGAATAAAGTGGTGATTACCTGCTCAAGCGGCAAGTAATCTGTTCTATTTTGGGCTATTTGCTCTGCTTTTAAGGCACGCAAGACAATGCCAAAACTGAGGGCGATGATGATGATTTGGATGACGTTGTTATCGACTAATGGCTGGAGAATAGAACCAGGTACGCTATTTTGAAGTAGTGACCAAGGGTCGAGTTTAGTAAGGCTTTCGGTTGTGCCTGCTGGGGCTTTAATCTGACCCCATACCCCCGGTTGCAAGATGTTGGCAACTAAAAGACCTATTAAAATTGCGGCAACGGTATTGGTTAAAAGTAGAATTAACAAACGGCGTCCTGCTGTGCCGGGAATGCTGGCTGTGAGGAAGGTATGCAGTACTGCCAGCAAAATCAGCGGTGTGGCGAGGGCGCGTAAAACCTTTAGCACCAAGTCGCAGGGAACTGCCAGGTTGTTAATTAGGGCGATGTTTGCTGGATCTGGTTTACCGGCACCCAGTGATACCCCGATCGCGACTGCTAGGATGAGTGCGATCGCAATCTGCAAGTATAGTGGGATACGCTGCCACCATCGGCTAGCTTGGCTTTGGGCCTCACTCATGCTTTTTTTTCCTGTTTTTTAGCCCTGCTCTTATCCTAGAGCTAACTGTTGCTCAGGTCATAAGCTTACAGCGTCGCCAAAGGTGCGACGCTATAAGCACATAACTCTCGACTATTTGACTTCAACTGCACCAGGACGATCGACACCAGAATCTTCTGCACCAGTCGAATTTACCCCAGGATTAGTTGTATCGCTCGAATTTACGCCGGGAGCGGTTACACCAGCCGGATTTACGCCAGGATTAATTGTACTGCTCGGATTTACGCTAGGATTCGTTGCCCCAGTTGGACTAATGCCAGAAGATGCCCGTAAAATGCGACTATCTAGCCTGCGAGCGACATCGCCCAACTGTACCGTTGGCACCTGACCCTTGGGATACATAATACCTGTGAACGCTCCCACATTGCTGCGACGAAAAGCGGCTACATCAAGACGTAAAGGTTGTCCTTGCATTGAAACCGATACAGTCATGCCAGTAGAAGTATCGGCAACATTATTAAGATCTGGGATACCACCGTACTCCAGAATCTCAATTCCCTGAGATGCTTTTAGCGCTTCTCGATATTGGCTCATCAGTTGTTGCTGATACTCTGGTGACTGGATTTGCTTGAGAGTAGCATCAAAGTTGGCTCGATCGGGCTGATCGTTGAGATCCCCAGTAAAACCGAAGACTATTTGGAAGTTCTCTGGATTGATGTAAGCAAAGAATTTATTTGGCTTCATTCCCGCTTGAGTTAGCTGTTCTCTAAGCGCTTCAAATTTGGTGCTAACCTCAGATGCTACCTCCGGTGGAAGTTCCCGAAACCCAGCGGGCAGATCTTCCAACATCAAGGCAGAATTTGCCGAAGTCTGTTGTTGGGTAGCGCTGGAGGGAACCGGATCGGCAGCAAATACGGGGAGAAGAAAGCCGCCAGTCCAGGTTGTACCTGTCAACAGACACAAGGTTATTGCTAATTTTTTGAGCATTTGAGTTTTAGTAAGGACGTTCCTACTAAGGATAGCGCCTTCCTCTTGCCTGTCATACCGATTTTGGTTTTTGCTCTAGCTCATCCCCGACACAAGTATTTGTGGCGTTGAAGGCGCAAGCTCGATCCCGCAAAGTCTTATTCCACAAAAAAACTATCCGTAGAATCAACCTAACATCTCAAATGATTCTACCAGCCAGATCTGGCAAACCATATCAGCAGCAAAGATGCCAAACTAAGGGCTATAAATTGCAAAGCAATTGTTTCCATTAGCCACTTAATTGTTAAGATTGTCTTCATAAACTCCTCCTCACCTAAATCATTAGCTAGACCATACACTAGCCTCCCCAATATGGCCAATCTGTATACAAAGGCTTGTGATCCATAGGGGTAGGAATGTGTGACAATATTTGTCCTATTGTAGTGATCTATATCACGCAATAGTTCCTTTTTGATTGTTGACAAAAATTAGCCTTAGCCTTTCACCGTTTCCTTAATGGCATTTAAATCGAGAGCGAACTTTTGGGCGATCTTTTCCATTACTTGATTTGCTGCTGGCGTAATGATGTTATCTGCCTGAGCAATTCTATAACACTGAGCCAGCAAAGGTATAGCATAATCGCGGTTTAGGTCAGCCAAAAGCGTATCTAAAGGCTGTGGTGACTCGATGTTAGCAGCAATTGTTTCCAAAGAAGTTGGGGTAAGGTTGAGAGATTTTAACTGTGCCAAAATTTCTGACTGAGACTTTTCTGGATGACTTGCCAAGATCGCGTGAGCCAAAATTCGATCGACGATTTTTTGTTGTGCTAAGGCAGTTTCTAAATAATTATCGCTTGCTTGCTCTAAATCTGCCAGCGTACTTTGGCCGATCGGTGCATTCAGCTTAGCTTCATAGAAGCGGCAAGCAGCATAACCCAAAGAATATAGCATAACTGCATTGGAACTGGCACCGATCGCAGCTCCTGCCAGGGGTACATTGCGAAGAATTCCCAAACCTGCCTTGACAGCGCGACTGCCACCCAATCCTAAACCAAAAATAGCCAAAACTTCGCCCTTACGCGCTGGGTCTTTTAAATCTAGCCCGTAGGCAGCCGCAATCTGATAAATCATTTCCGCCTGCAATCTCGTGGTTGTTGCCAGATCGACGGCGAACAAAATCAATGCCTCTCCGGGTAAAATGCTGCTTACTAGCCCTACTCCGCCAGCATAGATCGACTTTTCTACCATAATTCGGTGGGCAATCTGGCTGGGAGATTCCTCTGGATACTCTTGTTGTAGCTTTCTGAGTGCTGCTTCTGCTTTTGCCAAATCAACGCTATCGGCAGCACCGATCAGCCAATCTAGTTTAAATAAGCCGCTCAATCTTCGCAACAGCCAGTTATCCGAGACAAAAGTAATTGTCTCTCCTGCTTTTTGAGTAGTTTGCTCGAAGAGCTGGTAAGTTTGTTTTGCTGCCGCCTCTGCGATCGCACTTGCCGTATCCACAAACGTTTTCCCGGTTTGGAAAGTGGTGTGGCAAATCGCGCCTCCGACACCAGTTGCCGTATCTACAACCGATTTACCCGTTTCAGACGTGGTGTGACAAATCGCCTCGCTTACACCAGATGCTGTATTCACCACAGCTTTGCCGGTTTGGGAAGTCGTGTAGCTGATGGCTTCCCCAACTCCGACTGCTGTATCTACGATTACTTTCCCAGTTTGGGAGGAAGTGCTGGCAACTGCTGCACCAATTTCCACGACCATCTTGGCAAATTGTTGTAACAAAGATGGTTCTTCGGCTGGAGATGGTGATGAATTTGACTTTAAGCCATCATTTAGCTCAAAATCTCGTTCTTGTTTGCTGTTCATCGCTTAAATACCCCCTTGTCCCGCTTGGATGTGGTAGGCCATCAGCGGCTGATGGTACACTAAAACGATTTTCTTCATAGCGCGTTAGTAGGGGCCCTTTTGGCAGATAATTTTTGGCTAACCGACAAGAATCATGGCAAAACCCGCCCCTACAATTTACTTGTACCTCACCCACTTGCAAGCCGCTGT
>CASBRD010000322.1 GCA_949128025.1 Oscillatoriales cyanobacterium PMM_0008 | reverse complement strand
GGGCTAGGGGCTAGGGGAAGAGGAGAAGAGGAGGCGATCGCTCATCTCCAGTCGCGTAAGTTCTAATTATATAAACCACAAAGTTGGCTATAAGTAATGAGTAGAAACTTGGAAATTTGCTTCTCAGTGATAATACTGGGCAAACCTACAGACTTCCTTAAGATTACTTGACAAATCAACTTTTTTCTTAAATCTTTCTGAAGCGTCGCCAGAGTAATATCCTAATGGATTGTTCGAGTCAAAGCTTGGATTGCAAAGCCAATGGCTCTAGCTGCAAAAGTATTTCTAAGAACTGTTAACCCTATCTTGAGAGAGATTTTTTAACTCATAAAACACTAGGAACGGGAGTTGTCACAATATGGAACGTAGCTTCTTACTCAGGCTTTATGAAATGGGAGAAAGAGATTTTACCGGGGTTGACCTGCGGGGCGCAGACCTGAGTGGTATCACCTTGATCGACGTAAACTTATCGGGAGCGAACCTCACAGGAGCCAACCTCAGCAGAGCTTTTCTGACAAAATCAAACTTGAGTGGGGCTTTTCTGAACTGGGCGAATCTGACTTTTGTCAAAATCAGCGAAGGTTATATGGCAGATGCAGACTTCACCAAAGCAGACATGAGCGGTGCCTTCATGGTGAAGTCTAACTTAAGTAGAGCCAAACTGAGTGGGGCTAATCTTACTGGAGTCAATCTCAGAGGATCTGACCTAGAGAAAGCCAATTTATGCGGAGCAAATTTAGAAAATATCAATCTGCGGGGGGCTAACCTCATGGGAGCCAACCTCAACTGGGCTAAACTGTCTGGTGCTAGACTAAGCGGGGCAACACTCACAGGAGCCTTTTTAAACGGTGTCAACCTCACAGGAGCGTTTCTGAATGGTGTTGACCTGAGTGGAGCCGATCTGAATGGAGCGAATCTGGGCGAGGCAAAGTTGTGTGGGGCGAAACTACAAGCAGCTAACTTGACGGCAACTAATTTATCTCAAGCTAAATTAGTTGGAGTAAGCTTGAGTGGCGCAGATTTGACAGGCGCAGACTTAACGAACGCTTCTCTTTACAAAGCTAAACTCAATTGGACGAACCTGAGTAAAGCAGATTTGAGCAAAGCAGACCTGAAGGGGGCGAACTTGCTGGGAGCCAAAATTGATGGAGCCCAATTCACAGATGTCACGATGTTTGATTCGACTAGACGATATCTGTGTACGATCGCAACAGGAACGACAGTGTGGTCTGGCAGAGAAACTAAAGCCACCCTAACCTGTTCCCCAAATCTAGCCAGACAGGCTATTTTGAGCTAAATCCTAACAAGGTATCGAATGTGTCGGAAGCTAAATCCACAATTTTAGTCACAGGGGGAGCCGGTTACATCGGTACCCATGCGGTGCTGGCGCTCAAACGTGCTGGCTATGAGGTAATTGTTCTGGACAACCTGGTGTATGGACACCGGGAGTTGGTGGAAGATGTCCTTCAGGTAAAACTGATTGTCGGTGATACGAACGATCGGCCCCTGCTTGACGATCTGTTTGCTACCCACAATATTGCAGCAGTCATGCACTTTGCCGCCTATATCGCTGTAGGCGAATCGGTTGTAGAGCCGGGGAAATATTACCGCAACAATGTAACTGGCACTTTAACTCTCCTAGAGGCTATGGTGGCAGCGTCTGTGAAAAAATTCGTTTTTTCCTCGACTTGTGCTGTATATGGGGAACCGCAGAAGGTTCCCATTCCGGAAGACCATCCTTTCAATCCCATGAGTCCCTATGCCAGCAGTAAGTTAATGGTAGAGCGAATTTTGGCGGATTTTGATGTGGCTTACGGTTTGAAGTCCGTTATTTTCCGTTACTTTAATGCTGCTGGTGCCGAACCGACAGGTTTGCTGGGCGAGGATCACAACCCGGAAACTCACCTGATTCCGCTGGTACTCCTAGCTGCTTTAGGTAAGCGGGAATCGATTACTATTTTGGGTACTGATTACCCAACGCCAGATGGAACTGGCGTGCGGGATTATATCCATGTTTGCGATTTGGCAGATGCCCATGTTTTGGGCGTGGAGTATCTGTTGCAAGGGAATAATAGCGAAGTATTTAATTTAGGAAATGGCAACGGATTTTCGGTCAGAGAAGTAATTGAAACGGGAAAGGCAGTGACTGGCCGCGATTTCAAGGTTGTAGAGAGCGATCGCCGTCCGGGTGATGTGCCAGTCCTAGTTGGCAGTAGCGACAAAGCTAAGAAAAATCTGGGCTGGTCTCCTCAGTACTTAGATTTGCGGGAGATTGTCATGCACGCTTGGCAATGGCATCAAAAACGCCATGAATAAAAGGAAAAACTAAAAGATAAAAAGGCAAAAGAAAGAGCAGATATTGCAAGTCTTTATACTTTTGCCTTTTTACTTTTGTTTTGCTTAGCAAGCGCCCTTCTTAGCCAAAACGACTTGTATAGTTTTTAGAATCAAAGTCATGTCATACAAAGGAGTCCAAACATTTTGGTAACGCAGGTCTAGAAGAACGATGTCTTCAAAATCCTTTACTGAGGAACGACCGTTAACCTGCCATTCACCTGTCAAACCGGGCTTAACATTTAATCGGCGCCAATGATGCTCGTTGTATTGAGCGACTTCATCAAATGTGGGTGGTCTAGTGCCAACCAAGCTCATCTCTCCTACGAGGACGTTCCAAAATTGGGGTAGTTCATCTAGGCTCGTTTTGCGTAAGAAACGCCCGACTCTAGTGACACGCGGATCGTTTTCGTTCTTAAAGATTAGTCCTTTAGCTTCGTTCTTAATTTGGGATTTGAGGGCGTCGGCATTTGTGACCATCGATCGAAACTTGCGAATTTTAAAGCGTTGGCCCCGGAGTCCGCAGCGATCTTGGCTGTAAAGTATGGGGCCGGGATTATCAAGTTTGATTGCGATCGCGATCGGTACAAAAACGACTGCCAGAATCAGTAACCCTACTATACTGCCCACTATGTCCAGCAAACGCTTAAGTGTTGAGCTAGTCGAAGGGTGATGCACCGAAAAGGATAGAGACTTGGATCTTGTTGAAGGAGCAACTGTTGGCGATAGTCCTGGATACGTCATCATAACGGACACCTCAATAACACAACCGTAAAACTACTTAGATTTGATTCAAATCATATAGTCCCCATTCCAGAAGCGGTACTGTTGTGAGCCTTAGTTTGCTAAATCTTCATCGATTAGGGCGATCCCGACAGGTTATGTAAAGTTACGGTGAAGTTTTTGCGGAAAATATGGAACTCTACGTAGGGAGGGAGGTAGATTGCCTGAGTACATCCACGGACTTATGTATAGCTAGGGACTAGGGACTAGGGACTAGGGTTTCAGGAATTAAAAACTTCTCAATTCCTGAAACCCTTGATTCTAGACCCTTCTTTCCCTAGCCCCTAGCTATATCTATTTGAGTGCAATTCTATCTAACTTAAGACGTATTGCATAATTTTCGATCGTCTGATGCTTTTAAATAAAAATTAAGATTTTGCCATAGGCGAGCGATCGGCTACACTGAATCTCGTCCGCCTATGGCTTTCTCATACATCGGTGAAATCCAATTTATTGGGAATTTGTCTGCTGCCAAACTTGTCGTAATTCATCCAAAGTGTAGACTGTTTCCAGTCTTTCTAGGATTGCTGCTAATAAATTTGCATCGTCTAATGAAGAAATTTCTGGCAATAAACTCAACCCTGACAAACCAAATTTCAGCTTTAAACCTAGTTCAATGCCTTTTAGAAGTCCCTCCTGTCTACCCTCCTGTCTACCTTCCTGTCTACCTTCCTGTCTACCTTCTTCTCTACCTTCTTCTCTACCCTTCTCTATACCAATTCTCTCTACACTCGATATGTATGGCATCCGTCTTTCCTCCTGATACTGACTCAATTCTTGCCAAAACTCTTGTTCTAACTCTTGGGGTAGAGTCATCATCCAGTCCACGAACAGAAATAAATTAATTACATCTTCCCGCTCAAACTGGAGTTGGTAAAGTCGTTTAATCAGCGCCAGCTTCCATTCTTTCCGTTTTCCCCTGTTTTCACGGGTTTCGAGCGCTTTTAGATGCGCCATTACTACTGTAGCAAAAGGATTGCTGCTTGATTCTAAGGCTGTCCACTGCTCGGAGTAGTCTAGCAACTTGACTATGGGAAAACTGAATCCTAGATGAAATGGCTACTCAGCGTTGGGTTTCGCTCTAGCTCAACCCAACCTACAAAGAAATGGCTACAAAGAAATTGCGAAGATACCACGCCCGTAGCTATATGAATTTGACGATCGCAGAAAAGAAGGCCATAAACATGACAAGGATAGGCTTTTTTCGCTATCCTGTCATTATTTTGTCGGCTGTAGCGAGCGGCTGTCTGGTTGTCAGTTGCGGCGAGAGAAAAGTTACCCAGTGTAATAAGATCAACCAGATCATTAATCAAGCTGACGCTGTTACTAAAAGTGCTAAGACAGGTAAACCGTCAGCGCTGATTAAGGCAGCAGTTGAACTTGACAAAGTGGCAAAAATACTGAAAGATGTGGAAGTTGAGGATAAGAAGCTGCAAAGTTTGCGATCGAGTTTTCTGATGATGTATGGAGATATCAGCAAATCATTCCGAAACATGGCTGTTTCTATCCAAAGACAAGATGCTCAGGGTATAAAGTTTGCTCTGATATTTTTGAGACAAGTTAGAATGAAAGATACGGCGTTAGTTAAAGAGATCAATAGTTATTGCGATGGGAAGTAGCCCGCCTGGGGTTCAAACCCCAGGCTGATAGCGAAAGTCCACTTAAGTGGACTGAAGAAATAGAAACCGGGTTTCTATTCTGTCGTCTCAGAAACCCGGTAACTCCTGCGAAATCGGGTTTCTATTCCTTCGTGGCGAAGTTTTTCGATGATAAGCCAAATATATGTTGTTACAAAAACTGCAACTAGGACGCGATCGCATGACAAAAATGCCATCTTAGAAACCAAAGCCTGTGAATTTTACTAATTTGGCAACGATATGAAGCTTGTTTATGTTTTACCCGCAACCTTACTTCTCTCTGGTACAGTGGGGACAATTGCCGTACCTTCGCCGCAATCTCCCCAGCTTATAGCGCAAAGGACTAGAATGGATTCTCCCACACCCCAAAACGAACGCGATCGATCGACTGGCGGCTTGTTCGTCCAATCCAAAGACGGACGCCAGCAAGTGTTTCCCCTCAAACATACGGAAGTCAAAGCGAAAGTCAGCGGTAATTTGTCGCGGGTGGAGGTGACGCAGACTTTTGAAAATCCGTATACTGAACCTTTGGAGGCGGTTTATGTATTTCCACTACCCGATGAAGCGGCGGTGGATGATATGGAGATTAAGATAGGCGATCGCATTATCAAAGGCAATATCAAAAAACGGGAAGAAGCGCAGGAAATATACGATCGGGCCAGACTCGAAGGACGCACCGCCGGACTCCTAGAACAAGAACGCGATAATATCTTTACCCAATCTCTCGCTAATATTAAACCCGGCGAACAAATTAATGTCACGATTCGCTACACAGATAGTCTGAAATTTGAAGGCGGTAACTACGAATTTGTCTTTCCAATGGTAGTAGGGCCAAGATATATTCCAGGTAATCCAATCCCCCCAACCCCCCTTGATAAGGGGGGCGAAGGGGGGATAGATACCGATCGCGTTCCCGACGCCTCTCGCATCACACCACCCGTATTGCGCCCAGGAACCCGTTCGGGACACGATATTGGCGTCACAGTAGAAATAGATGCTGGTCTGCCAATTGCTGATGTTCTTTCAACTTCTCATAAAATCACTACTTCTCGCCAAAGCAATACTATCAAAGTACAATTAGCTGGCGAAGATACAATTCCCAACAAAGATTTAATTCTGCGATATCGCGTTGCTGGAAATAACACCCAAGCCACAGTTTTAACTCAATCCGACGATAAAGGCGGTCACTTCGCCGCTTATTTAATCCCTGCTTTGGAATATCGCCGCAACGAAATTGTCCCCAAAGATGTTGTCTTTTTGATGGATACTTCTGGTTCCCAACAAGGCGACCCTTTGGCAAAATCAAAAGAATTAATGCGACGCTTCATTAATGGACTGAATCCTAACGACACTTTCACTATTATTGACTTTGCCAATACCACTCAACAATTATCGCCAACGCCGTTAGCGAATACGCCGGAAAATCGCGCTAAAGCAATGGGGTATATCGATCGACTTGATGCAAGAGGCGGTACGGAATTACTCAACGGCATTCGCGCTGTTCTCAATTTTCCACCCTCGCCAGAAGGAAGATTGCGGAGTATCGTACTTTTAACTGATGGTTATATCGGCAATGAAAATGAGGTGATTGCGGAAGTTCAGCGAAATTTAAAACCGGGAAATCGTCTTTATGGTTTTGGTGTTGGCAGTTCGGTCAATCGGTTTTTGATTAATCGTTTGGCAGAAGTGGGAAGAGGTAGTTCGCAAGTGATTCGTCAGGATGAAGAGACTCAGGAAGTTGCGGAAAGATTCTTCCGTCAAATCAATAATCCAGTACTGACGAATATTCAAGTTTCTTGGCAAGGTTCTGGGGAATCACCGACTATCTATCCACTTGCAGCGCCTGACTTATTTGCCAATCAACCGTTAGTTTTGTTTGGAAAAAAGAAAGACAGCGGAAAAGGTAATCTTCGCATTACTGGTATTGCTGCTGGTGGCAAGCGATATGAGAAAACGCTGCCGGTTGATTTTAATAGTAGCGAAAATTCTGCGATCGCACAACTTTGGGGACGCGCCAGAATTAAGGATTTGATGAATCAAATGTTTGGAGTTGAAACCAAATCTGGCGTCGATGCGGTAACGGAAACTGCTTTAACTTATCGATTGTTGTCACAATATACAGCTTTTGTCGCCGTCAGCGAAGAAGTGCGGGTGAATCCCGATGGTACTCGTCAGCGCGTGCAAGTGCCGGTAGAGTTGCCCCAAGGCGTCAGCTATGATGGTATTTTCGGTAGAGAGGATGAGGTTGTCCCTGCTTCTGCGAACGCGCAATTTGCCGCACCAAGCGGTAGATTTGTCGGCAGAAATCGCACGCAAAGTGTTGCACCTTTATCCGCACCACCACCTGCGCCAGCACGTCCCGCACCAATTCAGCAGTCTAGCGAGGTAGCGCAAAGCACCCCCCGAATTGAGGTGATTAGCGCTGATGGACTGGATGGAAATGCGATCGCATCCATTACACAAAAGCTACAAAATGTCAATATTGCCAACAACATCAGCGGCGAAGTTGTCTTGGAGTTATCCATCAAAAATGGTCGCATCCAGCGGATTGTGTTGGATGACAAAGCTTCTACAGTGAAGGATCGAGATGTAATTGATGAGATTAAGCGATCGATCTTAACCTGGCAAGCTCCCTCATCTATTAATAGCACCATTCGCCTGCGTTTGCGAATTCTCAATTGAGCAATTTCAACAATTGAAAGGTGGGCAATGTCCACCTACTTGCTACAAATAATATCATGTCCGGTAGCATCGGTTCCCTAAAAAATCGGGCTCTTATCTGCGTTCATCTGCGTTCATCTGTCTTCATCTGCGGTAAAAATTTAACCCCCGATGACAACAGACAATTTGACGATCTCACTCATGGACATGATATAACTTTACCAAACCAAAATATAAAAGGTAAAATAATATGGCATACAGTGACTTTAGTTTACCAAAAATAGTAAAAACATTTTGCTTAACTATTTCTGAAAAAGTTGATATCTTTGCCGATGCTCCCGAATTCGATAGCGGTGACTTTTTGAAAGAGACACTTCGGTACAATCTCCCGTTAGCCCTTGCGATTAATACAGAAAAATCTCGTTCAGAAATGATTATCGCCCCTATTTTGATTGAGCTAAAAAAGCGCTTACCGCAACCCATTGGTTTATTCTCAGGCGTAGATTTTACCGTTGATGCTACCCAAGGATTGAATGGAACTTGTGACTTTCTTATTACTCGTTCTCCAGAACAGCTATTCATCAAGGCACCAGTTATCACGATTGTAGAAGCAAAAAAAGAAGATATTAATTCTGGATTAGGTCAATGCGTAGCAGAAATGTTAGCCGCTAGATTATTCAACGAACGCGAAGAAAACCCGATTAACAAAATCTATGGGGCTGTCACAACTGGGGATAGATGGAAATTCCTCAAGTTAGAAGGGCAAATTATTGAAATAGATTTAGGAGAACATTTTCTCAACAATATCAATAAAATTATGGGAATTTTAGCGAATGGCATTACCGAGTCTATGATACTAAATCCGCTTCAATGACCCCCTTTATGTCGATTGGCTGTAGAGACGTTTCATGAAACGTCTCTACAATGTTTAGGCCAAAAATTAAAAAAAACGCCTGGAACGAACTCCAGACGCTATAAACCAGGGGGTGAAAAACTGAAAAATCCTAACCCTGAGCTTCGGAACCAGCCACAACTTCTAACAGTTCTTGGGTGATTGATGCCTGACGTGCTTTATTGTAGGAAAGAGAGAGCTTGTCAATCAATTCGCTAGCGTTGTCGCTGGCGTTGTTCATCGCCGTCATCCGCGCCGCCAGTTCGCTAGCCGCTGACTCTTGCAGCGATCGCAGTAATTGGTTGTTCAGGTACAATGGCAACAGAGCATCCAGAATTTGCACTGGATCTTGCTCAAAAATCATATCTTGAGGGAAGCTTTGAACTTCTGAACTGACTTTGCTGCGTTCTACCTGAAATTGTCCGCTTTTAGAGGTGAGGCGGAAGATTTCATCATCTGGGGTTTCCAAACCTTGCGTATCGAGGGGGAGCAATGTTTGAATCACTGGGCGAGAGCTGATCAGCGAAACAAACTTAGTGTAAATCAACTCAACCCGGTCTACGCCCTCTGACAGGAACAAAGACAGTATTTGGTCAGCTATCGATGAAGCTTCCGGCGCTGTGGGAATTTGTTCCAATCCAGTATATGTCGCATCAATTGGTTGGTTGCGACGTTGGAAATACTGGATGGCTTTGCGTCCTACGAGGATAAACTTATAGTCGCGACCTTCTGCTTTGAGTTCTTTGGCGCGGATTTCAGCGCGACGGATGACGTTAGTATTGTAAGCGCCACACAAACCGCGATCGCCTGTAATTACCAACAACCCTACCGATTTAACTTCCCGTTGCTTGAGCAAAGGCAGGTTTGCCTCTTCAAATTTTAAGCGGGACTGCAAACCGTAGAGAACCTGAGCCAGAGCGTCAGCAAAGGGGCGCGTGGCAGTTACCTGTTCTTGGGCGCGGCGCACCTTGGCAGCTGCTACCAAGCGCATCGCCTCTGTGATTTTTTTCGTGTTTTTGACCGACTTAATGCGATCGCGAATTATTTTTAGATTTGCCATAGTTGTGTCCGTAGTCAGTAGTCATTAGTCATTAGTCATTAGTCATTAGTCATTAGCGAAAACTAATGACTAATGACCGAATACTAAGGACAAATTACTTGGCTGTTGCCAAGAAGGTCTTCTTAGATTCAACAATTCCTTCCTTCAGCAAAGCTTCAGCTTCATCACCCAATTTCTTCTCATTGCGGATCAATTCCACGTACTTGGGTTTGCTGGTTTTCAAATAATCCCGCAGCGCCCTGGCAAAAGGAGCGACCTTATCAACAGGCAGGTCATCCAAATAGCCATTCAGCCCAGCGTACACAACTGCCACTTGCTCAGCAACTGACAGAGGAGAATTTTGCGGCTGTTTCAAGAGTTCGCGCAAGCGCTGACCCCGCGCCAACTGGTCTTGAGTTGCCTTATCCAAATCCGAGGCAAACTGTGCAAAAGCGGCCAAGTCGTCAAACTGTGCTAACTCCAGCTTCAGTTTACCAGCCACTTGTTTCATGGCCTTGGTTTGAGCGGCAGAACCTACCCGCGATACGGAGATACCGGGGTTAACTGCTGGACGCAAGCCGGAGTTGAATAAATCTGAAGTCAAGAAGATCTGACCGTCGGTAATCGAAATCACGTTTGTGGGGATGTAAGCAGAAACGTCACCCGCTTGCGTTTCGATAATTGGCAGGGCAGTCATACTGCCTTCGCCGAGTTCGTTACTCAACTTAGCTGCGCGTTCCAACAAGCGAGAGTGTAAGTAGAACACATCTCCGGGATAAGCTTCCCGTCCGGGAGGACGACGCAGCAGCAAAGACATTTGGCGATAAGCTTGCGCTTGCTTGGACAAGTCATCGTAAATGATCAGGGTGTGCTTGCCGTTGTACATGAAGTACTCAGCAATACTGGCACCGCTGTAGGGAGCCAAGAATTGGAGGGTTGCCGGGTCATTGGCATTAGCTGCGACCACGATCGAATATTCCATTGCCCCCTTTTCTTGGAGGACGTTGACCACGTTGGCGACTGTGGAAGCTTTTTGACCGATCGCAACGTAAACGCAGATGACATTCTCGCCTTTCTGGTTGATGATCGTGTCAACTGCGATCGAAGTTTTGCCTGTTTGACGATCGCCGATAATCAGTTCCCGCTGACCCCGACCGATCGGAATCATCGCGTCAATAGCGGTAATCCCGGTTTGCAGAGGTTCGTAAACCGATCGCCGTTGAATAATTCCAGGTGCTACTGATTCAATCAGGCGGGTTTCCGTTGTATGAATATCTCCCTTACCATCAAGCGGGCGACCGAGGGCATCCACCACCCGACCGATCATGGCGTCTCCCACTGGCACCTGAGCGATTTTGCCAGTAGCTTTCACCGAACTGCCTTCTTGAAGGCTGCGTCCTTCGCCCATCAGCACTGCGCCGACGTTATCTTCTTCCAAGTTCAGCGCGATGCCAATCGTGCCGTCTTCAAATTCCAGCAGTTCGCCCGCCATCACTTTGTCGAGGCCATAAATCCGGGCAATGCCGTCGCCCACTTGCAATACGGTGCCAACGTTAGAAACAGTAACTTCTGTACCGTATTCCTCAATTTGTTGGCGAATAATGTTGCTAATTTCGTCTGGTCTGATGCTGATCATGATTAGTTGTCAGTTGTCAGTTGTTAATTGTCAGTTGTTAATTGTCAGTTGTCAGTTGTCAGTTGTCTTTTACTAATGACTAATGACTAATGACTTATCCTGCACTTAGGCGCATTCCGATCCGGCGAAGTTGTCCTCGCAAACTGGCATCAAGCACCTGAGAACCTACTTTGATGATGACACCACCGATTAAATCCGGGTCAATTTTCGTCTTGAGTTCAACTTGGTGGGCACCGGAGAGCGCTTTTACCTTTTCAGTAATAGCTTGCTGCTGAGCTTCGTTGAGTTCTACCGCTGAAATTACTTCAGCTAAAGCTGTTTGCTTTATCTGCCGCAGGAGAGTTTTGAAGTGTTCGCAAATTCCTTCTAAAAAGAGGATGCGTCGCCGGTCTACCAGCAGCTTCAAAATATTCATTGTGTAGGGGTGGACTTGTTCGCCTGCCAATTGCTGCAACACAGCTTTTTTAGCTTGCGATTCCACTATTGGATTACTCAGAAACAGCCGCAGTTCTTCTGAGCTTTTGAGCAGATCGGACAAATAATTTACATCTTCGCCAATCCTGTCTGTCAAATTTTGGGATTGCGCTAGAGACATCAATGCCTCAGCATAAGGCTCCAGTACTTCAGCGCTTACTAAACTGCCTCTCAAGACCCACCTCCTACACTGGCGATGCTGCGATCGATTAATTGTTGTTGAGCCGATTCATCTAAGACAGATTTCAGCTGCGATTCGACTCGCTGCATAGCCAATGCCGCGACACGCTGGCGCAGTTCGGCGTTCGCTCGCTCTATTTCTGTATTCAAATCTTGAGCAGCTGTCTTCTTCAAATTTTCCACATCTTGCGCTGCCTGAGCCAGGATATTTTCTTTGGCTTTTTGAGCGTTTGTTTCTGCTGATGACCTAATTTGTTCTGCTTCCGCTTGCGCTTGAGCCAACTTGCGCTGTTCATCTGCCAGCGCTTCCGCTGCTTGACGTTGGCGTTGTTCTGCCTCTTTAATTGCCTCTGCTATCTTTGCGCGTCTATCTCCCAATGTTTGGGTCAAGACTTTACGCCCAAAGTAAATTAACACGCCAATTAGAATGGCAAGGTTGATTAGGTTAGCTTCAAAAATGTCGAAGTTTATTCCGAAACCACCTTTCTCAGCTGCCTCGTGAGCCTCTGCGGCTAGTAATAAGAAAGTCCCCATGATACCGATTCACATTTGTGCGGCTGAATATTCTCAAAACTTACATTTTCCACTTAATAGCCTAGTTTTATAGGCTCTAAGGGAAGCTCTCAAGCGTTAGCTCTATCTATTGACAAGCTCTGGCCCCAAGAGTTTTTCTAAAATCTGGCGACTCAAAGAATCTACTTGTTCTTCAAGCCTTTGCATTGCTTCTTGCTTTTGTCGGTCTATTTCTGACTGAGCTTCTTCCCTTTGAGCTTGAGCCTCTTTTTGAGCTTCAGCAATTTTCGTAGCGCCGATTTTCCTGGCATCATCTTGAGCTATTGCGATCAAATTTTGAGATTGCCTGCGGGCATTAGCCAGCTGTTCCTCATATTGTTTCGCCAACATCTCAGCTTTAGACAAGCGTTCGCGGGCTTGGGTTTCATTGGTGCGGATGTAATTATCGCGATCGTCTAGCACCTTGGTCAGCGGCTTGTAGAAAATCGCGTTCAACAGCACTGCCAACAGTAGAAACTGCACTGCCATTAAAGGCAACGTGGCGTCGAAGTCAAACATTTTTTACTGATTTAACAACTACTGAACTGGAGTTGGTAATTGGGTAATTGGGTAATTTCAAATTTTAGATTGTAGATTGCAGATTTAAATAAAATCTAAAATCTACAATCTAAAATCTAAAATTCCCTATTACCTAATTCAAAACTTTATTTAAACGAATGGGTTAGCAAACAGTAGCACCAGTGCAATTACCAAACCGTAGATGGTCAGGGATTCCATGAATGCCAAAGTTAACAGGAGAGTACCGCGAATTTTGCCTTCAGCTTCGGGCTGACGGGCAATACCTTCTACAGCTTGACCTGCGGCGTTACCTTGACCAATACCAGGGCCAATTGCAGCCAAACCAATTGCCAGAGCAGCAGCTATAACTGAAGCAGCAGAAACCAATGGATCCATGATGTTTTACTTCGCTTAACGACAGAACAACCGATTTTGGATGCCAGAATTTTGGATTTAAAACTAATCCAAACCTCAATTTACATCAAATGAGGACTTTCAGAAGGGGTAAGACAGAATGATTTTATTCATCCATTATCCTTCCTAATGAGAATGTTCCTCATGTTCTTCACCACCATGCCCTTCCATCGCCTCGTGAATGTAGGCGGCTGCTAAGGTGGCAAATACTAGAGCTTGAATGGCGCTAGTAAACAGACCCAAGGCCATTACTGGCAGGGGCACGAACAGAGGAACTAGCAGTACCAGTACCGCTACCACCAGCTCATCCGCCAGAATGTTTCCAAACAAACGGAAGCTCAGGGAAAGGGGCTTGGTGAAATCTTCTAGAATCGCGATCGGCAATAGAATCGGCGTCGGCTCGATATACTTCTTAAAGTATCCCAAACCGCGCTTACTAAAACCAGCGTAAAAGTAGGCCAAGGAAGTCAGTAATGCCAGGGCTACTGTCGTATTGATGTCATTAGTGGGAGCTGCTAGCTCTCCTTCTGGTAGCCTGAGAAGCTTCCAGGGAATCAAAGCCCCCGACCAGTTTGACACAAAAATAAACAAAAACAACGTGCCAATAAACGGCACCCAGGGACGGTACTCTTTCTCACCCAACTGGTTTTTTGCCAGATCTCGAATAAATTCCAGGGCGTATTCCATAAAATTTTGTATGCCGCTGGGAATTCTCTGGATGTTGCGAGTAGCCAAGAGTGACGCTACTACTAAAAGACCAATCACAAACCAGGAGGTGAGAAAAACTTGCCCATGCACTTTCAGATTGCCTAATTGCCAGTAGAAATGATGTCCTACTTCCAATGAGGCGAGAGTAACAGAATTTAAGCCATTTAAGACACTGAGCATTTTTCCATTCAGGAAGTTTTCCCGCAAATCGATCTAGGGGAGGATTCCAAGCGTATCAGACCTATTTGCGGTCAGAAAGCATGGCCGTTTGGACTGTATAGATGATGAGCGCGGCTTTGTAAGTCAGAAATCCCAAAAATATTGGGACTATCTCTAGCTGACGCCATTGAGTTGCTACTATAATCAACCCAATGAACAGGGCGAACCGAGTCTTGCTCAGACTCTGTTTTTCGCGGCCCAGTTGCTCAACATTTTTAGCCAACATTCTCAAGTAAACCACACCTGTACACGCCCCTATCAAATAATTTAGGGCAATGTTAAGGTTGTAAAAAATCCAGACAGAGATAAAAATAATCCCTGTACAGGCTAGGGTGGCGATCAGCAACTCTTTTTGCAGGGTGTGGTATTCCTGCATCGATTTGCTGGGTTTTGGTTCCAGCGGATCGGGTTGCGATACCTGCCCAGTTACGGTGGTGGGTTGTTGAGATGAGTCTGACAAGGTTATGAGACTTGCAAATCAGTCCGGCGAATTGACTTGGCTCTCTTGTGCCAAAAGCAATCATACCATGTAGAAGTAACAATACTTAAAATAGGATTAATCTGCGAGTTGGTCAGTGGTCAGTGGTCAGTGGTCAGTGGTCAGTGGTCAGTGGTCAGTGGTCAGTGGTCAGTGGTCAGTGGTCAGTGGTCAGTGG
>CASBRD010000321.1 GCA_949128025.1 Oscillatoriales cyanobacterium PMM_0008 | reverse complement strand
GAGTGGGGGAGTGGGGGAGTGGGCAATTACTTCGTTCCTTCTCCCCTTTTTCTTTTGACTTTGGTACGGGCGGATTTAACCCACACATCTCAGTACCAACAGAATATTTTACAAAACCCGCCCCTACTGACTTTTGACTTTTTTAGCCCCTAATTATTGTGCCCAAAGAATCAATCCCAGATCGTAAGAACTGCTGAGATATTCATGTTTGGGCAAAATACGCAGAGACATCCCTTGTAGACCGCTGGAGGTGTAGGTGATGTTGCTGGTATAAATGCTAGTTCCAAACTGGGGATCTTGGCCTTGGTATTCCATCGCGGTTGGCACCCCGTTGACAATATCGCCATTGGCATTCACCAGACCAGTGTAAAGCTCTACTTGCAAATCATCTGGAGTGAGCAATGCCAGATCGATTCGCGCTTTGACGCTAATAGTTTGGTTGACCAGGATTTGGGTTCCTTCAGATACGTCAATACTCTCGATTTTAATGTTGTACCACTGGTCAAATATCTTGTTTTTCCAGTCGGCTAACTCTTTGGCTGGGGCGTATTGTGCTGCGGTCATCGCAAAGTAGCGATCGCTTGCCGGAAAATATGCCCGCATCCCATACTCCCGCACCATTCGGGCTGTATTGAAGAAGGGGCAATTTAACCGAATCGCATCTTTCATTTTGCTCACCCAGCCACGGGGGATATCTTCCTTGTCCCGATTGTAGAAAAGTGGCACAACTTCCTGCTCTAGCAATTCATACAGAGAGTTGGCTTCTACTTCGTCTTGGTAGTTAGGGTCATCATAATCTTCTCCGTGACCGATCGGCCAGCCGGTGCGGACATAATCTGCCTCGTCCCACCAGCCATCCAAAACGCTCAGGTTCAACAAACCATTCATAGAAGCCTTCATGCCGCTGGTGCCAGAAGCTTCTCGCGGACGCCTGGGTGTGTTCAGCCAAACGTCGCAACCAGCCACCATCAGCCGTCCTACGTGCAAGTCGTAATCGGGAATAAACACGACATTGCGGATCAAGCCCTGTTCCCGAATGAAGTGGTTAATTGCTCTGATCAGTTCTTTGCCCGGAATATCCATCGGATGGGCTTTACCTGCTATGACAAACTGCACCTTGCGGCCTTTATTCCCCTGTAAAATCCGCTTGATACGTTCGACATCTCGCATCCACAGGGTAGCCCGCTTGTAGGTGGCAAAGCGACGGGCAAAGCCAATTGTCAAGACGCCAGGGTCGAGTACTTCACCTGCTTGGGCAATTTCGACTGGTGAGGCACCGCGATCGCGCAGTTTTTGCGCCAGCCGCTCCCGCACAAATACTACCATTTCGGCTCTACACCGCTCGTGATATCGCCATAATTCTTCATCCGGCATGGAACTCACTCGTTCCCACAAGGGGTCGCTCACGGGTGCGCGTTCCCATCGAGGGCCAAGGTAGCGATCGTACAAGCTTTGGATTACCGGAGATACGCAACTGCGTGCGTGAACGCCGTTGGTAATTGCGGTGATGGGGACTTCCTCCACTGGTAAACCCGGCCAGAGACTTTTGAACATCGATCGCGACACGACCCCGTGCAACTGAGCGACACCGTTGATAAATGTAGCCATTTTAATGGCCAAAATTGCCATGCTGAAAGGTGCGGTAAGATCTCCTGTGTCCTCGCGCCCCAAAGCCAGAAATTCTTCTCGTTGTAGCCCAAACACATCACCGTAGTAACCCAGGTAATACATCATTTTGTCTGGGGGGAACAAGTCGATGCCAGCTGGAACGGGGGTGTGGGTGGTGAAGATGCTACTCGACTTGACAACTGCCGAAGCTTGGGAATAGCTCAATCCTTCTTCTTGCATCAGCACGCGGATGCGCTCTAGGGACAAAAAGGCGGAGTGTCCCTCGTTCATGTGGTAGGCTGTCGGTTTCAACCCCAGCGCTGTGAGCGCCCGCACGCCTCCAATTCCCAGCATCATCTCTTGGTGAATCCGCATATCGATATCGCCGCCGTAGAGTCGATCGGTAATATCGTGGTCGTATTGGCTGGCGTTGTCCTCAATGTTGGTGTCCAGCAGGTATAAGGGTACTGTTCCCACTTGTATGCGCCAGATGCGAGCATAAACTTTGCGATCGGGATAATCAACTTCAATGCGTATTTCTGTACCATCTGGATGGCGTTCCAGATGCAAAGGCATATTGTAGAAGTCGTTGATTGGGTAGTGTTCGCTTTGCCAACCATCCGCGTTCAGAAACTGGCTGAAATAGCCTTCCTGGTAAAGCAATCCAACGCCAGCGAGGGGCAAGCCCAAGTCGCTGGCAGATTTGAGGTGGTCGCCTGCTAGAACGCCTAAACCGCCAGAGTAGATGGGTAGGCAATCTGCAAGCCCAAATTCCATCGAAAAGTAGACATAGCACTCGGAATTTTGGATTTTGCGCGAAGTGGGCGTCTTGGCGGTTCCCGTCACGATGCCCACCTTCGCAAGAGAGGATTTTGGATTTTGGATTGGGGATTGGGATGAATCATCTTCTTCCCGCAAACCCGACACCCTACCCCCTACACCTTTGCGCTGTTTGTGATACCACGTTAATCTGTGGTGGTAGTCTTCTAGTTGTTGGGCAGCTCGTTCCATCTGGGCGATAAAGCCTTCGTCTTCAGATACTTCTTGCAATCGCGTTTGCGAGATAGTACCCAACATCAATACTGGATTGTGGCGACTGGATTCCCATAGGTCGCGGTCTAGGCGGCGGAATAAGTCTTTGGTATCGACGTTCCAATCCCAGTGCAGGTTGTAGGCAAGCTGCCGTAGGGGTTCTAGTCGCGGCGGTAGCGCGGGGGTAACGTTAAATGTGCGAATCGGCTGCATTTGCTAGCAGAACCTCTTAGT
>CASBRD010000320.1 GCA_949128025.1 Oscillatoriales cyanobacterium PMM_0008 | reverse complement strand
CGCGCTAACTTGGGTATGGAAGTGATGCACGAACGTAATGCTCACAACTTCCCGCTCGATTTGGCTGCTGGTGTTGCTGCTCCTGTGGCTATGACTGCTCCTGCTATCAATGGTTAATTGGTAGTAATTAAATAAAAAAAAGGCGCTCTCTGTAAGGGGAGCGCTTTTTTGTTTTGGCTATTTGTTCAAAGTTAGGTTATATAGCAGAAAGCTTTGCAACTTCTTGCAAAGCTTTCTAATAGGATTCTTTGGGTAAATTGATTAGCCAATTCTTCAAGCCTTACGTAGAAACCCGGTTTCTCTGTACCTCACTAACTTGAAAAGGGCTGTATTTAGTCAGGACGAATGGGGCTGTAAAAATGCAAAGTTGCCGATTTTTCCATAGAATTGTTGACGAGTTGGTGGTATTGGTAACGCTCAGTAGTCATGAATCCACCTTCGCTCAAATCGGTTTCTTGGTACAACACAATATCTTGTCCCGATTCTTGATAAAGTTCTTCAGTGATGGTTCCCATCAAAACGCGACTAACATTGAGTGATGCGCCTTTGTGGAGGTGGATACTGGATTTTTGACCCGGCATCCAACAACATATCAAAATTTCAACGGCATCAGTCCGCAATACATTTTTCCAGAAGTAGCGATCGCTCTTAAATCGGATATGCTTGTTCAGGAAGCGATCGCTAAACTCAACGCCAGCAACCAAAGCCTTAAACTCCTCAAGTGTTAATTCGTGCGGCGGGATCTCCAGCATCTTACCGAGGAACTTTTCGATAGACATAATCAACTCTCCTTTGTTTAAAATTTCAGGCTCATAATTTCACAGTAAAAAAGTTGATATAGTCGTCAATATATTTTGTGATTGATGAAATAGTTGGTTTTGTAAAAATATAGTTTTTATAGTTGAAATAGGCGAAATAGTTGAAATAGTTCTTGAGGTACGTTGTTGCGCTTTAGCGCTAAAGCGCAACAACATACCTGAAGAAGGTGATATATTGAAATGGAGGTTTCAGAAACCGGGTTTCTCACTCCTTGCATCGCCAGAGGTAATCCATAATGACACCCGAACAAGTAAAATTTATTAACGAAATTGCAGCGGAACTGAAAACGCAGACGGGATTTAATTTGAGAGAAGAAGTGTTTTTTACCCTGCGTTATGATAAGCATCGCCCAGTGATATTTGAACACAGACAAATTGCTGAAGAGTTGATGCCAAAAGATTCTCGCCTTGGTAAGGGGGATTATGCAACGTCAATTGGCACAACGTCGCAAAATGTGGTGCAGGCGATGGTGAATCTATATAAAGAGGAAATGGTAAATGATGGAGTTAATCTTAATACCTTAGTTAATGGAAAGAAAGGGGAAAGAGGCACTTGGCGAGAGGCTTATTATTGGCTGTGGAATTACAAATACCTGTGGTGGCTTGGGCTGCATAGCTGGGAAATATTGCAGAAAAAAGCTAAATCTATTCCCAATTGGCTACAGTTTTTAACAGAAGAGGAAAAGGCAGCAGTGCTAATGGTAAATAAAAGCCCAACTCTGCCACCGCCACCGCCTTCGGCACAGAAAATTACGCCAACGATTCCTGTAAATCAGTCGCTTTGGATGTTGATTGATTTGGAATTGAATGAAAATAAAAATTATCAATTACTGTTGCTGAATCGCAGCCAACAGGGGCAATATTTACTCTGTCCATCTTCCGCTTATGCACCGAATCCTATCATCGAAAAACCGCCAATTGTCCTGCCTCAAAAGGATGCTTGGGCTGATAATAGCAAGGAAAAGTTTGTGTTTGGGGAAGCGGGAAAGGAGGAATTTTTAGCAATTGCCTTGGAGAAACCTTTGAATTTACCTTGGTTGACTCCCCGCGAAGATGAAGCTTTACCGGAATGGAATGCTGAACGGATTAAGGAGTTATTTGAACAATTGGAACAGCAAGAAAATTGGCAGGTTTTTTATCAAAGTTTTGAGGTAGTGGAATGAGAAACGGAAGCCAAGAAACCGGGTTTCTAACCTTCTGCTTCATTATCTCCGAAACTCACATCTTCATATAAACTATCAATGCTAGTCCGAAAATCGATGCTTGCTAAATGAATTTCACTGCCTTGATTGTAGGTTTGCAATACCCAAAAACCCTCGACATTGCGGCGGAAGCATTCTAAACGCTGGCGCTTTTGGCTAATTAAAACGTATTCTTGGAGGGTTTCTAATTGTTGATAGTCGGCAAATTTGTCACCTCTGTCGAAAGCTTCTGTTTTTGGGGATAAAACTTCGACAATTAAACAAGGATATTTTTTATGATTGGGAAATGCACTATCTCTGGCATCACAAGTTACCATCACATCAGGATAGTAAAAGATATTGGCTGTTTCAATATAGGCTTTCATGTCCGCCATATAGACACGGCAGCCAGTACCTCGAACATGATTTCTTAACAATGAAGCAAGGTTGAGAGAAATGGTAACATGGGCATCACTCGCACCAGCCATTGCGTAGATTTGTCCATCAATATATTCGTGTTTGATGGGGCTGAGTTCCTCTCCTGTGAGATAATCTTGAGGAGAAATGTAATTTTGGCTTTGATTGGCGACCATTGTTTTGGAAATAGAGTTATTATATGATTATATCATTTAAAAAAAGCAATCGCAGAGAAGGATATCTCATTCAATTATTCAATATTTTCGGGCCGATCGCTCTCAGGGGGTAAAAAATCAGGATTAAGAACTTCTTCTACAGTAAAGGGAGACTCAGGGGGAAATATTTTAATAGATAAACCTGTTTCATCTGCGGCTAGTTCCCTAGCATCTTGATAAGATTCATTAAAAATCTCTTCAAAAAAACGATATAAACTCGGACTGGTTTTGAAGGTATCTCGGAGGCGTTGACGATGTTCTCGAATGGTGTAAAGCCAACTATTTGTTCGTTTTTGCGACTGATATTTATACTTAAGTAAGTGCATTAAAAGTACCTTCAGATTACTTTTTAAAGCATTTTTCTCGCTTCTCCCCATACTTTCCAGTTCCTCTAGTAAGTTTTCTAAATCTATTTCGGCCAACTTTCCCTCTTTTAATAAGTTGATAGTTGTCTGTAACCACAGATAAAAATCTTGTTCGTAAAGGGATGTTATTGCAGTTGTCATTGATTGAATAGTTGTCATTTTTTTGACTCCCTTTCTCTTCTCTACTTAAGTATAACAGATTCCATAATTTATCGCTGATATAGGGTTAATAAACCTGGTTTCTGTTATAATTGGTGTCAGCCCACACCCGCCTCAGACTCAAGTCTGAGGCTAATAGCGAAAGTCCATTAAAATGGACTGAAAGATTAGGATTTAGTCCACTTAAGTGGACTTTAGCTATTAGCCTGCGATTTGAATCGCAGGCGGGCCGCAAGCGAAGTCCATTAAAATGGACTGAAAGATTAGTATTTAGTCCACTTGTAGGGGCGGGTTTAGCAAATATCCTTTGTTTCCTACAGATCGCATTACAACAAAACCCGCCCCTACTTTAGCTATTAGACTGCGAATTGATTCGCAGGCGGGCTAAAACGGCAGGTGTAAGGTCTGAGTAAACGTAAGGATATGGAGTAAAATCATTTTTCCAAAGCGTCCCAAAGTTCAGGCATCGGTTCATCAAAATCGGCAGCAATTGTAATTGGCATTCCCCGTAGTGGATAATGTTTTGTAGGCGAAGGATTTGGTTCCACATAAATGGGATAATGAAATGTAGCATCAGGATGGTAAAACTTGCCTTGTTCTGCTTTGGAAAAGTTATACTCTGATTTCATAATTACCTCTTTCGGTTTGATTCTGTTCTTAATTATAGATTGTTAATTGATCAGGAAGGAACATAACAATGGACGAACAACGCAGCGCCGCCTATTACCGACTTATCCAAAAATTGCTTGAATGTCCCAATGGGGAAGAACTGCAAATCTTAAACGCACACTCCGAGTTAATCGACCCCGGACTTTTGCAAATGATAATCACGGTTACTAAACAATTCGATGATAACGGCAACCAAGATGCGGTTAACTTTTTAAGTAACATTGCCTTGCAACTGGGCGACTTTCTCGGTAGTGAGAAACAGCCCAGGGAAATCAGAAAACAGACATCTGATATTTTATTCAAGTGGGGACATGAGAAATATCTCATTGGCCAGGTTATTGTAGCTTTTCAGTGCTGGCAAAAGTGCTTTATTATTTATCAAGCCATTTACGATCGCCAAGGAAAAGCGGCTTCTCTAGAAAGTTTAGGAAATGCTTACCACTCTATGGGAGAATACGAATCATCAATCGCTGCTCACCAAAGAGCTTTACACATTCAAAAGAAAATCAAAAACAGTCAAGGAGAAGCAAATTCTCTGGGAAATTTAGGCAATGTTTACCTATCTTTGGGAAATTACGAACAAGGGATTACTTACTACAAAAAATCTTTAGCTATTAGTCGGAAAATCAAAGACCTTAGAGGGGAAGCGACTTCTCTGGGTAATTTAGGCATTGCTTACAACTCTCTGGGAGAATACAAACGAGCGATCGACTACGATGAAAAGTCTTTAGCCATTAGTCATAAAATCAAAGATCCTCAAGGAGAAGCAATTGCTTGGGGAAATTTAGGCAATGCTTATCACTCTCTGGGAGAGTATGAAAAAGCAATTACTTATCACAAAAAGTCTTTAGCTATTTGTCAGGAAATAAAATACCTTTTTGGAGAAGGGCATTCTCTAGGAAATTTAGGAAATGCTTACTACTCTATGGGAAAAAACGAACAAGCGATTACTTACTACGAAGAGTCTTTAGGCATTAGTCGGAAAATCAAAGATCGCCAAGGAGAAGCAACTGCTCTGGGAAATTTAGGTAATATTTACCACTCTCAGGGAAAAGACGAACGAGCGATCTCTCACCACAAAGAGCATTTAGAAATTTGTCAGGAAATTAACGACCGACGAGGAGAAGCGACAGCTTTGGGAAATTTAGGCAATGCTTACGACTCTTTAGGAGAGTACGAAAAAGCGATCGACCACCACGAAAAGTCTTTAGCCATTAGTCGGGAAATCAAACACCGCTCAGGAGAAGCGGGTTCTCTAAATAACATTGGCAATGCTTACCGCCAATTGCAGCAAACAGAGAAAGCCATTGAAAAATATCGAGACTGCCTTAAAATTGCTACTCCCAAAACCATGCCACCCCTATGCTTCACAGCAGCTAAAAACCTCGGTAACATCGGCTTCACCCAAGGCAACTGGAAACTCGCCTTAGAAGGATACGAACCCGCCATGCAAGCAGTCGAACAACTCCGCAAAGGTTCAACCACCGACAAACGCCGCCAAGAAATCATTAAAGATGCCATCTCCGTTTACGCCAACGCCGTCCAATGCTACATCAACCTCAAACAATACGATAAAGCCGTCGAAACCGCAGACCGTTCCCGTTCCCGCCACCTTGCCGACTTATTTTACAGCAGCAAAGACCTCTACCCCAAAGGCGAAATTCCCCCGGAAGTCGAAGCATACTATCGCCTGCAAGAACAAACCAACCGTTTGCGTTTTTCTGACAATGACAGAATGAAAGAACTCGCCACCACCCGCCAAGCAACCCGCAACGCCGAAGCGACCATTGAAAAGATTAAGGAATTAGAAGCAGAAAAACAGCAAGCTTGGCTGAAAATTCGCAGCAAAGACCAAGTTTTGGCGGGTCAATTGCAACCAAACCCTCTCAGTTTCGACCAGATGCAAGCCTTAATTCCCGATGCCGAAACTGCCATCCTCAATTTTTACACCACGGTTGAACATACTCACATTTTCATCTTGCAAAAAAATCAACTCCCACAACTCCACACCTGTGAATGTCAAGGACTTGAAACTTTGCAAAATTGGCTATTCAATAACTGGTTAAAACCTTATGTCGAAAACCGAACCTCATGGCGAAATCAAATGGGTGAATTTCTCTCCGAACTCGCTAACCGCCTGCAAATTAATCGACTAATTGACCAACATCTCAAAAGCATTAAAGAACTAATTATCATCCCTCATTTGTCCCTGCATCAAATCCCCTTTGCTGCCTTACCTTTAACCGACGTTCCCATTCCCCAAAGCGCTACAGCTTCCGAGAAAACACGCGGTTTGATGACTGTCCGCAAACCCTCAAACACCCCTACCAAAACGCCACCCCAACAACCAGAATACCTCAGCGATAAATTCCGCATTCGCATCGTTCCCAGTTGCCAAATTCTCGATTTTTGCCACCAGCGAGACAACCTCGAACCTGCCACAATGGGAATCGTGGAAAATGCCACAGGCGACCTCGTTTTCACTGGCTACGAGTGCGAAACATTGGCAAATATGCACGACGTTACCCCAGATAATCGCCTCCAATACCAGCAAGCAACTATCAGCAACTATAAAAATTTACTCGATCGAGTGCAAGTCCTCCATTCCAGCCATCACGCCAGTTCCCAACTCAATAATTCCCTGGAATCAAAACTACTATTATTCGACGGCGAAATCAACCTCGGTCGCATTTTAACCTGGAGATTTTCGCAGCTAGCCGAAGTGTTTCTCTCCTGCTGCGAAACGAATTTAACTCTCACCCAAATTACCGACGATCCGCTTTCGATTGCTAGCGGTTTCCTCTGTGCTGGTGCGAGAAATGTGGTCAGTACTTTGTGGGCTGTGGATGATTTAGCAACGGCTTTGTTTTGCATTTTATACTATCAGGAAAAGCAGGATAAAAGCCGTTCCGAAGCGATACGCCAAGCACAATTTAAGCTGCGATCCTTGACAGGTGATGAATTATCTGCTACGTACAAACGGCAGTTAGAGGATTATTTTAAACAGCAACAATGGGAAGAAAATAAAGTCAAAAATGTGCGATTGCGATTAGATCTGCTTTGTCGGGAAAGATTGCCCTTTGTCAGTCCCTATTATTGGTCGGGTTTTGTATCGCAGGGTTTAGCGTAACAGGTACGTTGTTGCGCTTTAGCGCTAAATCTTTGTAGTTGGGTTTCGTACTTCAACCCAACCTACAAATTACTACAAATTACTACAAATTAGTTTTTTCCGCCCAGCAAGGGGGGTTAGGGGGTTACTCTTAGGTGTTTTAGCGCTAAAGCGCAACAACGTACCTAAGAGTTGTGCTTATTGCTGCGAAGTGGCTGTAGTTCTTGGGGCTGGAATTGTGATATCGATCGGTGTTACTTCTGCCGACAGCGCAGTTAGGGGAGGCTGAATGGCAGAAGCATTACCTACCACAAGGGTGGTGATCTTCTCTGGCTTTAGGTAAGTACGCGCAACGCGCTGAACATCGGCGGCGGTAGTTGCTTCTACCTGACGTCGATAACGGAACAAGAAATCATCCGGGTAGCCGTAGTACTCGTATCGCATTAAGCGTGATAAAGTTTGGCCGGGATTTTCAAAGTTGAAGACAAAAGAATTCAGGGTTGATTCTTTAGCTAAAGCTAATTCTTCTGGTGTCACTGCTTCAGCTTGAATGCGCTTAATTTCGGCGAAGATGGCTTGAATAAACGGTACTGTAGCTTCGGAACGAGTTTGTCCTCCAGCAAGGAAGACGCCGGGGTAGTCATAGCGGGGACTCCAAGAGCCGTAGACGCTGTAAGCTAGACCTTGGCGCGATCGCACTTGGTTAAACAACCGTCCGCCAAAACCATTCAGCACCCCATTCAAAACATCCAGCGCCGCATAGTCGGGACTGTTCAACAGACCGCCCAAGTGCCCCATCTGAACATAACTTTGAGTTAGTTGCGGCTGATTCACAAAAAATATCCGTCCCTGGTTCGCTTGAGAAACTGCTGGCAAAGGCGGTATTTTCAGTTGCGGATTTGGTTTCCAGTTGCCAAACTTCTCCTGGATCAGTTCCCGCATTTTTTTACTGTCAAAATCTCCCACAATACCCAGCATCATATTGTTGGGATAGAAATATTGCTGGTAAAAATTTACCAAATCTTGCCTAGAAATATTGTCCAGATTAGCGTACTCAACCGTGCGGGCATAAGGGCTACTTTCCCCGTAGATTAGTTTCTGGAATTCTCGGCTGGCAATGCCACCGGGATTGTCGTTGCGGCGGGCTATATCGCCCTTGGCTTGCGTTTTGCCTAAATCGATTTTATCCTGGGCAAATGCTGGCTCCTGAATCACCTCCGCAAATAACCCAAACACTTGCTCTAAATCTTCGCTAAGACTACTAAAACTAGCGCTACCCGAAGAAGTCCCTATACTGGTTTCTACTGAAGCGGCCCGTTGTTCGAGCAGAGTATTCAATTCATCGGCTGAGTGCTTCTTTGTGCCTCCATTCCGCATCACTTCGCCTACCAACCCACCCAAACCAACTTTTTCTGCTGGTTCCCAGCGATCGCCTGTGCGAAACAGCGCTGTACCGCCGATCAGGGGAAGTTCCCGGTCTTCCATCAAATACACTACTATGCCGTTGTCCAGTTTATAGCGGGTGTAAGCGGGCAGCTTGATTTCTGGCAGCGGTGGAAAGGTCAACTCGGTATAATGTCTGGCTCCTTGGGCCACGGCTGGCAAGCGCAACAGCATCAGAAGCATTATGGTCACCACCATTAACGTCAGCGCTTTAACAATCCGCTGCTTATTTTGAATTTTGAATTTTGGATTTAAAGTCACCTTTGGCCCTCTTCCCTACTCCTTTATTTTTCTACCCCCAAATTTGGGAGCAATTAGTCCCAAATTTTCCATAAGTGTTGCTCATCCCTCTTTGGACAGAAGACGCCCAATGGTGCGATTGGATGGCTGGAATGCTTCTTGTGCAACGCGCTGGATATCGGCGGGGGTGACAGCTGCGATCGCTTCCAACTCCTTGAACAAGTTTTTCCAGCTACCCGTTTTGACTTCGTATTCCACTAACAAAGATGCCATACCATCATTAGAATCAAGCGAGCCCAACAAGCCAGCACGCGCTTGCGTTTTGACCCGATCCAATTCCTCTGCTGAAACTGGCTCAGTTAAGAGCCGATCGATTTGGGATCGCAACGCAGTCGCCACCTCGTCAACTGTATGACCTGGTGCGGTCAGGGCATAAAATAGCATCATCGTGGGATACTTATCTCCTGGAAAACCGTTAAAGCCTTGTGCGGTGAGTGCCAGTTGCTGCTTTTCCACCAGAGACTTATAAAGGCGCGAAGTCCGACCATCGCTGAGAATGCTACCGATCATCTCATAAACTACATTATCGGGATGATTCATTGCCGGTCGATGGTATCCTTCCAAATACCAAGGCTGGGAGGGAAGTCGCAAAGTCACTTCCCTAGTTTCTGTTTGCTTTGGTTCGATCGGTAATCGATCGGGTGCTGCCGGTTTTGCTTGATAGCGACCAAAGTAAATCTGGGCCAGTCGTTTGACTTCTGCGGCGTTGACATCCCCAACAACAGCCATTGTCAACTTACTGGGAACGTAGTGAGTATCGAAAAACTCCTTTACATCTTTTGTGGTTAAATTTCTGATGTCTTTGTCGTAGCCAATTACCGGACGCAGATAGGGATGCACCTTGTAAGCAGTGTCGATAAATGCTTCCAGCATCTTACCGACTGGCGAGTTATCGACACGCAGCCTGCGCTCCTCTAAAATTACATCTTTTTCTTTATAAAATTCTCGGAACACTGGCTCTAGAAACCTTTCCGACTCCAGCGACATCCACAGTTCTAGCTTGTTAGAAGGGAAACTGTAGAAGTAGCGGGTCGCATCGGTGGAAGTAGTAGCATTCAGACCGACTCCTCCAGCTTGCTCAACGATCTGACCCAACTCGTTTTGCTTGACTAGATCGGCTGCTTGTGATTCAACCTTTTTGAACTGGGCCTGTAACTTAGTAACTTCGGCTTCTTTACCCGTTGCTGTGGCTGCTTCAATTTGTTCTGATAGGGTATCTAGTCGATCGAGTAATGGCTTTTCCGCTGCGTAGTTTTTTGTACCTATGCGCGTCGTTCCTTTGAAAGCCAAATGCTCCAAAAAGTGAGCAACACCTGTTTTGCCTTCTGGCTCATTAGCACCGCCGACATCAGCATAAGTAAGAAAAGAAACTATTGGTGCTTGGTGTCGTTCCAGCACGATGAACTTCATGCCATTATCGAGGCGAAACTCGGTGATGCGCTGCATCACCCGATCCAAATAGGGCCTAATTGACTCAGATGATGAAAATTTAAGTTTGCTTTCCTCTCCCCGTAGCGCGGGTAATGTGCTTGGTGTCGAGTTTTGGGTACGCGCTAAAGCCGCGTCTGGTTTCAGTCCGCACCACAGCAGAACAGCACATAGTAATGTTATAAGTGTTCGACGCCACCAGTTGTTTTTTATTTGGACTGTCAACTTAAGTAACCACGCAGGCGAGATCATAGACACAGGGAATTGTTTTGCTCTACAAATTTTCCAATGGACGCTGACGCTTTTGCTGTTAAGCTGTTCCATAGCCAAGTATATTTGAAATCTGATAGAAGTGTAAATCCCTGGTTCCCCAAAGCTTAAAACTACCCGCACCAAATTTATCGGTGAAAGTGATAGACATTCTATCGGATGATAGCACGGTGCAGTCGAGTGCATTAAAAAAATTTTTTGTCAAAAACCGCCGCTTTTTTGCGTAATTAGAGCCGATATCGGATTCCGGAAGAAAAATGATGTGCGATCTCATATCCTTACGCATCGGTTACCTAAAAAAATCGGTCTTCTTAATCTTATCTGCGTTCATCTGCGTTCATCTGTCTACCCTACGGGAAGGCGAAGCGCCTACATCTGCGGTAAAAATGTAACCAACGATGACAACAGGCAATTTGACGATCTCACTCATGTACTAACGATGCAACCGGACAAGATATTAGACGACAGATTAATGCGGTCATGAATCGCGCAGGATCGGCGCGAGAGCGAACACCCCTACATAATCTTGTGGCGGGAAGGGAGTAAATCTAGACTATCTAACATAATGGTGACATGACCCCGACCTAAAGGTACGGGGCTTCTAAGAATTACTTCAAAGATTTCCTAGTTGCTCCCTTGCGGGTTTTCGACTTTGACCTAGACTGAGGTATCTCAGTCCCTGGCAAACCGTCTGCATAGGCGTTTTGGATTCCCGACTGCCCATCGGTACTAATTAGTTCTATTCCTCTATTTCTAATTACTTGTCCACTTGCCACATCTCTATCG
>CASBRD010000319.1 GCA_949128025.1 Oscillatoriales cyanobacterium PMM_0008 | reverse complement strand
TTTGCCAGGGATTGAGATGTCTCAGTCTAGGCCAAAGTCGAAAACCCGCAAGGGAGTAACTAGGAAGACTAAGAAGTGATTCTTGGAAGCCCCGTGCCTTTAGGCCGGGGTCATGTCACCGATCGTTGGCTAAGGGAATTGGTAAAACTTTCAGATTTGAGATTTCAAAGAAGCAATCTGAAATTGCTATTGAGAGCGGCGACGGCGACAGCGTTCTGAGCAATACTTAACATCATCCCAGCAATCAGCCCATTTTTTACGCCAGGTGAATGGCCGTTGACATACGGAACAAATTTTTGTGGGTAGATCGGATTTAGACCGTTGGCGTGCCATATTAAGTTAACGATACTATTGTTAATCCAATTTAAAGGAAACCTGGTAAAGACACAGTAATGGATAAGACAGCCTTAGCGCAGGTGCGAATAATCTTGGTGAGACCGATCGGCCCCTTGAATATAGGGTCAGTCGCCCGCGTCATGAAAAATATGGGGCTGAGTCAGCTAGTATTGGTGGAGCCCAAATGCGAACCTTTGGAAGAACAAGCAAGGATTATGGCAGTCCATGCGGTAGACATTCTAGAAGCGGCTCAACTGGTAGCCACCTTGCCAGAAGCATTGAAAGGATGCACAAGAGCGATCGCAGCTACAGCACGCGACAGACGGTTATCTCTCCATCTAGAAAAACCCCGCACCACCTTGCCCTGGCTGCTGGAACAAGGACCATCAGCCTTGATTTTCGGCCCAGAAGACCGAGGCTTGAGCAACGACGAATTGAAATATGCCCAGCGATTCATACGCATTCCTTCCAGCGATGCCTATCCAGCACTAAATTTGGCTCAGGCAGTTGCTATTTGCTGTTACGAACTTTACCAAGCAATAGGCGAAGAGGTAGTCACCCCCCAACCATCTCCCCACACCGATACGGCAACATTAGAAATCTTAGAAGAGTACTATCAGCAACTAGAATCCGTGCTGTTAAAAATTGGTTATATCTATCCCCACACAGCAGCCTCCCGGATGGCGAAATTTCGGCTACTTTTTAATCGATCCCAGCCATCTACAGCAGACGTAGCAATGCAGCGAGGCATTCTCAGCCAGATAGAATGGGCCATATCTACAGGTTCTCCAGCTGTGTTAGACACCCTATTGCCCCCCCAGGATCAATCTTAGATCTCCGCTTTCAAAGCCGACTCGATCCGAGTACACCTGGGATGTAGTAGAGTTTTTTGGGTTTAGTATTACCGATCAGGTGTAGTGTGCATTTTTTGTCCGCAAATTAAGTCAACTTTCTAAGAGGTGTCATCCGTGGCAGCGTCCGATCAGGGCCATCCCCGTCGCCAGCGGCGGCAGATCAAACAACAGCAAGTGCCACAGCGGCAGGAATTAGCCCGGACACCAACCGATCGGTCTGGGCTTCGACCCAGACCGTCTAAGGCAGAGGTTTCTTCTGCCCTAGAGCGAGGATTGCCCAGGAATGTAGGCCAACACCGTCACGGATTGAACTGGTGGCAGAGGCTATTTGGTCAACCTTCCCAAAAACCAGCACCCCCAGCCAGAAAGCAGCGGGGAAGCAAGGTAGGATCTGGTAATCTCACCAATCTTTCACTCAGACAAACAACCTCAAAGGACGGGCTGACTAAATTTAGGGCAAAACCCACTTCTTTAGTGCAGGCGACCCCCGCTGCAAGAGAAATTTCCTCATCCAAAATCCAAAATGACCGCCTGATTTTAGATTTGGGATTGCCAATTTTGGATGAAGAGGAATATTCGGTACAAGGTCTTGACGGTTTCAACTATAGAACAAATCCAAAATCCAAAATCCTCTCATCCCAAGCCCCCGACTTCAGTCGTGGGGTAAATCCAAAATCCAAAATCCTCTCTTGCGAAGGTGGGCATCGTGACGGGAACCGCCAAGACGCCCACTTCGCGCAAAATCCAAAATCGAATAACCCCAGCAGTCGCCCCGTTGCTGGTGCAAGCCGTCAGCAACGCAGCAAAGTAGGAGCGGAAAAAATCAGGAAATCCCCTCAGCCCGTTCGCCCCCCAGTTTCTGTTCAACGGAGATCGTTACCTAAGCAGCGACGCAACTCCTCTGGAGTACTGGTGTACGGAATGCGCCTACTCATTTTGGGGATCGGTCTTGGTGCGATCGTCGGTACAATACTGTCGATTTTGAACCCAACCATCCACAAGCCATCTGCAATCTCAGAGACAGTTAATCCTTCCCAGCATAGTGCTGTGGCAGATGTTAGTTTAAAACCCGCCTCTACATTTGTAGATGGCTTAACGGCGCTGAAGCTCACTCAAGAAATTATGCCACTGAGGACTGCTGTACAGTCCTTAGCGAATCAGTATCCCCGATTGGCTCCAGGGATATTTGTCCTCGATATAGATACGGGTGCTTATCTAGACTGGAATGGTGCTGCCAACTTGGCGGCGGCAAGCACAATTAAAATACCGATTCTAGTTGCCTTTTTTCAAGATGTGGATGCTGGCAAAATTCGCTTAGATGAAGTACTGGCCTTAGAACAAGAAGCGATCGCTTCTGGTTCTGGCAAAATGCAGTACAAACCCCCAGGAACAAAATATACGGCTCTGGAAACGGTAACCCAGATGATTACGATCAGCGACAACACCGCCACCAATATGCTGATTGCCCGTCTGGGTGGTGCCGAAGCCCTAAATCAGCGCTTCCTAGACTGGGGGCTGACAGCAACGGCAATCCGCAACAAACTACCCGATATAGAAGGAACAAACACTACCAGTTCTAAAGAGTTGGCAAGCTTGATGGTGCGGGTAAACCAGGGCGAGTTGGTGTCTCTACCGTCGCGCGATCGTCTCCTTTCTATCATGCGACGGACTGCAAACAACTCTCTCCTGCCACGCGGACTGGGAAAAGGAGCCAATATTGCCCACAAAACTGGCAATATTGGCTCAATGCTTGCAGATGTTGGCTTAATCGATTTGCCCAGCGGCAAGCGCTATATCGCCGCCGTGATGGTTAAACGTCCCCGCAACGATACGCGGGCAGCTGAACTGATTAACAAGATCTCTCGCGTCACCTATCAATACTTCAGCAAACCGATCGCCAATCCCCAGTTACCAGCTGGCGATGGGACAACTCCCGGTAATTCTATTCCTTCTCCCACGCCCATTAATCGCCTAGAAGATACCCAGTCTGTTAATGCTCAAAGAAATAGGGGCTAAGGACTAGGGACTAGGGACTAGGGATTAGGGACTAGGGAGAAGATTTGCAAAATCCCAATCTCCCACTCTCCCACTCTCCCACTCTTCCCTAGCCCCTAGCCCCTAGCCTCTAGCCCCTA
>CASBRD010000318.1 GCA_949128025.1 Oscillatoriales cyanobacterium PMM_0008 | reverse complement strand
GAGTTAACGGGTCGGGGGTTAGGGGGAGGGGTTGGCAGGGCTTTTGCAAGAGGTCTATTCATAGTTAATAAAAATCGCAAATGAACAATCAAGAATGAACAATGAACAATGAACAATGAACTTAGCTATGAATTCTGGGTTCGGGATGCAGAGTAGCCAGTAAATTACTTTCTGCGATCGCTAATTCTGACCGCCGCGACAGAACCGCAGACCGATCGCAATAAGTATCGGCTAAGCTCCAATAAACGCCGTAATGCCGCGCCTCCGAAGCCATCAAGCTGCGATAAAATTGGGCTAACTCTGCGACGGGACAATGAGCGGCTAACAAGCCCAGGCGCTCGTGAGAGCGAGCCTCAATCAAACCGCAGACTAACAAAGTATCCAACAACCGCATCGGTTCATCCCGGCGAATTTGCCCGTTAAGACTAGCACCGTAGGGAGGTGCTGCCAGGGGGCCAAGAGGAATACCGCGTCGTTCCAGCCACTGATTGACCAGTTCAAAGTGTTCCAGTTCCTCACGCGCGATCGCAGTCAGCATCCGTACCAGCTTAGTGTTAGAAGGGTAGCGAAACATCAAATTTAACGCCACCCCAGCTGCTTTACGTTCGCAGTGAGAGTGATCCAGCAAAATCGTGTCTAGATTAGCTAGAGCTTGCTCGACCCATTCCCATCTAGTAGGTTGTTTGAGCGCATTAATAGTTGTTATCATCAAAGATCGCCATTAGCGTATTTTTCGCCGATAGGGGGCATAATTAAATTAACGGGGTGCTTGCAACAGTAGCCGATCAATCCAGCCCAAGCAGGCTATATAGCAAAGTGCAACGGAAGCCGTGCTGAGTACAGCAAAGTGTAACGGATGCCGTACAAACACAGTCGCTTCCTTGCGGGGGATAGCTCTATACTGTCCTAACAAATCTAGACTGTGGCTACATATAAATTCTTACCCAGTAATTTGGCAATAGAAATTCGGATGAGGGAAACCACCCACCGTCGTATCGTTATCGGTGATGTACATGGCCACTATAACGGCCTTATGACCTTATTAGAGGCGATCGCACCAGGCTCGGCGGATCGAGTCTATTTCTTAGGAGACTTAATCGATCGGGGGCCTCAAAGTTCGCAGGTTGTAGAGTTTGTCATCGCCAACTCCTATACCTGCCTGCTTGGAAACCACGAGCAGCTATTACTAGACAGCTTTGCCAACGAAAAAGCCCAAGCTCATATACTGCAAGTCTGGCTCTACAGCGGCGGTCATGCAACAGTGGCTAGTTACCCAGAATCTGGCATTCCCGCAGAACACCTGGACTGGATGCGGACATTACCCACCTATCTAGACTTAGGCGATATCTGGCTAGTTCATGCAGGCGTCCATCCTCAGATGCCGATTTTAGAGCAAACCGTAGACCAATTTTGTTGGATTCGCGACGAATTTCACAGTATTCAAAAGCCTTACTTCCCCGACAAACTGATCGTCACAGGTCACACCATCACCTTTACTTTACCGGGCGTCCCCCCTGGAAAAATTGCCCAAGGAGAGGGTTGGCTGGATATTGACACCGGCGCATATCACCGCAAGAGTGGCTGGTTGACAGGATTGGATGTCACCAACAATCTTGTGTATCAAGTCAATGTGTTTGACAATTGCGTCCGCACCCTACCCTTTGAGAAAGCAGTGGTGCGGATTGAGCCAATGCAGATACTGGCTCGTCGCTAACCTCTACGGGACGCTGGCAAAAGCGATCGGATATTTGCTCTATAATCAGTCTCGTTTAACCCATCGCCAACGTTAGCGCGTGCTGGATCGATCGCACGTTCTAGGGCGGCAATGCGATCTTGAGTAGCCGGATGACTACTTAAAAAGCTGGGAGGGGAAGATTCACCTAGAAGTTTTTCCATAAATCCAATCATTGCCGATTGAGCGTAACCCGCCCGTGCTATAGTCCGCAATCCCTTTTGATCGGCTTCCAATTCCGCCTTGCGGCTTTGGGGACGATTGAGAGCCAGTTCTACGCCCAGCCTAACCATAGTATTGCGGTTCAGTCCGGCGGCTGTAGCTAATCCGCGTTCGATCGCTACCTGACGCATTTGTTCCACCGCATGACGACTGGCAATATGGCCGATTTCGTGACCCAAAACACTTGCCAGCTGGGCTTCGTTGTCTGCGGTTCTCAGCAACCCGGTGGTAACGTAGACAAATCCCCCCATCGTCGCAAAAGCATTTACGCTATCATTCCTGACAACTTGAAAGGTATAAGGAATATTAGAGCGATCGCTCGCAGCCACCAACCGCTGACCAACCTCATCCACGTAGTCAGCAACTTGCGGATTGCGGTAAAGCTGAAACTGACTTCCCAATAGCTGAGCGTTAATCTGCTGCCCAATCTGGACTTCCTGCCGCTCCGACATATTCGACAGCTGGATTACTTGAATTCCCTGCAAAATCAAATCCCTCCAGGGAAGCGCCAGGGTGGGATGAGGTGCGGCGGAACACAAGCTCAGCGTCACCATCAAAGAAAGCAACGGATAAAACCAGCGGCGACGAATGCGATCGGAAAATATAGACTTGAGGTTTAACATATCAGACCAGTGTGAGAAAAAATTAAACTGACAACCTTTCCGGAGCAAGCTTTGGTTCAAGAAGTTTATCAGACAGACGCATTCTCAGTAATTCATGTTGCATTATTGTTCATTGTTCATCCTTCATTGTTCATTTCTCCCACTCTCCCACTCGCCCACTCT
>CASBRD010000317.1 GCA_949128025.1 Oscillatoriales cyanobacterium PMM_0008 | reverse complement strand
GCCTAGATGGACGGAGAATTTGTTGGTGGGAATAATGCGATCGCTCCCTAAAAAACTAAACTATGTCACTGAGCGAGAAAAAGCTGTAGATGAGCAGGTGCGTCTCGTCGCTGGATTGTTGCAAATTGAAACATTGCTCACCCGATTGCCAAAACAGTTGTCTGGCGGACAAAAACAGCGGGTAGCGTTGGGAAGAGCGATCGCACGCAATCCCCAAGTTTTCTTGATGGATGAACCGCTTTCTAACTTAGATGCCAAACTCAGAGCCGAAACTCGCGCCCAAATTGTCAAATTGCAGCGACAGTTAGGTACGACTACCATCTACGTTACCCACGATCAGACGGAAGCGATGACGATGGGCGATCGCATTGCTGTCATGGATCGAGGTCAAATCCAGCAATTGGCTCACCCCTTGGAACTATACAACCATCCAGCCAACCGATTTGTCGCCGAATTCATTGGTTCACCCCCAATGAATTTTCTCACCGTACAGTTTCAAGCTCCTTTATTAATTACAAATCCCCAGTTCCGCCTGACTTTACCAGACATCTGGGAACGCGCATTACAAAAGTACGACAAGTCTCCTTTAACTTTGGGTATTCGTCCAGAACACCTGAGCATAAGTCTCCCAGCCCCGAAAAATTTGCAGGTTCAAGTAGACCTAGTGGAAGCACTGGGCAACGAAACAGTTCTATCTGTTCATCTAACTGAAGCCGCTGCCAATTCTTCTACTTTACAAGTGCGAGTTGCACCCGATCGGTCTGTACAGATAGGTGAGACACTTTGGCTGTCGATCGCACCTGACAAAATTCATCTATTTGACCCAGAAACCGACATGGCGATATGGCCTCGCTAGCTTTTATAGCGTGGCTTTACGTAGATCTTGCTATTCTCTATAATCGGGAGGCTCTGCCTCCTAAACTTCGTGACCAGGTTCAACCTGGTCACGAGAACAACGAGAACAAAGATTGTGCGTAGGGGCGAAGCATTCGGGGAGTAATCGATCGCTCTTCGTCCATTATTTTTTGCCCGAATGCTTCGCCCTCCAAGTGCTGTATAGGCACACACACTTTATTACTTTTCTCAAGAACGATTACTCTTTCTGGTGTTTGTGGGGTGGGCGTCCCGCCCGCCAAATTTTGAATTTATTTACACTCACCTACTTAGATGAATAATAGAAGTCTGCGTAGGCAGACTTTGTTCGTGTAGCCGCGACTTTAGTCGTCAGGTAAAAGAGGGTAATCCTATTTTTTCGGTTTAATCGGAAGATCGATCGCAAACTCTGCCCCCTCTCCCGGTAGTGAAACACAACTTAGTTGCCCACCGTGTTTTTCCACCACAATCTGATAGCTAATCGACAACCCCAAACCAGTACCACTACCCACCGGCTTCGTTGTAAAGAACGGGTCAAATATTTTACTAAGCACATCTTCACTAATACCAAGGCCATTATCAGCAATTGTGATTTTCACAGAGTCAGAATTAGTCACCTCAGTACGAATCCGAATCCATCCATAGTCATTACTCCTTAATTCCCTGTCATTAGCTAATGACTGTTCCAAAGCATTGTTCGCGAAGCGTGACTCCAAAGAGTCAATCGCATTATTCAAAATATTCATAAACACCTGATTCATCTGAGAAGCATAACAAGTAACCAGCGGCAGTTTTCCATACTCTTTAATCACCTTTATATCAGTAATTTTGACATTTTTTCCCATTGTTTCCGCCTGGGTAGGGTGCAGACGATGCTGCAAAATTAGCAGAGTACTATCAATACCTTCGTGAATATCCACCGGCTTCATATCCGATTCATCCAGCCGCGAGAAATTCCGCAACCCAAGCACAATAGTGCGGATGCGATCGGCCCCACTTTTCATCGAAACCATCAATTTTTGCAAGTCTTCTACCAGAAATTCTAAGTCGATTTCCTCAGTAGTGTCTAATATCTCATCTGTGGGATCTGGATAGGTTTCCTGGTACAGACGAATCAACTTTAACAAGTCTTGAACGTATTGCGACGCCGGAGTCAGATTACCGTAAATAAAGCCAACAGGATTATTAATTTCATGAGCGACACCTGCCACCATCTGTCCCAAACTCGACATTTTTTCCGTCTGAATTAATTGAGATTGGGTGCGTTTAAGTTCCTGTAGAGTTTCTCTTAATTGTGCCTCAGATTCTTGCAGTGCTATCTCTGCTAACTTCCGTTCCGTGATATCTAGTACAGTTCCGAAAATCTTCCTCACTTCCCCCGACTCATTCAAAGTCGTCTGTGTCTTAGCAAAAACATATCTTACACAACCATCTGTTCCCAAGATCCGATACTCAATCTCATAACTTTCCGCTCTATTAATAATCCCTTCTAATCCTTTTTCCACGAAACTTCTATCAGCGGGATGAATCAGTTGAAAATATTGCCATGAATTCGGTTCCTCTTGCTTTGGATTAAGTCCATGAATTCTGAACATTTCCTCAGACCAAGTAACTTCTTGTGTTGCCAAATCGAATTCCCAACTGCCGAGTTGTGCTAGTTTTTGAGCTTCGGCAAGACTGGCTTCTTTAGTTTTTAATTCCCGCGTCCTCTCTTGCACTTTCTGTTCCAAATTGGCATAGAGTAGAGCATTTTCTAAGGAGATAGCTGCCTGGGAAGAAAGCATTCTTAAAACTTCTAACCTATCGGGTGTAAATGCACCGTCAGCTAAGTTGTTTTCCAAGTAAAGAATAGCGATGAGATGGCCTTGATTAACGATAGGAGTACATAACACAGACTTTAATTTATTTGACAAAATATAAGGATCGTTAGTAAACCCTCCTTCACGCGCAGCATCACTTAAAACCACATCAGAGCGAGTTCTCTCTACATAATTAATTACTGTTATAGGTAAATTATTACTAGCATCGACTGGTAGAGATTGCAACACTGCCACATCTTTGGAATCTACCGTTGATGATGCTTCGATTAGTAGGTTTCCGTCTTTATGCAAGATGAGAAAGCCATTTGTAGCTCCCGCGTTTTCGAGCAGAATTTTCATCAAAGAAGCCAGCAATTTATCCAACACAATTTCACTGGCGATCGACTGCGATGCTTTCATCACTGTTGAAAAATCGAGTGCTGATGAACTACTGTTTCCAGTTGTAGTTGAAAAATTTGTTGTCTTGGCAATTGTTTCTGTTGTGGCAATTTCGGACTTTTTATGTAACAATTGGGAATATCGCGCATCCAAATCCTTGACCTTAGCAATTGCACCCCATCTGAGATAGCAATAACGGGCTTCCTGCATATAAAATTGGGCGAGTTTGATTTTATTTCGCAATAAATAAAATTTAGCTGCTAGTTCGTTAGCTAATGCTTCTTCGTTGATGAATTCGTTTTCTTTGGCGAGGGAAATAGCGCGATCGTACAAATCCCTTGCCTTAGCATCTTCACCGAGAACTCGATACCGTTCTGCCTCCACCAGATAAAATTTATGCAAATAATTCATTGGAGAATGATGCGCCCATTTCTTCATCTTTTTCTGATTGGCTCTCACTTTGGAAAGGATGCGCTTTTGTTCCGGCTTCTCGAAATTATGAAACACCGCCAGCCGAGCTAGAGAATCATAAAAATGGAATAAAGGAACTTCAGGCATTCCCGCCACAGCGTCTAAATGCTTTTCGACTATAGCTGAATTTTCAACAGCTTCAGCGTACTCGTGGAACAGATAAGAGAGCCTAAGTTTGTTTATATATAAGTAGCAAATTGCAGTTCGATTGTTAGCTTGCTGATGAAGTGGTAGCATAGTCTCCTCGACATACGATTCACCAGCTAAACGGAACGGATTTTCAGAACGCCCCAACAAGTTTAAGGTTGCCTGGTGGTATATTTGAATGCAATGAAGTGCTGTTTCCTGTTTTAACTGACTTATGATTTTACTATAGGACGCCATATCATGTTCAATATTTGTTAGCTCCTTACCAAGTAAATATGAAAAATATGAGTAGCAACATACCGAATATGTAGCATACTCTAAATCTCCGGTTTCCAGTCCGCTTTGATAAGCTTCTAATAAATGTTTTAATGAACTATTAAGATGTTCTTTCCAATGATAGACAGCGCCATGAATTACATTAAACGTCCTAGCTTTGACATTTTTAGCATTCAATCGCGACACCAAATTTGAAGCCAGTTGTCCAAATTGATAACCAGAATCGATGTCTCCCATTACTCCACAAAGAATTAAACCATAAACAGCATAGGCATAGCAAGACTCAGAAGCATTACCGTGTTTTAGCGATAAATTGACTTGTTTAAACACAATCAGCGGCATCAGTTCGGGAACTGCAAAATAGGTAGCAGTAAATATACTTGATAAAATACGCATTGCCGCTAACTTTATTGGATTGGTCATGATCGGCAGTTCTATTAAGTCGTCGATTCTTTTCCCAACTAAAGCTAACTTTGTTCCCAACAATGCCAGCAAAATATTTAATTTGTTCGGTTTTTCAGGTAACCTCACTCCCAACAACTTCAGAACTTGTAGGGCAGTTTTCACTGCTTCCAGTAATTTGTTTTGCGCTATACAAGCTTGAATTTTTACTTCATATATTTTCACTTTGTCCAGTAGCACCTGTGCTTGTTGCAGCACCGCCTCAGCTAATCGAGTCATCTCCTCAAAATTACCGCTGAGGTACGCTGCTTCTGCTGCTTCCACATACAGCGCCAGCGTCAGATTATACTGCGTCTCCCAAGAAGAGAAACCGGGTTTCTCTTTGTTAAGTAGTTCTATGCCAATATTCAGGTAATTAAACGCAGGTTGATACGCTGCCGATGCCTTAGCTTTTTTGCCAGCAATTAAATTTAATTCGGCAAGTTCATCCCGTTCTGACTGAACGTTAATTAATTCGATGCCAAAATTCAGTTGGTTAAGAATATCAAAAATTTTCTGTTCTCGCTGAGAGGGTGGAGTATTTTGCAGCAATAGTTGCCCTATTTGCTTGTGAACAGCTTGCTTGCTAGATGCAGGAATTAAAGAATATGCTGCTTGCTGAATTCTGTCATGAGCAAACTTGTATTCTGGTAATCGGTAATGGGTAATCGGTAATGAGTCATTGAAGGATTCTCTATAGATGAGAACTAATTCCACATTCCCACTATTGCCAAGAGGCAATATTAGCCCTTCCGCAACAGCTTCCCGCAAATCCGCTGCTGTTTCTTGCGGAGATTTTTTATAAACGTTTGCCAACTTATCCAAATCAAATTGATTGCCAACACAAGCTGCCAGTTGCAATGCTTGTTGTGTAGTAG
>CASBRD010000316.1 GCA_949128025.1 Oscillatoriales cyanobacterium PMM_0008 | reverse complement strand
GCCATAAATCTGGGGTAGGGGCGAAGCATTCGGGCATATAATTTATTGGTTAAAACCGAAGATTTACTACCCGAATGCTTCGCCCCTACTGTCAAGAGTCGCCTTGGCGGTTGCTATAAAAGAATTTACTTCTTTAGGCAGAGGTTCTTTTTGTGCCCTCTATTTATATAGTCTACGCGACTACGGCGCAATCCCACCGTTAAAATACGTAAATCTAATATTAATTTTGGACAGTTCGCGTGATATACTGATTAGCTTGCTGAGGACGACCCCAAACAATGCGCTCTTGCTTGTAGATAGCTACACCAGGTTTTGCGCCCTTGGGCTTATAGACGTGCTTGGGTTCGGTGTAGACGACGGGAACTTGATCGCTCTGTCGCGATCGGCTATAGTAAGCAGCAAGGTCAGCCGTAAACTGCAAATCGACTTCATCAGGAGCAGCCCCAGGCTCTAAACGCAATAGTACATGAGAACCAGGAATTTCTTGAGTGTGGAACCAAAGGTCGTAATCTCCAGCTATCCGAAAAGTCAGCTGGTCATTTTGGCGATTATTGCGACCAATCAGTAATTCAAAACCGCTGGGAGTGCGGAAACGATAGAAATTTATATTTGATGCTTCCTGTTTTGGAGGGTGGGAATCTTGCTTACCCCCTTTCGACCCCTGGCCCACAGACGCCACATAACCGGCTTCAAGATATCGCTGTCCAATAAGTTCTTCGCGTATTTCTTCTAGGGTTTGTAAATCTTCTGAATTGGTATATATTTCTAGTTGGGATACTGTTGCTTCTACCTGTTCTAAATAGTAAATTTCCGCTTTTACTTCCGCTAGTAGTGGCTCAACGGCATTGCGAGCGCGTTTGAGTTTTTGATGACGTTTGTAAAGAGCTTGGGCATTTAAGATAGCATTTTTTTCTGGGTTTAAGGGAATAGTAATAGGATTGCCATTCTCAAAGTCGGGGAGGATAATTGATTTCATTCCCGGTGACCATGACTGGAGATTCGCCATCAGCAAGTCTGCTTGTTGTCGGTGTTTATCGGCATCGTCAGATTGCTGCAACTTTTGTGCAAAGGTGTTAGCCTTTAGTCGCAATTTTCCTAAAATGCTGTTGAGTTTTTGACTGAGTTGATGGCGTAGTTGAGAGAATACTTGTTGATTTAGTTGTTGGGTGTAGTAGCGATCGAGCAAAGTATGGATATCTTTAGCTGGCGCGATGATGCCCCAACCGAGTACAGTATATCCTGCCGATGTCCAACCCGGTTCAAATTGGTAATTTTCTAAAGCTTGCAGCCATTCTTGCCATCGACTAAATAACTTCTGCCAATCTGATTCTGTCAAAGTTTCGGTAGATCGATCGGGGTCAAGATCCGCTGCTTGTACGATCGATTGTACGAGTGCCGAACTTAGACCGCGATAATTTTTGAGCAGACAGCGCCCTATTTTCCCCGGTACAAGACTAACTCGTTCTTGCCAGCGCTGTTGGGATTCGCTGAGACTGGGAATTGGATCGGTGAGGACGGGAGGAATTTCGTAAGGTTGTCCGGTTTGGATGGGACGGACACTAGATTGTTGCTGGCTGACTTGATGGGCGGCAGTAATAATTAGGTTGTTGGCATCAGCTAAGATGACGTTGCTGTATTTGCCCATAATTTCGACATACAGATGCCAGAGAGGGGTTTCTCCGGGACGCCTGCCAAACTGGAGGTCGAGAACGCGCTCCCAAGGTGCGATCGCTTCTATGGATATTAGGGCCAAACCGCCCAATTGGTGCCGCAGCTGTTGGCTAAAGGTAAATGTATCGGGGTTTTTGGGTGGAGGATCGCCGATGTAAAGGCGTGCAGCTTGGGGATGCCAGGAAATGGTCAGCCAACCCCGTTTGTTCATAGTTCGCAGCGCGATCGCAATGGTAAAGCGATCGCGCTGATAAACCTGTTCCAGGCGCGACGGTAGCCAGTTTGCTCGCAAATCACAGCAAGCAGCTGTCAGTGTAGTGAAATCAACAGGTTGCACGAACTAAAGCTTTTTTTGAGTTAAATCTAGATCCTTAGTGTACTTCTATCTTTATCAATCTATAAAAAATAGGGTGGTATTACCCACCCTATTGAAGATTAACCATGAGCCAAAAGCTATTCCTTGACTGCTTTTTGCTGTTTTTTGGAACCAAGAGCTAACAAACCAGTCAGCGCGATCGCGCCCACAGTACCAGGCTCAGGTACACTTTGAGTCTGTGGTGTTGTGCCAACTTTGATTTGATAAGCGAGATTAGAACGCAATGGTGCTGATGCGCTCGTCCAACTCATCATTGACTTACCCGTGAGCGTGAAGGGAGTGGATATACCGCTAAGCTGGAGATAGTCAACATCACTATTACCACCTGTACCTAAAGAAGAGAGACTGCTAATTCCCACTCCGTTGAAAACCAGGTCGCTCATTGCCATAGTGCTATTGTCAGCAGCACGAGTGCGGAGGAAAATGTCAGTTGCGAGGCCACTAAAAGCCGTGCTGCTGAGAAGCTGACCGCCAACGGTGTATTTAACTAAGCTTCCGGTGTATTCCAGGGAGAAATCTACTAATCCGTCTTTCTGCCAGTTAATGTATCCTGCTTTATCGGGGTTGCCACTAGCGTCGTTAATACCTAATTGACGCTCTGCGCCGTTGGGTAGGCCAGTTCTACTCTCGGCAACGAACAGTTCTGTAAATAACCCATCAGTACGCATTTGGTTAAATTGCGTATCAGTAAAACCCGTGCGATCCACGAGGTTGAAAGCGTTGGCTGCTGTGGGTACTGAGAACATCCCCACCCCTGCTACTGCTAGTGCGAATAATGCTTTGCGTATATGGCTCATACTTTTTACCCCTAAACTCTCTATTAACTATTTGCTGAATTATCTAATGAATCTGGGTTAAGTAAGGCAAATCCGTTACGGAATTTCTATACCTGACTCATTCCCCTTGCCCCTGTTCTTCCAGAGTAAAGCAGTCATTATGGCTTCGTCTATGGAGGAGTAGCCAATTTTACTGAATCTTTATGTTATGGCTATGTTATTTAAAGTTCCGACCAAAATTTATGCTATGGGTTCCCCTTTACCTATTCCCGGCTGCTGGCCCTGGATTTAGCTGTTCTATCTTTTTCAGTAGCTAAATCGCCTCAGTTATATATCTTTTGATTGATGTCAAATTCCAAAAAAGGTTAAAAACAGAAAATATTAACCAAAAACAAGAACTATCGTGGATTTTAGCCTTGTAAGTCCAAATTTTTAGAATTACCATTGAAATTATATTACTAGCTCCACATATCGCTAAGCCGTTAGTTTGTCATGGACATTCAGTTAATCAACATTGGTTTTGGCAACATCGTTTCAGCCAGCCGGGTAGTTGCCATTGTCAGCCCGGAGTCTGCCCCGATCAAGCGTATAATTACCGACGCTAGAGATAGGGGCCAGCTGGTTGACGCAACTTACGGGCGTCGCACGAGAGCCGTCATCATTACCGATTCTAGCCACGTAATTCTCTCAGCGATTCAGCCGGAAACGGTTGCCAATCGCTTCATGGTTAGTAAAGAGGGATCTGCCAGCGAGCATTGAACCCGTTCATTTGGGATTTGGGATTTTGGACTTAAACCAATCTAAAATCTAAAATCTAAAATCTACAATGAATAATATGCAGACAGGCAGACTCATCGTTTTCACGGGGCCAAGTGGGGTCGGTAAGGGTACTTTATTGCGATCGCTCCTCAAACACCATCCAGAATTGGAGCTTTCTGTCTCCGTGACTACCCGCGCCCCCCGCACGGGGGAAATTCATGGCCAGCATTATTATTTCGTCAGCATCGAAGAGTTCGAGCAAATGGCGAAAGATGGGGAACTGCTAGAGTGGGCTGAATTTGCCGGTAACTATTACGGTACGCCCCGACTAGCAGTAGAAAAGTTAATTTCTCAGGGTAAGTGCATCATATTAGAAATTGAACTCGAAGGAGCCAGACAAATTCGAGAGACATTTCCCAACGCGCTGCGTCTATTTATTTTGCCCCCTTCCCTATGCGAATTAGAGCATCGAATTCGCAGTCGGGGTACAGAGTCGGAGGACTCAATTACTCGTCGCCTCCGTCGTGCAAAAGAGGAAATAGAAGCAGCTAATGAATTTGATATTCAAATTGTCAATGACGATTTGGAATCTGCTCTCAAAAATCTCGAAGCAGCACTTTTCGTTCGGTGCTAATCTCGGATTTTACGGAATCTGCAACGATTACCCCTCTTATCTTGACCTGCTGTAGAGACGTTTCATGAAACGTCTCTACAATGTTCTAGCACAAAATAAAAAGGGGGGTAATCAACCCGGATTCTGTATTAATGCGATCGTGCTTCACCCCTAAACAGTCTATCTCCCAAAATATCCCCATAGCTCACCCTTCCGGTTCAATTCCCATAGCTCTCAACTGCGCCGCCAACCGTTCTGCTCTTTGACGTTCCTGTTCTGTTCTTTGACATTCCTGTTCTACCTGTAATTCTGCTCGTTCTGCTCTTTGACTTTCCTCTTGTAGCTGCAATTCTGCTCGTTCTGCGCGTTGACTTTCCTGCTCAGTTGTCTCCCATCCCGTCAACAACAAATTCCCCTGATTATCCCACCATCTCAACCAAGGTAATTCTAAATTCTGATACTGACCTTGCCAAATTCCCAACTCAACACCCAAAGGTGAAATTGGGTAATGACCACGCTCATTTGCTGGCAATAACTGATACTGACCAGCAACTAGGTAATACATTTCAACACTAGCTTTACTTACTTCATAAATCCCATAAAACGCGGGACGAATCACTTGTTCGTAAATCCAAAATTTACCAGGTTTCTCCTTTCCGTCTCCACCGCGAGATAGAGGCGTTCTATCTCTCTCTTCCCTTCCATCTCCCGATACAAATTCCAGCACAATCAAAGGTGGAATCAATTCTTGCCACAACACATAAGAACGCCGCACTTGTCCGTTAAACGTTGGCGGTACATTTGGTACGTAAAACCAGTCTGGTGATTCTGCACCACGTTCTAGAGGTTCAGTCAGTCGCCAATATATCCCGCAATC
>CASBRD010000315.1 GCA_949128025.1 Oscillatoriales cyanobacterium PMM_0008 | reverse complement strand
GGATAAGCATAAATGTTAACCATTATTAATGCCGCAAGAACCAGAAATAGACATCCGTAAATTTGTAGAATATTCCATGAACCCCAACCATCCTGATAACCAGGGCAATTGGATGGCATTCGCAACATTAGGATATGATGTACAAGCTATAGAAAATCAATGTGAAAAAGCGCGTAGGAGTGCCTAGCCGCAGGCATCGCCCTTTTAACATAAACTATTCAAACTAACTCCGACATTCTCAGCCGCCCTTCTATGGGTTCATACTCATCCTCTAAAAGCCAATACTGTGCCTCATCATAATTCTTACTAGAAAATACAACTTTATAACCCTCAGCCGGATCGTAGATTCGACAATTCCCCTCAGCATCACTTAGTAACAAAAGCAGATAAGGCGGTGAAAGATTTGGATCGATCCATACCTCTGTAAACTCCCAGTTATTCTTCACTAGGTCGGCTTCGAGGTGTAACGTGGTATCGGTTTTCAGCATCAACTTTTATCTCTCCGTAATAAAGTAAAAGACGGCTACCATCCGGGTCAACTCTATAACCAATTGATTCAATAAAAAACATACCATAACGATCGTAGCCCCGAATTGTACCCAAAGGCGAAATTTTTTGTGATGTCGATGATTTTTGTCAATTGTTTGAGCCACTATTAGTACAAATGGGCCTGGCAGTTTTACGTTTAATTATGCCCACCTACTTAACAAATATTTGCAATTAAATAAAACTTGACAGAGACTTTAAATTATGGTTATCGAGCTATAAAGACTTTTGAAAATACAACGAGTTTGGTTGCTTCCTAATGTGAGCGATCGCATTGCTTCGATCGGCAGCAGAGCTTGTTCGCATTTCCAAAAGTCTTTACAATTATCCTAAATTAAGAATTGAATCGCAGGTCAGCCTACGATCGCTCAAATAAGCATATTGTCCACTCCGCTAGCTGAGTGACCGGATGGAATACTTACAGGAGCAATAAAACTCAGATGCTCAGTAAGCCAAAGTTTCTAGAGTTTCGCGCAAATAGCGCTGCACTCGGTAATCGAGGCTGGTATCTAAGTATCGATCGTCAATTGGCTGATTTTCCATTTGCCAGCTTTGAAATCCAGAACTGGAAGCGATCGCCATTTTGAGGCTGTCCCAGATTTGGCTATCTTCAAAAACTTGGCTAGGCGATGAAGCAGGATAAGTTGCCATAAGCACCCCAAAAGTATCTAAATTTTATTTGAGGAAGTAGAAACCGCATCTTCTATTATGGGCTCTGAAGTAGGAGATGACTGTTTGGACTGAACAGAAATCAGCGGCAAAATTTGATTTACTTGCCAGCCGGGAGTTGTAAAATCCCGATAAATTTTTTCTAAAGGATAGGGTTCTGTGGCAGCAAATGCCGATTCGCTGGTGATTAACACTCTCAAAACGCTAACGGGCACCTGCAAGAACAAATTGCTAAAAAGAAATCCTGCTGCGGCTAGTAGCAACCCAGCTAATCGCCATTCTGGTGGAAAGGGGGCCACAGGTGCGGCAATTGGGGCTCCAAGATAGATTTGCCAGAGAATGGTAACCAAAAAAAATGGTGCCAGCACTGCCAGCAGTTGCTCTAGGGGAGTTTTAAACAAACTGAGGATCTTTCGTTGCTCAGTAGTTAGCTGCTCTGGTTTGATAGCGACTATCAGGATGCTGAAGATGTTGAATGGGCGAAACAACTGCATCCACAGAACGGGAGCAATGCCAACAACCCCAATTAAAAATAGCTCCAGCCACACTGGCTCTCTAGGCTCTCCCACAGCCAATCCCACCCAGCAAAGCCCTAGCAAAATGGGAACAGCTGCCAACCCAGCAAAGTGAATCCACAAAAAAGGTTCTGACCAAAAGGAGCGCATAGGAATTTTCAATTTTAGATTTTCGATTTTAGATTGCAAATTGAATTTTCAATCTGCAATCTGAAATCTAAAAATGGCTAATTGGGTGTGAGTGTACGTCGCTTGGTGACCATCTTGAAAGCTTCAATCCTGTCGCCAACAGACCAGTCATTGAATTTGTCGATGCCGATACCGCATTCAAACCCGGCGTTGACTTCCTTGACATCCTCTTTCATCCGTTTGACGGAATCCAGAGTGCCTTCGTAGATAACCCGATCGCCTCGGCGGACTCGCGCTTTGCAGTTGCGGATTACTTTGCCAGATAGGATGTAGCTACCGGCAATAGACCCCCGACCGACTGGGAAGACGGCACGCACTTCGACTTCACCCAGAGCTTCTTCAACCAGTTCTGGTTCTAACAAGCCTTCCATCGCTCCTTGAATGTCTTCTAGGAGTTTGTAGATGATGTTGTATTCCCGCACATCTACACCAGCTTGGTCGGCTGCTTGACGGGCTCCGCTGGCCAGGGTGGTGTTAAACCCAACAATGACGGCGTTGCTGGCTGCTGCCAGGTCTACGTCTGTTTCGGTAACTTCACCGGGGGCAGATAGGAGCATACGGATTTGCACTTGATTCTGAGGCAGTTGTTGGAGGGCTCCCACAATTGCTTCTATAGAACCTTGGACATCTCCTTTCAAAATCAAGTTGAGTTCTTTGAGTTCTCCTTCTTGCGCTTGAGCAGAAAGTGTGGTAAGGGTGACTCTACCTCGCATCAGGCGGGATTGCCGTTGCTGTTCCGATCGGCCCTGCGCGATCGCCCGCGCTTTCTTGTCATCTTGGAAGACATCGAACTCATCCCCAGCGGCGGGTACTTCGTTTAGACCCAACACTTCCACCGCAAACGATGGAGTTGCTGCTTCCACGCGGTTCCCGCGATCGTCGATCATCGCCCGTACCTTACCGAAAGCGGAGCCAGCCACCAGGATATCGCCCACTCGGAGGGTGCCATTTTGTACTAGCAGAGTAGCAACTGGGCCTCTCGACTTATCGAGATTGGCCTCAATTACCGTTCCTTTAGCGGCGCGATTTGGGTTGGCGGACAGATTTTCGTCAACCTCAGCCACCAGGAGGATCATTTCCAGCAGCGTATCCAGGTTTTCTTTCTGGATAGCGCTCACGGGAACCATGATTGTATCGCCGCCCCATTCTTCAGCCACCAGACCGTACTCTGTCAGTTCTTGCTTGACGCGATCGGGCTGTGCTTCCGGTTTGTCGATTTTATTAATTGCCACCACGATCGGCACTTCTGCTGCTTTGGCGTGGCTGATAGCTTCCACAGTCTGAGGTTGGACGCCATCATCTGCCGCCACCACCAAAATTGCGATGTCTGTGACTCTAGCTCCACGCGCCCGCATCGCCGTAAAGGCTTGGTGACCGGGTGTGTCTAGGAATACAACCTGCTGAGTTTTGCCATTGTGTTCCACGTCCACATGGTATGCACCGATGTGCTGGGTAATACCACCAGCTTCGCCTTGAGCCACTTTGGTTTGCCGGATCGAATCTAGCAGGGTGGTTTTGCCGTGGTCTACGTGACCCATAATTGTGACGACAGGCGGACGACGCTGGAGATGTTCCAGGTCTTCCGCATCGATCATTTCGCTGCCTTTGCTGGCTTCCGCTTCCTTCTGAGCCGTTTCCACTTCTACGCCCAGATCGGTTGCCAACATAGTAATCGTCGGCACATCCAGGCTTTGAGTAATATTGACGGCCATGCCTTTAAAGAACAGGCGTTTGACGATATCGGTGTCCGGTACTCCCAAGCTTTCTGCTAACTCTTGAACGGTCAAGCTGCCGGTTAAAATCAGCTTCATGGGACGTTCGGCTACAGCTTCTTCTCGGTTTCGGCGAGTAGTTTTAGCGCTGTTGCGATCGCGGGAAATTGCATTCTTTTTACCCCTTGAAGCCAGTGTTGCCGCTGCTGTGGTTATTGGCCCCGCCGAACGGGGTGCCTTTGGCTTGGGCGGACGAGCTATTGAAAGGCTGACCTGAACCGTGGGTGGCAGAATCTCTAGTTCGCTTTCATCAAGATCTACTTCGTCTTCATCGAAAATAGCTTGCTTGGTGCGCTTGCCACTTCCTTTAACCTTGTTGGCTTTCTGCGGCTGCTCTTCCTCTTCTGATTCTTCCCAGTTTTTAGCTTTTTTGGGTGGACGCGGGGGTTGAGGTCGTTTGAGATCTTGCTCTGCCAAAGTTGGCGACTCTACTGCGCCCTCAGATTCGCCCTCTTCCCTTTGATCCTGATCTTCGATCGCGGCCCTGGAGGGGCGAGGAGTACGACTTGGCGGACTCAGCTTAACTTGGGGTTTAGGCCGCTGTAATTCTGGTACGGCCAGGGTTAGTGCAGGCGACGCTGAAGGCCGACTAGGCTGCTGACCAAGAACAGTTTCGTTTTTCTCCTCCCTCCTTTGGGCTTTTTTCTCCGCAGGCTGGGTCTGAGTCACCGCCGTTTTGGGTTTTTTCTTAACTGGTTGCTCAATCTGAGCTGGTAACGTCTGAGTGTCGTTCGTCTGATCTGGTAACGTCTGAGTGTCGTTCGTCTGACGATTAGTCGGCGTGGTGACTGGACGGGACGGAGGTTCAGTAAGTTTCGGCTGTTCTGGCGCAGGGCGAGAAAGGGGAACTTCCTGCAACTTCTCATCTGTGGGAGAAGTATCTTTATCGATCGATACTGGTTCCTGATTTTGGTTCTGGCGTACTGGTCGTTGGGGCCCAGTCGGCTTCATAAGTGCAGACGTCGGCTGACTGACTGGCGGTTGGGGGGGGATAGCAACGTTAGCTACCGATTGTTTCGGCGAGTTAACAGCGGGACGCTCCTGATTTTGGCGAATTCCCAAAATTTGTTGTTTTTTTGGTGCAACGGGTTTAGGAGCCGTTGCTGGTGATTGGGAGCTAGGCTTATGGCTAGCGGTCGCTGACTTACTAGGAGAAGAATGCGTCCCTACATATTTCTCTGCGACTGTGCGAATGCGTTCAGCCGACTCGTCTGTAATAGTGCTGCTGTGGCTTTTTACCGGAATCCGCAGCCGATCGCAAATTGCAAGAATATCCTTATTGTCCAAATTTAGTTCCCGTGATAAATCGTAAATTCTGACTTTGCCGTTGTTCATCCACGCTTTCCCCTTGAATCCTACCAGCGGTCTCTAATGACCTACTGTTCTAAAGATATCTACATCATTGGAATGCTGCCTGCTACATAAAACTGACACAAAGCGGAACATCTTAGAAGCCATGAGCATACGCGAGAGTGAAACTTTACTGGGCGTGAGCCCAAATTTATGCTCGCGTATGCAGATCGGTTTGAAAGAGCCGGACTGGAGCCCAAATCGCCACTACTGTTCTAATGTTGCACAAAGTTTTAAGCAACTGTGGGCAGTTGTGTTTACAGCTTTGTCCATGAGTACAATAACCAAGCACCTACTACTATTTTGGCACTCACTTGCTGATTCGGGGGTTTGTTGCCATCTTCGATATTGGCATCGGCCTAATGCCACCAGATAATTACCGCCTCAATGAGATTCCAAATCTGATGTGATTTGATTTTGAGGGGTTGTATTAGCTGCCACCTGTGGGCTTTTTAAGCGTTTCCACAAGGTTTGGTATATTTCTGGAGACACGGCTGTTTTGAGCGCGTGCCCCAAGCGATTTTTTTTTTGAGCTGCTTGCAGGCAAATCTCAGTTGGACAAAGATAGGCCGATCGCCCTTCGCCCCGATCTAATTGTACCTGCCTGGATGGATAGACTCGGACAACACGCAACAAAGCTTGTTTGGGAGCTACCTGGCGGCAACTAATACAACGCCGGTAATTGGGTTCCACGCTTAATCTTCCCCATCAAACTGACTTTGTTCATCCGACTGAGCGTATAAATCAACTTCATCCAAATTGTATTTGTCTATTGTTTCCTCTTCTTCATACTCTTCCTGTGCTTGCTTGGTTGCCATTGCTTGAGCTATTTTGCTGTCTTCTGCGGCGGCGTCGTACTTCGCTACATCTTTGATGTCAATTTTCCACCCAGTCAAGCGGGCAGCCAGACGAACATTCTGTCCTTCTTTGCCTATAGCTAAACTCAGTTGATCCTCGCCAACCAAAACGTGGGCTTGGCGTCCTTCCGGGTTCACCAGGCGTACTTCATCTACTCTGGCTGGACTGAGGCCGTTGGCAATGTATGTGGCGGGATCGGGAGACCACCGGATTACGTCGATTTTTTCGCCGCGTAATTCGTTTACGACTACTTGAATGCGCGATCCTCTCGCTCCAATACAAGCACCTACGGGGTCTACATCTCGTTCTAGGGTATCGACGGCGATCTTGGTACGGGGGCCAAGAGAACGAGAGGGTGGATTGGCTTCCCGCGCCACAGCGACAATGCGGACGACTTCATCTTCAATTTCCGGTACTTCGGTGCTAAACAGCTCGACCACCAAACCGGCAGCTGCCCTGGAAACCAGCAGCTGTGGCCCCCGTTGCGGGCCTTCGCGCACTTTTTTGAGATAAACCTTAAATGTGGCATTGGCCCGATAGTTGTCGTTGGGCAGTTGTTCTCGTTTGGGTAATTCTGCCTCTACTTCTGGTTGATTAAAGCCGCTGTTAACGGCCAGGATGACGGATTGCCGCTCAAACCGCAGCACCCGCGCTTGCATGACGGTGCCTTCTAAATCTTGGAATTCCTCCTGAATCATCTTGCGCTGCTGGTCTCGCAATTTTTGAGCCAGCACTTGCTTGGTTTGAATTGCGGCCATGCGACCGAATTCGCCCTGATCTGGCGTTACGTCTAAAACTACGGTGTCTCCCAGCTGGGCTTCTTCGACTACTTCCTGAACTTCTGAGAGGGCAATCTCGCGATCGGTGCTGCTGACTTGTTCGACGATGCTTTTGGTCGCTAGAACGCGAAACCCTTCCTCTTCTATATTCAGCTCGACTTCTAAGTTGTCAAAGTAGTCGTCATCGAAATGCTTATTGATGCTCTGGGTGCGCCGATAGCGCTCGTAGCCTTTCAATAAAGCTTCCCTAAGCGCTGCCTGGACAGCGTGCCGGGGTAAATTGCGATCGCGGCTGATATTCTCGATCAGCTCTTTAAGTCCAGGTAAACTAACCATTGTCACTATGCCAAACCTCCAGTGATTAAAAATTAAAAATTAAAAATTAAAAATGCCAAAACTATTTGAGTTTCGATCTTTAATTTTTAATTTTTCGTTCGTCCAGTTGTACCCGCTCAATTAAGGAGCGGGGAATAGCTAGAGCCCGCCCTTTTTGGTTGAGGTAAACCGCTGTATCATCCCGATTAATCAGTTGTCCCCGCCATTCTTTCTTGCCCTCGTAAGGCTCGGATGTGCTAATTAGCACCGTAAATCCTTTAAAGGAGATGAACTCTCTATCGGTAGTGAGGTGCCGTGAAATTCCGGGGCTGGAAATCTCCAAGATATAAGCTTCGGGGATAATATCTGAGGCATCCAAGGTTGGTTCTATTGCCCGACTCATGCGTTCGCAATCAGCTAAGCTGGTATCTTGTTGCGGGTTGCGGATGTCCACACGCAGAATGGGTGGGTTTTGGTTGGTTTGAAATACTGCCCCGACAACCTCTAAGCCCATTGCTTGGGCCACTGGTACAGCTAAGTCAATAATTTGTGGGATTAAGGGATGAGTCATCTGATATAGCTAGGGGCTAGTGGCTAGGGGCTAGGGGCTAGGGGAAGAAGGGTTTCAGGAATTGAGAATGTCTTAACCGCCAAGGCGGTTGCTATAACTCCAATAAAAAAAGTGGGGCCAATACCCACTTCCCATCAAAGGATATGAGCTATTCCGATCTCACAAGTTAGGACAGAGTTTCCGTCCTAACAGGAGATTAGAGTCTCTGACGCTCGAAGAGCCAAGTTGCTTTTTGCATTTAAATGCGATCGCAATCTTGTCTATCCGCATCGTTAGAGGCTAGTTCCTAGAACACCAATTCAGTAATCCCAAAAACCCGGTTTCTGTAGCCCTCTAAACCGATATTTCTTTAGCCTAACTCAAAGAAACCGGGTTTTGACGCACTCTGCGTGAATACTGAATCGGTGTTCTAGCAGCCGGGAGCAAAAAACTTTTGCTCCCATTCACTCCTATCGTTCGCTCTCGCGGCGCGGATGCGCCGCGAGAGCAAACTTTTCTGTTACCATCCCTTTTATACGAAGTCTGTTCTCCGGATAGTTACAGGTTTTATAGACAAATATCACACTTGCCTTGTGCAACCCTTTTGTAAGGTGTGACCCTTACCAGACCTACTACCGCGCCCTATATTGTCTATTAGCGTTATGCCCCGCCTCTTGTATTATACCTGACCGTCGCTTAACCCCACCCAAATGGAGATTTAGGTGGGGCAAGCATAGAGCGAACCCTTTCGGTAGGGGAATCCCTGGTTGGTTCGATACTGTCCCTCTACAAGCAACTACTGTTTACCTAGTTCGTGGTTCATTCTTACTTAAATGTTGGCTACAGATGTAGAGAAGTTTCATGAAACTTCTCTACACCAGAGAGTATTCATTCAGGTTCAGAGCAAACTTATTTGTAATGGGAAATCTGTCCATCTTGTGGTTGTGCCAGCTGATGTATCTGTCTAGTTTCCTCCATAATTTGTTCTATATCTTCTTGAGATAAACGCTCTACATAATTGATTTTGATTTCTTCGAGCATATCTAAGAGTAAACTTTGAATTTTTTCTAGGGTTTGCTGGTTTTGCACTTCCGAGGCGATCGCTTCACCGAAGTGTTGGACTAATTGTGCAGAAAGTTTTGACCCAACAGGATCTTCAAGTGCCGAAGTTATGGCTTCATATGCTGCTTGCGATATTTCTGTCACTAGCTTTTCAGTTAACTGGTTGGGTATTTCGGCTAAGAAAGGTATGCTTTGGATATTTTTGTAGGCGGGTAAATTTTTGAGGATGCTTTCAATATTGTGACGCAGGATAGCTGACAAGTCTGGCTGTATTTTTGGTAAAACTCGGTAGACGACCAGTTTGATTATAATGTCGGCGATCGCTTCTACTTCGTTAATATTATTCAGATCGATGTATGTGCGTTTTTCTGATTGAAATAGCCAGCGCGTTACTTCACCTCGTTCGATCGATCCCTGAACCTGCTTGATCACCCGGACTACTACAACTTCAGTTATTTCTTCTGCAAAAGTCGCGACGAAACCTTGGGTAACTTGCGTTTGTATACGTTCAAGATCCACGAATTCAGCTTGGTTGAGGCGAATAGTCACTGGTATGACTCGTAACCATCGCCAGAATGGTATTAGCAGGAAGATATCGTACCAGCGCCACAGCATAGCATCTAGCCAGCTAATCGCAACGTGACGGCGACTGATAAACCAGGTACGTCCTAAAAATTCAAGGCCGAAAAGAATGACAAATGGCAGATCGATTATCCAGAAGTAGTCAACAAATTCGCCATTTTCCCCGATGGGGCGATAATAGTTTATCTCTATTAAAGGGCGTATTTTGGTGTTGAAAAATATCTGTTCTTTCTGCCATCCATATTTTGATAAATGGTCTTGAGTCCAAAAGGTGTTGAAAGATTGACGAGCCGAATCTAGGCCAATGCGATCGCGCATTCGATTCTTAATTTTCTCTAGCGTACCGCTCTTATTGGCGATGCGAAATGGATCGGTATCGATCGTTTCGCTACTGAGAAGACGCAGTTGGGCCAGTAAGTTTTCAACTTGCGGCGACTGCAATCCTGTCTGCGCTACTTGTTCTTCAAGTGCATTTACAGTATCTAGATATTTTTGCGTTTCTCGATTGGGTTCTATACCCTTAATTGGGTCATACCATTTAGTAATGGGAGGAAGAGGTATTTTGACAGTAAAGTTAAGCAAATGTATATTACCTTGTAGCCAGAAGTTGCGCCAGGGTGTATAGCTTAAATCAAACAAAACTAAACCCAAATTTGCCGATGCGAGGAGTGCGATCAATCTTTCAAACCAAAGATTGCGACGGGTTGTAGATTTTTTTTTGGTTATTTTTGGTAAAGATGACATAGTTATAGCAATCGCCTTGGCGGTTAATACAGTCCAAGCTTGGACTAGAAAACCTACATATCTGAATTTGTCTTGATCATTATAAGAAAGGTAAAAGGCAAAAGTAAAAATCTAAAATCTTTCTTTTGCCTTTTAACTGTTAACTTTATACTAACTGCGAGCGATACCTTCTTGACGCGCTGCTTGTTGAACGGCTGCGGCGACGGCTAGAGCAACTCGTTTGTCAAACACGGAGGGAATGATGTATTCCCGATCGAGGTCTGAGGGATTGATCAGGGAAGCGATCGCATAAGCAGCTTCCAAATACATAGTTGTGGTAATTGCCGACGCACGGCAATCTATAGCCCCGCGAAAGACTCCGGGGAAGGCTAAAACGTTATTGATCTGATTGGGATAATCGCTGCGACCTGTTGCTATAACGGCTACATCCGGCCCCAGCAACTCTGGTTGAATTTCTGGAATTGGATTTGCCATTGCGAAAACGATCGGATCTTTGGCCATCGATCGCACCATTTCGGGTGTCAGAACTCCTGGTGCGCTCAAACCGATGAAAACGTCAGCACCTTGTAAGGCCCCGGCCAGAGAACCTTGCGCTTTTACGGCAAATTCTAGCTTTTGCTCGGTTAGATCGGTACGACTCAGGGAGATAATACCTTTGGTGTCGCAGATCCAGATTGTTTGGGCACCAGCTTTTCGCAACAGACGCGCCACCGCCACCCCAGCAGCACCAGCACCGTTAATCACGATGCGGATTTCTGAGAGAGATTTCTTCAACAGCTTGAGGGCGTTGATCAAAGCAGCTAGGGTAACAATGGCGGTGCCGTGTTGGTCATCGTGAAATACAGGGATATCTAATTCCTTTCGCAGTCTGTCTTCAATTTCAAAACAGCGGGGTGCGGCGATGTCTTCTAAGTTGATGCCGCCGAAGACGGGGGCGATGTTTTTGACCGTGCGGATAATCTCGTCGGTATCTTGAGTTGCCAAACAGATCGGAAAGGCGTCAATACCGGCAAATTCTTTGAATAACATCGCCTTGCCTTCCATAACTGGCAAAGCGCCATAGGGGCCTAAATTGCCCAATCCCAGTACGGCACTGCCATCGGTAATAATGGCGACGGTGTTTTGTTTGATGGTGAGGGTGTATACCTGTGCTGGGTCTTCGGCGATCGCAGTGCAGATCCGGCCTACACCTGGTGTGTATGCCATCGACAAGTCTGCTTGACTTTTAATTGGTATTTTGCTGTTGACAGTAATTTTGCCGCTGCGATGCAGATTAAAGGTGCGATCGTAGACCTCCAGAACGGTGACATCCGGGAGTGTCTTAACCGCTTGCACAATTTTCTCTTCGTGTTCGCTGCTAGAGGCATCGACGGTGAGTTCTCGAATCGAGATCTGGCGCGTTTGCTCAATTAAGTCTATTTGACCGAGATTGCCGCCGACGGATGCGATCGCCTGAGTTACGCTTGCCAACATCCCTGCGCGGTTGGGCAGTTCCAAGCGGAGCGTTACGCTAAAAGAGGAATTAGGGGTCAGGTTTACCATGCTGCTGTTGTTCTGATTTGGGTATTGGGTCAGGCGAAAAGATTGCCACCTAGAACTTGTCAGTTGTCAATTTTTCTTTACTACTGACCATTGTCAATTCCTTCCAGGGTATATGAACAACAGCTATTTGATTGTGTTAAGTCACACCAAAAGCAGAAACTGGGGATTGGGGATTGGGCAGAAATTTAACCCCACCCCCTGCCCCTCCCCGTCCACGGGGAGGGGAGAAATACAAAGACTCACCGACTCCCCAGGGTGGGGAGTCTTTCTTCTCCCCCCTCTCCGAGATCGGAGAGGGGGGCAGGGGGGTGAGGTTTAATCTTTTAGTTGATGGCGTAGGCAGAATTCAACGCCCACACGAGTAGAACGGCAATACCACCGAGTACCAACACTGCCGAAATGGCGATCGCCTTTGGGCTATCGGCTCCCTCAAATTTCATGATTCCACGGTTTAGGTCTGTCATTGCGATCTAAAATTCTCTCTGTACTTAGCGCTGTAACGATTTGGAAAACAATGTTTCCAGGTCTAGGTTAGCCTTCAAAGGTACGCTCGTCCATCACTCGTTCGGCAAACAGAAGAAAAGTTTTGTTAAGTAAAATTCATATTTAGACTGTTAAAAACAGCCGTAGGGTGGGTTTTACCGGGTAATCTTATCAGGAAAATAGCCATGAAAATCGGGCTAGTAGTTTTGGTAATTATTGTGGGGTTCTTGCTGCTGCTGGAAGTGGGACTGCGTTTGCTGTTTGGTTTTGGCAATCCCCTCATTTATATTGCTGATGAGCAGATTGGTTATTTGCTGGCACCTAATCAGCGGACTCGCCGTTTTGGGAATCGGATCGAAATTAATCAGTATTCTATGCGTAGTAATGCTGTCACTAAGGAGCGATCGCATTCTACGTTGCGGGTTTTGCTGTTGGGGGATTCGATCGCCAATGGAGGCTGGTGGACCGATCGGGCCAACATTATTTCAGCCACGATCGCTCGTCAGCTGGAATCAGCTGCTAGCGATATTGGATTTACGGAAGTTGAAGTTCTCAATGCCTCGGCAAATTCCTGGGGGCCAAGGAATGAGTTAGCTTACCTAGAGCGGTTTGGTACTTTCGACGCGCAAGTTCTGGTGTTGCTGATCAATACCGATGACTTGTTTGCTACAGCACCTACGTCGCTGCCGGTGGGACGCGATCGCAATTACCCCCATCGCAAACCTCCCCTAGCTTTGGCGGAAGTTTTCAACCGCTACCTATTACCAGCACCCAAGTTGGCGGCGGTGAATGGGGAAGAGAGCGATCGCGTCGATCGCAATTTGGCGGCGATCGAGGAAATTGGGCTGCTAGCCCGTCAAAGCAATTGCCATTTTTTACTGGCTATGACGCCGTTATTGCGGGAAATCGGCAATCCTGGGCCGCGCGATTACGAACTTAAGGAACGCCAAAGACTTACTGACTTTACCCAAAGCCAGCAAATTCTATATTTGGATTTTCTGCCGATATTCAACTTAGCCCAGCAGCCAGAAACTTTATACAGAGACCATATTCACCTCAGTCCTCAAGGCAATCATTTAGTTAGTGAAGTTATTAGCCGCCGGATTTTAGATTTTAGATTGCAGATTTCAAATTCCTGCTTAAATTGACAATTTTAAATCTGAAATCTGAAATCTGAAATTTCCGATCGTATTACACCTTTAGCGTCGGTTGATTCATACGCTCCAACTCTCGCTGGTTCCATACTTGACCGTCGAGCGCCATCTGCTCGATCGAACTTGCCAACCGAAGGGCTTTGAGAGCTTGTTCGCCGCCCACAGAAGGTTGATTGCCACCCCGCACGCAATTGACAAAATGCTCCAATTCTGCATGAAGCGGTTCAATGTTGCTGGTGTAGACCTTCTCAATCAGACCATCCTGCCGATAAAGTACCTGACCGTAGTCGGTCTTGTAGTTGGCAGTCGTTTGTCGGTGAATCAGAATCTCATTGTTAAGAAAGTCTGCTTCTGTCAGCGAGTTCTTACAATGGGCTGAAATACGCCGGATTTTACGATGGGTGACTTTGCTAGCTGTGAGAGTGGCTACGATGCCATTGGCAAAGCCCAGGGTGGCGGTCACGTAATCTAAATAGCCAGAATCAGAGGCGCGGCTGCCGCTGGCTGTTAGCTTGACCACTGGGGCTGCTGCCAATTCCAGCAGCAGGTCGATGTCGTGGATCATTAAATCCAAAACAACAGACACATCATTGGCCCGATTAGAGTAGGGACTCATGCGGTGCGCTTCCAAAGCCAGCAATTCTTCAGTTTTCAGCACTTTGGTGAATTCCTGAAAAGCTGGATTGAACCGTTCGATGTGGCCTACTTGCAGAATTTGTCCCGACTCAGCTGCTGCATTGACCAGGGATTCGGCCTCGGCAATACTGGCGGCGATCGGTTTTTCAACTAAAACGTGAACACCGCGTTGGAGACAGGTCATCCCGACTCCGTGATGCAGTTTCGTGGGTACGGCAATGCAGACCGCCTCCACATGGGGAAGGAGGTCGCGATAATCTTCAAAAAAGCGAACTCGATACTTACTGGCAGTATCCAAACCGCGCTCGACGTTAATGTCGGCGACACCTACGAGTTCGACATCTTTGAGTAAACTGAGAACACGGGTGTGATGCTGTCCCATGTTGCCCACCCCGATCACCCCAATCCGCAACGGTTCTGGTTGATTTCGTTGCAGGTAAGCGTTCGCAAATCTGACTGAGATGCTATCTGGCACTCTGTTATGCTCCTCCACCACATTGGGTCTTATCCGACAAGTAGCCGTCAAAAACCATCCAGATGGTAGCATAGTGTCTTCGTTGATTAAGAATTTCTAAGCTGACTTTATGTTCCTACACACAATCAGTTGATCGAAATGGCTTTTTGTAGTAAAGGGGACTTATGAGTAGCCAATATCAGTATGTTTACAGGTAAGCAGCGCGGGGGAAAGGTCGTGAAAGCGGTGATTTTACTGTCTGGGGGATTGGACTCGTCAACGGTTCTGTATCAAGCAAAAGCTGATGGGTTTGAGTGTTACGCCCTTTCGTTTGATTACCAGCAGCGCCATCGGCAGGAGTTGGAGGCTGCAAGTGCGATCGCTCGCTCTGCTGGTGTCGCAGAACACCAAGTCGTGAGTTTTGACTTGCGTCTGTGGGGTGGTTCTGCGCTTACGGATACAAAGATCGACTTGCCGAGCGATCGCTCTTTGGCTGAGATGGCCCAAAATATCCCAGTTACTTATGTGCCTGCTCGCAATACCATATTTTTGAGTTTTGCGCTAGCGTATGCGGAAGCAATAAGTGCCGAACGAGTTTGCATCGGTGTCAATGCTTTAGATTATTCCGGTTATCCAGATTGTCGTCCCGATTATATTCAAGCTATGCAGGAAGTGTTTCGATTGGGAACGAAACAGGGAAGAGAGGGAGAAGCGATCGCTATTTTGACGCCTTTAATTAATTTGAAGAAAACCGAAATTATTCAGTTGGGAAATAGATTAGACGTACCTTGGTCAAAAACTTGGTCTTGCTATGCTGGTGAAGAATTAGCTTGTGGAGTTTGTGATTCTTGTCGGTTGCGATTAGCGGCATTTGAAGAGTTAGGGTTAAAAGATCCGGTGGCTTATTCAAGACTGAAATAAATTGTAAAATGTAGCCTTCGCTTCTCTAACCAACAAACCGAAAATAGGGTTTATAAATATGGAAAGAATGTACATATCTGACCTCTATGAAATAGATTTCTATGCCTGGACTCAAGAGCAAGTTAGTCTGCTAAAAACTCAGCATTGGGATAAATTAGACACAGTTAATCTAATTGAGGAAATTGAGACTTTGGGGAGGAAAGAGCGGCAAGAACTGAGAAATCGACTGGGAGTTTTGTTAGGACACCTACTGAAATGGCAATTCCAATCTGAAAAACGCAGCAATAGTTGGTTGGGTACAATTCGAGAGCAACGTATTCAAATTAAACTACTTTTGCAGGATAGTCCTAGTTTAAAACCCTATCTAGATGAGGTTTTCCTCGCAGCTTACGAATTAGGTTTAGCTTTGGCAATTCGTCGAGAGACTAAGTTAGGCGAACAGGTGTTTCCAGAAGTATGTCCTTACACTCCAGATCAATCCATGAATCCTGAATTTTTACCAGAGTCGAATTAGGTTGTCACTCATTCCACAAGTTACATCTATTGTACCCAAAATTTATCAATAGTAATTGCTATGAAATTTCTAACTGTTGACGAATCAAAATTTAATCAAATAGATGCTTCTCGAAGATTGATTACTCACGAACACCCTCGCAAATTTGCTATTATTGACCTCTATGACAAATTGGGACACTACGGAATTAGTTGGAACAGCGACCTGATTGAACCGATGTTGAAACTATCAGCAGATGGACAGACGATTTGGGTGGGAGTTGAGCAAAAGCTGGCAGCTATTTGTAGGCTGAGCGGTCAAATTTTACTAGCTTTACCACTGACTTCATACTTGGTACAAATACTGGCTTTAGACGGTGTAACTGCTGTAATTACTGAAGAAGAATTTTTACTTTTCAACGGCAGGGGATCTATCCGCTATAATAAGGCTCTACCAGATATAGCAATAGGAATGTCAGTGATTGAAGATTATCTGGAGATCGAATTACAAGAAGGGGAAAACTTGACTATAGAGCCTCAAACTGGTAATGTTAAGCAGACTTCTTCTGTGGGAATAGGGTAATTTCAAAAAATTGGTGACATGAGCGATCGATCCTAAAGGTCGGAGTCTGAGTTTTGTGTGCGTGTATCATTTTCTGGTGCGATCGCTTCTTCCCCTGATAACCCCAACCTATTGGGATTTTGAACAACATCTGATGAGGGTTCCAGGCGTCGGATGCGAATTTGATGCAAGCGCGGCCCTTCCGTAGAAACAACGGTAAATTCGATATTTTTATACTGTAAAGTTTCGCCTGGGTTAGGAATTTTTTGTAATTGGTATAGTACAAAACCACCTAAAGTTTGGTATTCGTAGGTGAGGGGCAAATCCAGATCTAACAGATCGTTGAGTTCTTCTAAATTTATCTGGGCTTGTACCAGAAAAGTTTGTTCGTCCAAACTTTGGACAATTACTTCTTCGGTGTCATCAGGTTCGCTAGTGTCGCCAATAATTTCCGCAACCAGATCGTTAAGAGTAAGAAGTCCTGCCGTGCCGCCAAACTCATCGACTACCATAACCATTGCATGGTGCGATCGCTGCATTACGGGTAACAGTTCGCTCAAAGGGGTATATTCCGGTACAAATCTCACCGGGCGAATCCAGGGTAGAATTGCTGTGTCTAGGGATAAACTACCTTGGGCTAAAGGTTCCGCCAGTTCTATGAAATCAATAATGCCGCGAATGTCGTCTAAAGATTCTCCCATGACGGGGTAGCGTGAGTGGCCTGCGGCGGCAATTTCATTGAGCAGCATCTGGAATGTGGCGGTACTGGGAATGGCGGTAATGCTGGTGCGGGGTACCATTACTTCTCCCGCCAAAACATCGCCAAACTCAAAGACGTTTCTCAGCAGTTCTCGTTCTTCTGCTTGCAGTCCCGTCGATTCGGTAGAGGTGGTGATAATCCGTTGCAATTCTTCGGGGGTGACTGGTGGTTTCCAACCTTGACCTGTGTAGCGGATGCCTACGAGTCGCAACAGCAAACGGGTGGATTGATTTAAAATCCAGATAAAGGGTTTGAAGAAACGCGCGATCGCGAGACTCAGCGGGCCTAAAAATCGCGCTATCTGCTCGGAGAAAAGTATCGCTACCGTTTTCGGGCAAAGCTCTCCTAAAACAATCTGCAAATAAGCAATCAGCGAAAAAGCTACTGGTATGGCTAGACTATGGGCAATTATCTGACTCATCCTTCCGGGTAGGGGCAGCCCCGCCATCCAGTTCGCCACCAAGACTGCCATTGTATTTTCACCAATCCAGCCCAAGGCGAGACTAGATAGAGTTATACCCAGCTGGGTTGTGGAGAGAAGCCGATCGATATTATGTTGCAGGTATTGTACTGTCTTAGCTTGGGCATCACCAGAGTCTACCAGATGGTTGATGCGCGATCGACGCACTGAAACGATCGAAAACTCAGCGGTGACAAAAAAAGCATTGATCGCAATTAGTATTAGCACCGACAACAAGCGCAGCACCATGTCTGGCCATGTTAGGGAAGTTGGGACTTGACTAACTAATCCCGGATTCGCGGCCAAGACAACCACAGTGGTGGCAAGCATTTGCAAAAAAGGCAAGTATGCCAAAGGCGGTCAATTCTAGAATCAAAAATCAAAAATCGATTAACTTTTGACTTTTGTTTTCTTATCTTACTGGAATACCAGAGGTTTGGAGCCGCAATTGTTGATCCGGATAATCAGTGAGGGTGAGTGAAATTCGATCGGCACCTTCCAGCACAGTGGTGGGAATACTCACCGTACCCGAAAATGCCTCACCATTGGCTGGCAATTCTCCCGGTAAGCCCTCCGCACTCGCACTTAAGGGGCGGCCCCGGTCATCGGTAACATCCAAGAAGCTATAAAGAAACTTTACTGACTGGGAACTTTCATTCTTCAAGCTCACATCCAGCAGCAAAGAGCCTTGTTGCTGACGAACCGAACGGATTTCTAGGGTTACACCCTTATCTTTACTAACAATGGGAAATCCAGCTGGGGCAGCATCGGACTGGGTAGGGTCAACCGCCGAGAGCAGTTTAGTGCGGTTGTCGGTGTTGTTCTTTTTTTCTGGCTGACGCTGTTTAGACTTTTGCATCATCACTTTCACAGTTTTGATGATATCTGCCTCTTTTAGCATCACCACCGCTTGCGCTCCCGGCGGCGTCTCCTTAAGGTTCTTCGTCTTGGTGATTGGACGGGCATCCGGTTGCGTTACACCTTTAAGGGCTTCATGCCCCAAAGCAAATCCCCACATTCCGCTGACAAAGCCAGCTCCAAGCATTAGAACGAGCAAAACTAAAGTTAGGGCTACAGTTGAGTTCAATTTCATGGTTGATAGGGTTCTGGGCTTTTTTCCCTAATTTCGATCCAGCTAACGATTAATATCTTAGTTAAGATGAAGGCTTGTCGAACTAAGCTGACTGATTATACAATAAGAGGACAGTTCACTCAGGACTGAACGATCTGCGATCGCCATCCCGTCAAGGAGTGGCTAAGCACAATCAGCGCCTTTGGCCGATTGGGGAGGCAGCGAGCTCATAATTCGCCTTCAGACTGGTTCGATTCCAGTAGGGCGCACTTTATCAGAAAGTTGGGTTTAAAACCCCGTGCTTCTAGCACGGCTTTATATTTAGTGGCAGATGCAATGCCGCTAAATATGTTAAGATAGGGGAATAGAACTAATTAGTACCGATGGGC
>CASBRD010000314.1 GCA_949128025.1 Oscillatoriales cyanobacterium PMM_0008 | reverse complement strand
TCACGTCGAAAAAAAGGTAGTAACCGCAGACACAAGGCGGTTAAACAGCTAGGTTGTCAGCACAAAAAGGTTGCAGATAAGCGAAAAGATTTTCACTTCAAGACAGCTAACTGGCTGTTGTCAAAATATGACGTAATTGCTCATGAAGATTTAAACGTAAAAGGACTTGCTCGTACAAGGTTGGCTAAATCTGTGCTGGACGCTGGGTGGTCAAACTTCCTGTTGATCCTGACAAACAAAGCCGAAAATGCTGGTTTGTTGGTAATTCCAGTCAGCGCCCATAACACCTCACAAGATTGCTCCAATTGCGGCGAGAGGCGTACCAAAAAGCTGCATATTCGTTGGCACGACTGCCCCAATTGTTGGTGCAGTCTAGACCGCGACTACAATGCAGCTATCAATATCAAAAATAGAGCAGTTGGGCATTCTGTTCTTAAAGCGCAACGCCTCCTACGCGATAGCCGGATTGGTTGCGAAGCCTACACCATACTTGTACCCAAGTTGGTGTAGGAGATGTCACGGTGTGGCTGTCCTACTTGGACAACAGAAACTTTACTTGTACAGTTGAAAACAGCTTCAGAAAATAATTAAGGTGTAGGCTGGGTTTCGTTATCATTCAATCCAACCTACAATAACGTATGCGCTTTATCGGTTAATTACAACGATCGGTAAATAAACCATCATTTCATTTCCGTTTTTTGTATCCTTAATTTTTGCTGGTCGGTATGCCATCATCGGCGCATTGTACATATACATTGTCGGTTCATTTAGTTCGGAGACAAATTCATATCGTCCATCTGGACTTTTTTCTGTCCGCATCATGGTAGGCGCTCCACTTCTGGGAGAATTTATAACGATCGGCATACTATCCATGACCCTATACATCTCAGACAATGCCGATTTCGGTAACATTCCTACTGACAAGATTGCCAGTCCAGCGCCCAGAAAAAGGGTTTTGATTGTACGTTGAATTTTCATATTTTGAGTTTTTGCCTTAAAGGTCAATAAGATTGAGGTATTGTCCTAGAAAGACGTAATGGGATAGGCGCAAGTTCCCCTACGCGATCGCAAACTAAAATTTTAGTGGATACAAGGGAGAGAAAACTACTGTGGGGCTAAAGCTTTATATCCTTCGCCACGGACAAACAGGTTGCAGTCGGGAAAATTTCTTCTGCGGTTCCATAGACCCAGAATTAACTCCAGAGGGTCTTGACATGGCAAAAGCTTTTGCCGTTACCTATCGTTCCCTACCCTGGTCTGCCATTTACTGTAGTCCGATGGGACGAACCAAGGCGACGGCGCAACCACTGTGCGACGCGATCGCAATGGAGATGCAATTGCGAGATGGTTTGAAAGAAATCAACTATGGCAAGTGGGAAGGTTTATCGCCAGAAACGGTCGATCGGCAATACCACGATGACTACATTCGCTGGACAGCCGATCCCGCTTGGTATCCACCGACTGAAGGAGAACCCGCTGTAGCGATCGCGCACCGTTCTTTAGAAGTAATTGAAGAAATCAAACAGCAGTACAACACCGGCAACGTTTTAATTGTCTCCCACAAAGCCACCATCCGCATTATCCTCTGTAGCCTGCTGGGAATTGATGTCGGACGCTTCCGCTATCGCATCGGATGTCCCGTTGCTTCTGTCAGCATTGTGGAATTTGGCTCTCACGGGCCATTACTTCACGCATTAGCCGATCGCACCCATCTGGATGAGCGTTTGCGTAACTTAGCCGGAACTTAAGGGAAAAGTTTACCTTTCTGTATCAATATATACGGCGCAGAGTGCTAAAATCTGTTTTGGCAAGTAAAAGACCTTACCATGAATCTACTTCAAAAACTAACTTCTCCGATACGTCGAGTACTAACTGTATTGGCTCTTGTTACCATGCTTGGTATAGGCTTTAGCATGGCGCTTAAAACAATAGGAATCACCAGATGCCTCCAAAAATCCATTTTATTTCAGGACTGCCTCGTTCCGGGTCTACCTTACTAGGAGCTTTACTGCGCCAAAACCCCCGATTTCACGCCAGTATGACTAATCCCGTCGGCAGTTTGGTCAACCGAATGCTGGAAGCGATGAGCGAAGACAATGAATTTTCCGTATTTATCACACCTGAGCAAAAACGGGCATTAATCCTAGCTATTTTTTCAACATTCTACCAGTCGCAAGCGGATAAAGAAGTCATCTTTGATACTAATCGTTTGTGGTGTAGCAAGTTGCCTTTAATTCAAGAGTTATTTCCTGCCTCAAAGGTAATATGCTGCGTGCGGAATGTAGCTTGGATTATGGACAGCATCGAACGGCTAGTCAGAAAAAATTCCTTTGATGTTTCGCGCTTATTTAATAATCCCACCGAACGCGCCACCGTTTATACCCGCACTGAAACATTAAGTCAGCGGGGACGGTTAGTAGGATTTTCTTATAACGCGCTCAAGGAAGCTTTTTATGGCGAATATAGTTCGCGGTTATTGTTAGTTGATTACGATTTATTAGCACAAATACCGGATAAAGTTTTGCCTTTAATTTATCAATTTTTAGAGGAAGAACCGTTTAATCATGATTTTGAAAATGTCGAATATAACGAACCGGAATTTGACAACCGACTCAACCTGAAAGGACTGCACACAGTCCGTCCCAAGGTCGAGTTACAACACCGCCAAACGATTTTGCCGCCGGATTTATTCACCCAGTTTAATGGATTGTCTTTTTGGACAAATACTAGCAATAGTTTGGCGAATTTGATTGTTGCCAAGCCAATAGAAGCAACGGTTAAATCCTGAAAATAATTTGACATCCTCCCCACTCAACCTGAAGGTAATTATATAGCGTTTCATTATTCACAATGTCCATCGGCTTTCTTTGGGAATCTATAGCGGTTTTCAGTTGCATGAAGTACAGCTTAGTACAGAGATCCCCGACTTCTTGGAGAAGTCGGGGATCTCTGTACTTCACTCAGATAAAAAAGGCTGTACTACACCATATCTGATTACAAATATGGTGTAGTAGATTTCCAAAGACCTTAATCTCCCAGACAGATACCCAATCCTCGCGCAGTTTTGACCAGAGTACCGTTGAGATCTACAGCTCGGTATTGTGCGATCGCATCAGCGATCGGCACGCTTACTACTTGACGATTTTGCCAACTTACCATCTGATCGTACTTACCATCGGCAATCAAATCCACTGCCGCCACCCCAAAAGCAGAAGCAGTCAATCGATCCAGCGGCGACGGCGTTCCCCCTCGTTGGGTGTGTCCCAAAACTGTGACTCGCGTTTCCGCACCGCTACAGTCACAGATTTTGTCAGACAAATATTGACCGATACCACCCAATCGACATTGCCCCAAGCGATTGGTACTCATCACAGGTTCGCCTTCTTCAGTGCGAACTGCTTCTGAGACAACTATCAAAGAGTAATTCTTACCCTGATTTTGGCGATCGTAGATTTTTTTGCAGACATTGGCAATTGTATAAGGGATTTCCGGAATCAGGATCACATCCGCACCACCAGCAATCCCAGCGCTAATGGCGATGTGTCCCGCATCGCGACCCATCACTTCCAGGATCATCACCCGACTGTGACTAGCAGCGGTAAAATGCAATCGATCCAGCGCTTCCGTGGCAATATTGACCGCCGTATCAAAACCGATCGAATGCTCCGTGCTGCCTAAGTCATTATCAATAGTTTTGGGAATCGCCACAAGGTTGAGGTTGCCTTGCAGCGCCAGTCGTCTTAAAATAGCCAGACTGCCATCACCGCCAATGCCAATTATCGCGTCCAAACCAAGCTCGCGGTAGCCAGCGATAATATCTTCAGAGCGATCGAGTACAGTTCCATCCGGCATCGGGAAAGCAAAAGGGTCTCCCTTGTTCGTCGTCCCCAATACCGTACCGCCTGCCGTTAGCAATCGATCCATTTTATCCAGGTCAAGCAGCATAAATTCAGGAGGACTGCTCATTAATCCTTGCGTAGCTTGACGAATTCCTAGAACTTCCCAGTTATAGGTACCCACAGCGCGGCATACAACAGCCCGAATTACCGCATTTAAGCCAGCACAGTCGCCACCGCTGGTCAAAATTCCAATCCGTTTGAATTCTCCCATATGACCTTTCGTAAATAGAGCCTTCAATTAGTTAGAGTCGATAGAGGCATCTCTACCCCTACCTCTCCTTCAGAACGGAACATGAAACTTTTCGCTTCATTCCGCTCCTTGATAATTCCACCTTTGTCATAGGTACGACTCAGAACGGGTTATCGTAATAATTCTTATTTAAGGAACCATCCGAAGCCGTCTTTGTGTCATGGCAGTG
>CASBRD010000313.1 GCA_949128025.1 Oscillatoriales cyanobacterium PMM_0008 | reverse complement strand
GTCCCGGCGAATGACTGGTAGCCTAAAAAAATACGCGCTATTGCCAGAAGGTTGCCCCTTCGTAAATACCCCAGGACTAGACTGCTCAACTCCAGCGTAGTACAGGTAGTATTGCTCATTAGTTTCTAGGAAACCAAACCGTAATAGCAATACTACCTGTACTACGCACAGTAAAGAGCGGGCTAGTGATGCGTGAGCGGACTAAGCGCATGGACAGCGATCCACTGCCCGGATTGCAAGGCTGTTGGGCCTTCTGGCGTAGGGCGTAAAGGAATTACCTGCTTTGGCGTTGGTGCTGAGTTTTCAGTGCCAAAATGTGTTCGCAGGGGCCTTTGAACAACTTGTTTTGGGAATGCCAATTGCAGGTACATTCTGCCTGAATTATACGACTATCTGAGTCGATCGTCAAAGAGGGATTGTAAATTTTTCCTTTATCCTGGACACTCCCTTGCAAAATCAGCACTTCAGACGCATCGCCAGTGCAGGAAGTCACTCGCACCGCATTCTGACTCAAGAAGCGAGATGCCTTTTCTTCGCGATCGTTCGCAAAACGTAACTTATCCATCGGTAACGGTTCCCGACTGAGTTCTCGCACCCGGTACACTTGCTTGTTTAAGTCATAAATAGCACGGCCTGCTTGCGTGTAAGCACTGAGAGCGCTCAGAACTACAGAACGGTCTACATTAAGCCGATTGGCGATAAAATCGGGGGTTTGTAACCAATCCCGCTTAAGCATCTCGAAAATAGACAGTTTTGTGATGGTGTCTACCTCGGTGCGGGATGTCATGAGGTCAAAATTGCCCGATCGCGACCAGTCGTTCGCAGTCCATCCCGATAAGCCCAGTGTGAAGGACATATCGCCCAAATCTGCTACGTAGAATGAAGGCATACCTGTGCCGAGAAGGTGGACGGTGAATTTTTTGGCGACGGGGATGAGACGTTCCAGGATATGCAGGCGGCGGCGTCCCCAGACGCGAATTACCTGTTCTGAAGTGCCGGTGTAAGGCGATCGCGGACAAACCACTTCGATATCCCACGGCTCAAACACCACCCGCACAGGCTGACCTGGTGTAAGATGATACCGCATACTGCGTGGCCCTTGCTTTTCCTTGTGGCGACGCAAAACCAAACACATATTGTGAATATCCATCGGGTGCAAATCGAACCTTGTCGCCGGTAAAGACATTGCGGAACTTACTTGCAAAAATCCTCTTACCCAGCTATCCGGTAAATCGATTTTGACTTCTTTGAAAGCTTCTTCGTTAGTAGTTTTAACTTCAAAACCTGACGGATCTACTTCTAATCTGGTAGTCTTGTAATTGCGAATTTTCTGAAATTCGTTATATAAGTCGTGGGAGTAGTCGATGTTAGTTGTACCGCAGGCGAATTCGTCGATGTTTTTGAAGACTTCGTAACTCGCGCCGAGACGCCCATAACTCGATTCATCGACGCTGAAGCACTCAAAAAATATCTCGTCGGGATGAACTGTAATGACTGGATCGAAGAGAAATAAAATATCTAGTTGTTTTTGCCAAGCGTATTGGTGGAAGTTATTTCTGGCATCGTAATATGGTTTGAGACGCTGGTAACTGTTGTTGTTAAGTTCTTTCAGTTCGTCTCCCAGTTCCTTCATGCGGTTAGCAACTTCTTGTTTTTGGACAGCTACCAATTGCCAGTCAATTTGCAACTGTTTCGCCGCCCATTCTTTGTAAGCGGTTTTGTCTTTTGGTTTGAACCGCCCATCGGAAACGACGACATCATGTAAGGCGCTGATTGCTTCGCGAAATGCGATGTTCTGACGCAGTTCGCCGATGAAAAAAGTGGGTTCGCGCTTGGTGTCGGGGGAGAAGGACATCTGAGTGCGATCGGCCCTGTCAATTACAGCGGTACTTCCTTTGTAGGCGTAGTTTACTTCCATAATTTGTTATTCCCTTGATTGTTATTTTAAGCAACCTGAAGTAGCTTTCCAAATGTTATAGGTTCTGGGAGAGGTTTGCCGTCTTCTAATGATGATTCTACTAAAATTTCTAGCACCTCTTGGGCATTTTTGAGCGCTTCTTCATAGGTATCTCCATCTGTGTGGCAGAATTCTCCCCATTCAGGAAGACTGACGACATAACATTTATCTTCATCTGACCATTGAATTATTATGGTATGGCGATAATTCATTCTCCCTCTTCCTCCTGCTGTCCTTGAATTTGTTAGTTTTTTTTACCGCAGATGAAGACAGATGAACGCAGATGAACGCAGATAAGATTTTTATCGGCGTTTATCTGCGCTTCTGATTTCCGAGATTGGTTTTACCTGAATTGGTAAGGAAATATGGGGATATGTTTTTTTGATTTTCACCATACTTTCGATCGCTGTCGCTTTATCGCCTATTGCCATAGTAGCAGATTGGCGGGTGAGTATTTCCGCTACTATCAATGCAGCTTCCTCAGTCTTTTGCGCTTCTTTATCCAAAAAAGCGAAGATGCGCTTTTTGGCAACGCGACTCCGATTTACTCGCGATAATACACTTATAAAGTATGGCATCAACTCTTGCAATCGTTCGGGATTATTAACTGAGTATGTTTCCAGATAGTTAGTGGCGAATAACTGCATATCTGTTGACGGATGTTCGCTGAATTTCAGCAGATATTCTTGTCCATTCGCTTCTTTGAAATGGCGAATGACTAAATTGCGACCAAAACTGCGGACATCTTCACGAACACTATCACAGAGGGTAATTAAAACGCTGGGTGTCAAATCTTCAGCGGTGAAGAATGTACTAAATAACCTCACCCCAAATTCTCGCGAATCATCCCATTTACATTCAACTATCCTTACTGCGGATAACATTTCTTCTTCGTTTCCACGCAGGCGATTGAGGTTATGCAGAAACATTTCTCGCGCTGCTTCTCGTACAGACAAGATTTCGTTATCCGCAAGTTTGACTATCTCTATTGTCTCAAAATCATTAGCCCAATTTTCCTGATTTGCACTAAGCACATAACCAGCTAATTCTTGAGAAGCTGAAGATTTGGCTTTCAGCAATCTCAATGCTGTATCTTTGGTTACACCCGTCATCCATCCCGGCAAGTCTTCTTTCAGCAAACGCACGATCGCAGCGTGGATACCTTCCTTTGCTTCCGGTGTCATCAAAATATCGATCGTCGCTGTTGCCAATCTGGCGGCAAAGTCGGGGTAATCTGCCGAAAGTCGCCGCACGGTTGGGCGAATCGCATTACGTATATCTGCTAGTTCGTGAGTTAACATTGTTACTAGCAGCGATGATTGACTCAACAGCGTGGGGTCGGGAAGTTGACCGAATATCCGAATGCCAATTCCGCGTACAGATTCGTGGGGAGATGCTATTAAAGAATCGATTAATCCTGGCGGCAAATCTGCGGCAGGGATTTCGTGATTTAATAGAATACGAGTGCCGAATTCTTGAATTTCAACTAGAGGATGTTCTAGTAAGTCGCGGATCACGGACATTCCCAAGGTGCGTAGTTGGAGAGTAAAGCAAGTTAGGAGAGTTTCGGTTATATCTTTGGCTTTTTCGACAATATTGTCTTGGTAAGTTGGGTTGATATCCGATTTAGTAGGTAATTCTAGTAGTTCGGTGATGATTCGCGCAATCAGTAACTTTCCTACATTATCGCTGAAGGTTGAGGAACTCAGGAGTCGGCGTGCAAATTGTCGGGTATCGGGATAGCAACTGGTGACTAAAACGGTGATAAAATTGATGTCGGAAAGGTAGCGATCGCGTCCTTCTTCAATCCACTGATAAGCCTCCGATCGCGCTTCCGCAACTATACAATTTACCACAGCTGTAACCAACTCTCGCTGAGGTTCGGCAGAATTATATAAATTCCGCGCAATTTCAAACCCAAATCGTGCAGTCACATCATAAACTTTATTCAGCAGCTTGATTACAGTATCTACATCTAATTCAGCGCAAAACTGCGGACACCCACGCAATGCTTTAACTGCAAAATGATGAACTGGACTACAACTGCTTTCCAAAAGCAAACGCAAAAGTTCATCTGGTTGTTGTTGCCAAAGTTCGGGAAAAGCTTCTTCTCGCACATCTGGTTCTGCATCTCCCGGTTTGTAGGAATCGCGACAACGCCACGCTGTTGAATTCTCCTTTAGTTCGTAGCGCGGACTATTTTCGTAAAGGATATGATTAAATGTTAAATAGCCTGCGTAACTATCCCAGTTGCGGGGGTACGAAATGCGCTTCCAGTTATTAGCGCGATCGTATCTATATATTGTATTTTCTCGAACTGGTTCTGCATCCGCATTTGAATGCTGAAGTAGGACACCCACAGCCATTTTTACATAATTGCGATCGCATAATTCACCCAACTGCCGAAGCGTGTGCCAAGTTCGCCGCCGCAGATAATTGCGAGTATTCGTACTATAAGCAATCCTTGAGTTAGGACGCTTTAGTTCTTCTTCAATTTGATTGCCAGTATGTTCATTGCGCCTTGTTGCCGGGTTATAATTATAGGCGTTCTTCATTAAGTACCCTCCTTCTGGAAGGCTTACATAATAACTGTTACTACGGAACCTCGCCTCTGTTTTTTCAAATCGATAGGTAAGGATACCAAATACTTCGGCATCTTGCCGATATTCAGCCATTTTGAAAATGTGCCGATATCGCTGAAAGGCATTTGGTAGAAACCACCCAGCGTGCAATATTTCTAAGAGTGCTGGACGAACATACTCGTTATCGATTTGATAAATGATATCGAGGACGGCAAAACGCTGGTAATCTTTAGTAACCAGCGAAATAACTGGTGGTGAAGAAGATTCTAAAAGGCGATATTCCAGATACTCGCGTAAAGCATTAGAAAATTCATCTGCGGAACCATTTCTCGCTTTTTCGCGCAACTCGGTTGGCAATTCTGCTATTTTTTCAGTACGCAATCTTGTTTTTGTCGCTTCATCGGAAAGTTTGAGTAAAGCTTCCCATGTAATGCGGCGAACAAAGTCGGGTGTAGAGGTATTTTCATATAACTGTGTGAGGGTTGGTGAAATTTCGCGATCGCCACACCAACCCAAAGACCATACAATACAGTAATCTCTCAGAGCGTCGCCAGTACCGATGAGTGGGAGAAGTAAAGGGACAGCTTCATTGATTTTCAGTTCGCCTGCACGCCAGATTGCCCGTTCTAGAGGCCATTTCGTTGTATTTTGGCTGGCAAGACGGTTTAAAATAGCCTGTCTGCGTGCGTCTGGGGAAGTCTCCCGAACTGCTGTTGGTGCAGGGGTGGGACTCGCAGGCGAGGTGCTGACATCCCGATAACCTTTGTTGACCTTTTCCGCAACTAACTTGTCGAAGATTTTTTGTGCTTGGACTAATGGGACAGCTTGTTCTGTTTTCACACCTTCTTTAAGGTTGCTACCCCGGCGTCCATAGCGGAAGTTGACCGCGTATCGGTCTTCACCAGTTTGACACAAATCGACTTCGTACACTTTGTCTGAACTTCCTTCCTGGTAGTGGAGGGTGGTTCGTTTGATTAGTTGCATGGTAGTTACCGCCTGGAAATTGCGATCGCAAACCTCATTTCTTTAGTTTGCCATATTTTGAGGAAACATAGACTGTGAGATTAAGTGCAGTTTATCTATAATAATAGATTGCTCGGTCGCTTGACCTGGTAAAATCTGAATGTTAAACTTATAAGATAAGTTTAGAGTAAAGTGTGTCAAAAATTCCCACGCCAGAACAGAAAACACAATGCTTCAATTTATCTGTGTGGTTCAGCAAGCTGTATTTGCCGATCAACATAGTGCGGATAGATGATCGCACAGGCAATATTTTCTTTTTGGCTGGTGAGGAAAATATCATTGAGATATACCCTAACGGCAGATGGAGGTATGTAGAATGAGCAGACCTAACTTCAAAGCAATGAGTCAGAAAGATTTGCACGCTTATGTTCTTGCTCACCGAGATGACCAAGAAGCCTTTTATGCCTATGTAGACATATTACACGCAGAAGCTACCTGGATCGAGATGCCACCATTAGAATCAGCAGAAGATTTAGAGAATTATCCTGAGTTTATCGAACATCTTCGCAAAAGTTCCGAACCACGCGATAAAGCAGTTTAACAAATCTAATCTAACTAATTATTTTGTCTTCTGGATACGATCGGATCTTCAACAGAATCAGGAGTAGGTTCTGGAACTAGAATAACTACTTCGACAGTTTCTCCCACCGAAAGGCTGGGAGATTGAATTTCAATTCTATTTCCTGGCAAAACTTTTGCCGTTATATATAAAGTTGATTTCACGACTACTCCGAAGCCCTTGATTCTAGACCCTTCTTCCCCTAGCCCCTAGCCCCTAGCC
>CASBRD010000312.1 GCA_949128025.1 Oscillatoriales cyanobacterium PMM_0008 | reverse complement strand
CGCGATCGCACCACCAAAAAAAGAGCGATCGCACCCTTAAATATCTAATTCACAGCCAACAAACCCGACATACTCAACACTTTTTCCGACCAAATCTTTGTTTCTTCCGCCACTCTCATTCTTTGTTCTGCATCCTCCCAAATCCTTGCCCAAGAATACTGCCAGCAAGCTAACTGAACTTGTAACTCAACTAACTCGGCAGCTATTTCTACTTCTGCATCTTTAGCCGTCCATTCAATAAACAGCTTACTTTCTTGCAACAAACCTTCAACCAGTTCCCCATTAGCTGAATTTTGACAGCGAGATTTAATTCGTGCCAAATTCGATGCCAAATTTCCCAAACGAATCGGTAACTCGTCTCGTAAATAGCGTGACTTTAAAGCATTCCAATCTCTCATAATCCTCCTAATAACTGTTGAACGATTTGAGCAACCCGTTCTCGAATAACCGGATCTTGAATTTCCATCGAACGGTTATTTTGACGCGGACGAATATTGATCAGAGATTCATACCCTACCTCTTGTGTAAGCGGATACCAATCTGCTCCCCAAATATCTACTTGCTTGCTCCCATTTTCCAGCAACACAGCTTCGCAATCAGCATGATATTCTCCACCACCTGCCAAAAGTGCCCGTTCGATATCCACTGCCAGTTTAATATAACTCCCAAGGGTTTCTAGCATTTCTTCAATTTGCTTTTTAGTCCCACGCTCTTGAATCAGATAAATCATTTTTGCATAAGCTTTAGATTCAATATGATGATTCAATATTATACAAGTTAGCTAGTTTGTCAATATTTTGTCCCTTAGCTCATCGCCCTTTCTTATAGATTAGCTTGACCGAAGCAAACCCAACCTCTTTTTCCACTCACAATCTGATCCATTTCTACCATGACAATGGGATGATTGGACAGATAGCGATCGCATACCGCACGAATAGCGATCGCACCACCAAAACTCATAGCGATCGCTTTTTCTGCAACTAGCAAGCAGAATGGTGGTTTTATGGGATAGAATCTTGGAAAAGCCATTACCCCATTGCTGCAACCCATGATCAGAACTATCGAAGGCATTTATCAGAATGGGCAAATCGAGCTAACCCAGTTACCGCAGAACATGAGCGATCGCACTCAAGTCCTCGTCACCTTTCTTGAACCGGGCAAAATCGATCCAACCAAACTAAGTCAACTGATTGACAAACTAGAAACCATCGCAGGCATTCAGCAAGGTTTTGAGGAACTCAATGCTGAGCAAACTCGCCCCATCGGGGATTTCGCCCAAGGAATGCAACAGAAATATGACATTTCTTCTTTGAAATTACCCCGATTGCAGAAACCCAAATCGAGCAAGCCTACTGCTGGTATCGAGAGCGGAATCCTGAGTTTGCCGATCGCTGGTTTCGCGGATTGATGAATGCGATCGCCACACTTCAAGAAAAACCCCGGCGCTGTGCCGAAGCCGTCGAACACGAGATTTTTCCTGAAGAAGTCCGACAGCTACTTTACGGAAAATCTAAAAATATTTACCGAGTGCTATTTACTATTCGAGATCCTAAAGTTTACGTTTTATATGTTCGCCATATAGCACAAGCACCATTGACTGTAGACGATCTAGAATAGGTTGAGTTGACGCTATTGTTAACCAACATCTTTTTACACTCACAATCTTATCCATTTCCACCATGACAATGGAATGATTGTACGGATAGCGATCGCACCACAAAAAAAAGAGCGATCGCCTTTTCCTTCCTCAATCGTCTAGATTAAATTATCTTGACGATGAGATTGAATATGCGGCAAATATGACTTATTATAGATTTAAGCAATTATTCTCAAAAGCATAATGAAATACGATAAAATAATCACGATTGAACCAGGCAAACGCAGCGGCAAGCCGTGTATTCGGGGAATGCGAATCACTGTGTACGATATCCTAGAGTATCTGGCAGGTGGTATGACAGAGGCAGAAATTCTAGAAGATTTTTCGGAACTCACTTCGGAAGACATCAAAGCTTGCCTTGCCTTTGCAGCCGATCGTGAGAAAAAATTATTTGTGGCATCGTTGTGAAACTACTACTGGACGAAAACCTGTCAGACCGGATTATTCACAGGATTATCGATTTGTATCCCGATTCCGCTCATGTCAAAAGCTTGGCACTTACGAATACTGATGATTCAGTTATTTGGGAATATGCAAAAGCAAATGATTTCGCGATCGTTTCCAAAGATTCTGATTTTCATCAACGTAGTTTGCTCTACGGTCATCCGCCCAAATTTATCTACCTTCGCATTGGTAACAGTCCAACGTCCAAGATTGTTCAGATATTGAGAGATAATTTTGACACGATAATTGAATTTTGGAATAGCGAAGTAGAAAGCATATTGGTATTGGCGTAGTGCGCTCACTGCTCTTATAGTTTGAGTTAACGCAAGTATCGCCCTTCCTTGTAGCTTAGTTTAACGCATATTACCCAACATCTTTTTCCACTCAGAACCTGATCGATTTTTACCATAAAAATGCGATGATTGACGCGATCGCCCTTCCTTATAGATTAGTTTAAAACAAGGAAACCCAACATCTTTTTTAACTAACAATTTTATCAATTTCCACCATAACAATGCGATGATTGAACGGATAGCGATTGCCTACGGCACGCTGCGCGATCGCCCCGACAAGAAACCGGGTTTCTCCAATAACTTTTGTCTTTTACAGAGATTTTATTAAGAAACCAGGTTTCTGACTCTCACGCTGCGCGATCGCACTACCACAACAAAGTGCGATCGCCCTCCAACAGATGAGACTCTACATCAAACAAATTACCTCACAGCAAATTCAGTGAATTGTCGAACATAAGGCGCTCGAAATCCCAAGACAATATCGGTTTTCGGTACACCCATTTCTGCTAATTGATTGGCAATTCCTTCCTCCGTAAAATCTCGCTGAATCCAAATTTTGCCATCTTGGATATCAATATGAATTGGACACCCGTGAAGTCGTTCTTCATCTCGCCATCCCACATACAGCAACAAATAGCGGTCTCGTTCCGTATCAAAAACAATGTGAGCTTTATTCGCATCTGCTTCCGGTTGTTCGCTGGCGTGTTGCTCTATAACTTTTTTAACCAATTTGCGATAATCTAGTTTTTCCATAGTGCTATCTCCTGTTTCTGAACATGAAAAACCAGCAACTTAATTTGATATCGGGTCACCACTTCTTGCACAAATGAATCGGTAAAAAACTCTTGATAAATATCTGTAGGTATAGCTAAATACAATATCCGTTCTGGTTGCAGTTTGTCTGTGGCTCATTGGTAATTGTCCATCCATCTTTCTCCAAAGCCGATCGCACTGTATTGTGAAAGATATCTTTAGCGGACATAATTAAATAATCAATTAGAGCTTAAGAACAAAACACCTCTGATTATTATAATACCATTTTTATAAGGATCGCGAGTTGAACAAGATTGCTAAACTGGTGGAAGAACAAGGAAACCCAACATCTTTTTTTACTCCTGACGGGGCGATCGCTTTTTGAGTCAGGATATTTGGGATAATCTGGATGGGTGTACGCAGCGTTAACTATGAAAACTCGCAGTTTTACAGTGATTGTTTACAAAGAAGATGATGTCTACATAGCTGAATGCCCAGAAGTTGGCAGCTTGCTCTAATATTAAGAAAGATAAATAACGTTTTACCAGTCCCATCATGACTCTGGGTAATCTGCGCGACCTCTATCAACAGGTCATTCTGGAACATTACAAGAAGCCAAAGCACAAGGGCAAAACCAACCCGGTGCATCGGTATCAGAAGGGACATAACCCTTCCTGCGGCGATACGATCGAACTCACGTTGCAGCTCAACGATGCTGGCGACACGATCGTGGATGCCCAATTTGAAGGAGAAGGCTGTGCAATCTCTATGGCGTCTGCGGATTTGATGGCTGAAGCCTTAAAAGGCAAAACCGTAAAAGAAGCTCTGGAGATGGTGGAACGCTTTCAAGGCATGATGAAAGGAGAAGCCCAGTTCCCTAAAGAACAGCGGAAATTGAACGTCATGCAAGGCGTCTCCCAGTTCCCCGTGCGGATTAAATGTGCTAACCTAACCTGGCACGCCCTCAAAGCTGCCCTAGAATCGCCCAACGGTTCGCAGCTAGATGGGTTCATTAGCAACGAAAAAGAAGCACCATTATCGCCATGATCGCAACATCTGAGTTTCTCCTAGCCGCCAAGTGGGTAGGTATCGCCACCCTGGCTTGTGGTGCTATAGCCGTTTTTGGATTTATCTTTAAATGGGGTATCCGATTTCGGCTGGTAGGCATCACCGGCTTTATGGGCGTCCTCACTGGTGGTTTATTTGCCCTGGGATTGGTGCCGTTTACCCGTACCGAGATTCCGGGTGCGGTTCGTTTTTCGCTAGTCTATGATAATGGGGCTACCCAAGCTGCGATCGCACTTCCCCCTGAAATTACCGAATCTCAATTAGACGCCACCCTTCGTCAAGCTGCTGGTAATTTGTTTTCCTACGGTCGCTTAGGAAACGCCAGCGATCAACTGACGATTCGGGCTCGTACTATGGTGCATCCCGAACCAGGAGTTTCGCAACCCCTTTACTTGGGTCAGGTAACGCGATCGCTTTCCAACCGCGACGAAGAGTTGAAAATTGAAATTTATCGGGAAAACCTAGCTCAAAAAAGTTAAAAATTAAAAGTCAAAAGTCAAAAGAAAGAGCAACAATAAAACATCCTTCTTTTGCTTTTTGTCTTTTAAGTTTTACCTTTAAAATAAACCTCTGCCAAGTTTTGTGTCTAAACCCATCCCTGTCCTCTACCATGAATAACTTCTTACCAATTGCTTACTTTGAAAATCAATTTGTACCTTTTGCCGACGCCAAAATTTCCATAGCTACTCATGCCTTACATTATGGAACAGGCGCATTGGGAGGATTGCGCGGTATACCCGATCCTGAAAATAGCGATCGCATTTTGCTGTTTAGGTTAGACCGTCACTGTCAAAGGTTAAGTAGTAGCGCTAGGTTTCTCCACTACGATATACCAGCAGACAAGATTCAACAAATAATAATAGATTTCGTCAAAAAGAATCGGCCAGACACATCTTTTTATATCCGACCTTTTGTTTATACAGCAGGCTTAGGAATTGCGCCTAGACTCCATAACATAGAAAAAGATTTCTTTGTATATGGATTAGACTTAGGAGAATATTCGTCTCCAGAAGGAGTTAACTGTAGAATTAGCTCTTGGTATCGACAAGAAGACCGCAGCTTTCCATTAAGAGGTAAGATTAGCGCCGCATATATTACCTCTTCTTTAGCTAAAACAGAAGCTGTAGAGTCCGGCTTTGATGAAGCCATTTTAATGAACTCGCAAGGAAAAGTATGCGAAGCCTCTGGAATGAATATATTTGTGGTGAGAAATGGGGAAATAATTACGCCGGGATTTGACCAAGATATTCTGGAAGGAATCACAAGAGATAGCGTGATGACGCTGGCCAAAGACTTGGGGATTAAAACGATCGAAAGACCAGTTGATAAATCCGAGCTATTTATTGCTGACGAAGTTTTCCTCAGCGGGACGGCTGCTAAGATAACCCCAGTCAAAAGGATTGAAAATTACCAATTGCCGGAGAACAGGCCAGTAACAGAAAAATTGAGACAAAAACTCATCGCCATTACCGAAAACCGAGACCCTAATTACCAAGACTGGGTATACACAATTTCGCTTGACCAATAAGCAGACTGGAACAGTCTGAGGCTACCAACCTTGCATCAAGAGAAACCTCACCCCCCCAACCCCCCTCTCCTCCAGAGGAGAGGGGGGAGAAATACTCCCCTCCCCGTTGACGGGGAGGGG
>CASBRD010000311.1 GCA_949128025.1 Oscillatoriales cyanobacterium PMM_0008 | reverse complement strand
GCCCCTAGCCCCCTCCCCAGATTTATGGCTTAACCGACGAAAGCGGTTGCTATAATTAATCCTCCTCTGCGAACCTCTGCGTAAAAAAAAAGGCAGGCAAGATGCCCACCCCACAAGTATTACAGGCAAGATGCCTGCCAAATGTTGCTAATAAAACTATTAACCCAACAATGCCTTAGCTTTAGCTAAAACATTATCAACGCTAAAGCCAAACTTCTCCAGACAAACTCCACCAGGCGCAGAAGCACCAAAACGATCGATACTAACGCAATCTCCCCCCATACCAACATACTTATGCCAGCCGAAACTGCTAGCAGCTTCTACAGACAAACGCTTGGTGACAGATGAGGGCAGAACAGACTCCTTATAAGCTGCATCCTGTGCATCAAAGATATCTGTTGAGGGCATCGAGACGACACGGACTTTCTTACCTTCTGCCGTGAGTTTCTCAGCGGCGGTGACACAGAGGCTCAATTCTGAACCAGTACCAATCAGGATAATATCCGGTGTACCATCGGAATCAACGACGATGTATCCACCTTTTGCCACGCCCTCAATCGAAGTACCTGCCAAGTTGGGGACATTCTGACGGGTGAAAGCTAACAGGGTGGGATCGTTTTGCTTAGCTTTTTTGATCGCAATTTTATAAGCCCCAGAGGTTTCGTTTCCATCTGCGGGGCGAATCACAGTCAGGTTAGGAATAGCACGCAGAGAAGCCAGAGTTTCGATCGGTTGGTGGGTCGGGCCATCTTCACCTTGTCCGATCGAATCGTGGGTCATCACCCAAATCACCCCTGCTTGGGACAAGGCGGATAAGCGGATGGCAGCCCGCATATAATCTGTGAAGATCAAGAAGGTAGCGCCGTAGGGAATTAATCCAGAACCGTGCAGCGCTATGCCATTACAGATTGCGCCCATACCGTGTTCCCGCACGCCAAAGTGGATGTTGGGGTTTTGGTATTGACCTTTCTGAAAGTCGCCTTTGCCCTTGACTTCGGTAAGATTGGAGTGGGTTAAGTCAGCCGAACCACCAATTAGTTCAGGTAAAACCCCTGCCAGTTTGTTGAGGCAGTTTTCCGAGTGTTTGCGGGTGGGGAGTGCTTTGTCTTCAGCGGTGTAGCTGGGTAGTACTTTATCCCAACCGTCGGGCAATTTGCTGCTAATATAACGTTCAAATTCAGCGGCTTCTTGAGGATATTTAGCTTTGTAGTCGGCAAAGGTCTTGTTCCAGTCGGTTTCGTAGCCTGCGCCGCGTTCGACTGCTTTGCGTGTATGGTTGAGGGCATCTTCTGGGATTACGAAAGGTTCGTATTCCCAACCCAGTTTTTCGCGAGTCAGTTTTACTTCGTCTGCACCCAAAGCAGCGCCGTGAACGCCAGCGGTGTTTGCTTTGTTGGGAGAACCGTAACCGATGGTGGTTGTCACCTTAATCATGGTCGGTTTATCGGTGACAGCTTTGGCTGCTGCAATTGCTTTGGCAATTCCTTCTAAATCGGTATTGCCATTTTCGACGTGGAGGACGTGCCAACCATAAGCTTCAAACCGTTTGGAAACATCTTCGGTGAATGCTATATCAGTAGAACCGTCGATGGAGATATGGTTGTCGTCGTATAAAGCGATGAGTTTACCTAATCCCAGGTGTCCTGCGAAGGAACAAGCTTCACCAGAAATGCCTTCCATGTTGCAACCATCACCCAAAATCACATAAGTGTAGTGGTCAACAATCTTGGCATCGGGTTTGTTAAATTTAGCAGCAAGGTGCGCTTCCGCTATTGCCAAACCTACTCCATTGGCAATTCCTTGACCTAGTGGCCCAGTTGTGACTTCCACGCCCGCCGTCATAAAGTTTTCGGGGTGTCCGGGGGTTTTGGATTCCCACTGACGGAACTGCTTGATGTCTTCTATGGTTACGCTGTCGTAGCCAGTCAGGTAGAGCAGGGCGTACTGTAGCATTGAGCCATGTCCAGCTGATAGCACGAAGCGATCGCGGTTAAACCATTTGGGATTCTTTGGGTTATACCGCATAAAGCTATCCCACAGCACAAACGCCATCGGCGCTGCGCCCATCGGCAGTCCTGGATGGCCCGATTTTGCTTTCTCTACGGCGTCAATCGCCAGAAAGCGGATGGAGTTAATGCAAAGTTCTTGGAGTGATTGGGTTGCAACGGCCATAATCTCTTCTTTTAACGACGATCGAAAACTTGGTAGGTAAGCTGAAATATGGGTACTCTGGATCGCCCCAAAACAGTATCCCCATCATCCCATTAGGGAGTTTGATGGGCAAGTGGTTTTAAGAGGGGCTAGAAAAGTCAAAAGTCACTCATTCAAAAGTCAAACAGGGCGTGGGGGAGAATCACCACTGACCACTGACCACTGACCACTGACCACTGACCACTGACCAATTCCCCAGTCCCGATTACCCATTAGAGGCGTACTTTTTAAATGCTAAGGTGACGTTGTGGCCCCCGAAACCAAAAGAATTGGACAGTGCCACTTCTACTTTTTGGGCGCGACTTTGGTTGGGGACATAATCTAGGTCGCACCCGACATCGGGGTTTTCTAAGTTAATCGTTGGTGGAATTCGGTCATTAGCTACCGCCATGACGGTAGCAACTGCTTCAATACCACCAGAACCGCCCAAAAGATGACCTGTCATCGATTTTGTCGAGGAAATGGCCGCTTTGTAGGCATGGTCTCCCAAGGCTTTTTTTATTGCTGCTGTTTCGGTGACATCGTTAGCTGATGTACTGGTGCCGTGGGCGTTGATGTAGCTAACCTGTTCTGGAGTAAGACCGCTGTCTTTCAAACACAGCTGGATTGCCCTGGCAGCTCCTTCTCCACCTGGTACTGGGGAGGTCATGTGGTAGGCATCGCAGGTCATGCCGTAGCCGACTATTTCGGCGTAAATTTTGGCCCCGCGACTGAGGGCGTGTTCCAGTTCTTCCAATAGGAGAATACCGGCTCCTTCGCCCATGACGAATCCATCGCGATCGTGATCGAATGGACGAGAGGCATGGGCCGGGTCGTCGTTGCGCTTCGATAGCGCTCGCGCTGCTGCAAATCCCGCTAAAGATAGAGGTGTTACTGCTGCTTCCGTGCCACCGCAAATCATGGCTTGGGCGTATCCCCGCTGGATCAGGCGAAAGGCATCCCCGATCGCATTGGAACCAGCGGCACAGGCGGTTACCGAGCAGGAGTTTGGCCCTTTAGCGCCCGTGTGAATAGCGGTTAAACCGGCTGCCATGTTGGCGATCATCATGGGAATCATAAAGGGACTACAGCGATCTGGCCCTTTTGTCAAGTATATTTCTTGCTGATCTTCCAGTACCTTCAGACCGCCAATGCCGGTGCCAATGATCGCGCCTACCTGTTCTGCGTTCAGTTCGTTTATGACAAACTGGGCGTCTCTTATCGCTTGCTTGCTAGCCGCAACTGCAAACTGGGCAAAGCGATCCATGCGTTTGGCATCCTTACGATCCATGTAGTCATGGGGGTCAAAACCCTTCACTTCGCCTGCGATGCGGCAATCATGGCGGGACGCATCAAACAAGGTAATCGGCCCAATGCCGTTGCGTCCGCTTAACAATCCTTCCCAATACTCAGCTAAGGTATTGCCAATGGGTGTAATCGCGCCCAGACCAGTAATAACAACGCGCTTACCTTCAAAATCTGTCATCTGTCTTCCTGCCTGGAGACCCCCACCATAGCTGTCCTGGGCTTGGTGGCAGGAGGAAAGGCAGGGCAGGGTATGTGCCTCTCCACGATTTTAGGGATAATGGTATCTTTTATGCCGATGCGGCAACTTTTTCGTTGATGTGGTCTACAGCCTGTTGAACCGTCAAAATCTTTTCTGCCGCTTCGTCGGGAATTTCGATATCAAACTCTTCTTCTAAGGCCATCACCAGTTCTACCGTATCCAGGGAATCAGCCCCCAGATCGTTGGTAAAATGGGCTTCTGGTTTGACGTCGGTGGCTTCAACGCTCAATTGCTCTGCCACAATCTTTTGAACTTTCTGAAAAATTTCCTGTTCGCTCATATTAATCCCTTATCGCAGTTGCCCGAACTTCCTCGCTGGGAAATATGGTTCTAAGCATTTCTTAATCTTATCTGAATATAGCGATCGCTCTCATCGAGATCTAGCCAATTTTTTTACTGACACCAAACGTAGGCACTAGGGACTCGGTAGCAGGCCAAAATTTTCCCTTTTCCCGATCGCCGATTCCCGATCGCCTCACCCCTCAACAAGCGATCGTAGAATAAGAGCCAGTACCGCCATCTCTGACACTTTACCAAATATACTTGACAAATGACACTTAAATATGCTTACTTTCCCGGCTGCGTTGCCCAAGGTGCCTGCCGGGAACTATACCAATCCACAGCAGCCCTCACCCAAGCACTGGGTATTGAGCTGATCGAGCTGAAAAAAGCTTCCTGCTGTGGTTCCGGCACTTTTAAGGAAGAATCTCAGCTGTTGGAAGATACTGTCAATGCCCGCAATATTGCCCTAGCCGAGGAATTGAACCTGCCACTACTCACCCATTGCAGCACCTGTCAGGGCGTTATCGGTCATGTGGACGAAAGGCTCAAGGAATCTCAGCAAACAAACCCAGCCTACTTAGAACAGATTAACGGATTATTGAAAAAAGAGGGTTGTTCGCCTTATCGCGGCAGCACCGATGTCAAACATCTTCTGTGGGTTTTAGTCGGAGATTACGGTTTAGAAGAACTGCAAAAACGAGTTACTCGCAAACTAAGCAATCTCAAGTGTGCCGCTTTCTATGGATGTTATCTCCTGCGGGCTCAAAAGTCCATACCTTTTGACGACCCCTTCCAGCCAGAATCAATGGAAAATGTGTTCCGGACAGTTGGGGCGACACCTATATATTACAGAGGGCGGACTCAGTGTTGCGGCTGGCCTCTTTCCAGCTATGCCACCACTCAATCTTTTAAAATGGCTGGGGCGCATATTCAGGAGGCTATTGACGCTGGTGCCGATTGTATGGTAACGCCTTGTCCATTGTGCCACCTCAATTTAGATTCTCGTCAACCAGAAGTGGAAAAGGTGATTTCGCGTAAGCTGGGTTTGCCTGTGCTACATTTACCGCAATTGGTTGCTTTAGCGCTGGGAATTGAGCCAAAGCAACTTGGTTTAGATCGACACATTGTCTCCACTCATCCCGTCTTGGAAAAATTGGGATTTTAGCCCACATTCCGCACTTGGACTAGCGCCATCGTTTTTTTATTTTGGTACTGGGGACTAGCAATGGGTAATTTAAAATACTTAAGTATACTTAAAATTATCTTCCCAGTCGCTAGTCCCCAGTTTCTAATCCCCCAAATACCTAGTGCCACGCTTTAGGATGCCAAACGTGAGATGTATCGAGTATTGCTACGAAATGTCTTACATAAACTAAAAACACAAAACTTTTATGGTACAATCAGCAGATCTGATTTTAGGGGTAATATATGCGGTTTAGTAAAAAAGTCGAGCAAATTACAGAAAATTTGCTGTGGGGTGTTAGATTTTTGGCGATCGTACCTGTATTGTTCGGGTTAATTAGTGTAATCAATTTATTCTGGCTGGGCAGCTTGGAAATAATTGAAGCCGTTAAACTCTACGGGGAATTTGAAGGAAATTTATCTCAATTTACTACAAAAGTAATGATTAATATCATTGGTGCAGTCGATCTTTATCTGATCGGAATAGTTTTAATGATTTTTAGTTTTGGAATCTACGAACTATTTATTTCCAAGATTGATGTGGGCAGAGCAAATCAGGAAATCAGAATTTTAGAAATTCATTCGTTAGATGAACTAAAAGATAAGATTTTAAAGGTCATTGTAATGGTGCTAGTAGTGAGGATTTTTAAACAAGTGGCGGGAATGCCAATTACAACATACCTAGAGGTACTCTATTTAGCTATTGCGATTCTACTGATTGCTGCTAGTAGTTACTTGCTGCATAGTCAAGGTGGTTCCAAACACAATAAGTCATCTACTCATGAGTAGGATATTAGCTGTGACTGGATTAACTGAGTGGTAAGCTGCTACGCATCTAAATTGTAGTTAGGGACGGGCAAGATGCCCATCCCACAATAATTTCATTAAATTGACTGTAAAATTTAGCCCAGGAGCAGCTTAACATTAATCAAGAATTGGCAAGAGATCCGCTATCGTCGCTGTAAACCGTTGCGGTGATTAAGCTTTGCGTCTCTTTCCATGACTCTATGATGCCTTAAAGCATGAATTGGGAGAGTGAGGGAAACCCTACTAATTCAGTGCGATTTTCCCGATTTTTCCGATGATTGCTTGTCACTCAAACGACGCTGGATTTGTTTAAGAGATTGATACATTTCTGGAAGGCGGCTATAGATGGCTGCTGCTTTCAGAAAAACTTTGTGGGGAATGGCTGGAATGCCAGTTACGATCGCACCGGGCTCTACGTCGCTGTGAATCCCTGCTTTGGCTGTGGCGATCGCACCATCTCCAATATGAGCCTGATTCGCTATTCCCACCTGTCCCGCCAACAACACCCGATTTCCCACCTTCACGCCACCAGCTAATCCAACTTGTGAAGCTAAGGCACAGTTTGCACCCACCTGACAGCCGTGACCGATCTGTACCAGGTTGTCAATTTTCGTGTTTTGTGCTATCCGCGTTTCTCCTACGGCTGGTCGATCGATTGTAGTGTTGCAGCCAACTTCCACGCCATCTTCCAGCACCGTGCAGCCAGATTGTTCCATTTTGAACCAGCCAGTGGGTGTGGGAACGAAGCCAAAGCCTTCCGCACCGATGACAGCACCGCTGTGAATCATGCAATCTGTGCCGATGCGGGTGCGTTCGTGGATGGTGCAGTTGGCGTGTAATGTTGTGCTAGAGCCTATTTGCGCTTCTGGGTAAATTACCACGTTCGGGTGAATGCAGACGTAGTTGCCAATCTTTACCCCGGCTTGGATGACTGCATGGGGGCCGATATAAACATCATTACCGATTTGTACTGAAGGATGAATGACTGCTGTGGTATGAATTCCTACATCTGGACGGAAGGGTTTGTAGAAAAGAGCGATCGCCTGAGCAAATAATAATCTTGGTTCATTTGTAGCAATCCAGGCAATACTCCGTTCGATCGCTTCCTTCTGTAGCGCTTCGTCTTGGGGCAAAATTAAAGCACTTGCCGAAGTTTTTCTCACAAAAGCCGCAAATTTCGCTCCCTCTATGTAACTGAGAGTCCCAATAGGTGCCTCATCGATCGGTGCAACAGCAATAATTTCTGGATTGACTGCTGCGTTAGATATCAGGCTATTGGAGACGGATTCTAGTTTTTGTACTATTTCGCTAAATTTCATTATTTTGTTTCAGAGTTTGAGTGAATTGAACCACAGAAGCCCACAGAACAACAGAGGAATATTAGATTTTAGATTTAATTTCAATCTGAAATCTTTTTCTTTTCCCCTCTGCCCCTCTGCCTCTAGCCCCTAGCCCCGATTGCGTTACCTGCTAAGTGCGCGGTTGTCCAAGCACTCTGGAAATTAAAGCCACCAGTTACGCCATCAATATCCAGAATTTCTCCAGAAAAGTAAAGACCCCCACAGCATTTGCTTTCCATAGTTTTGAAGTCTACTTCTTTAAGGCTGACGCCGCCACAGGTGACAAATTCTTCTTTAAAAACGCCTTTGCCATTAATCTGGTATTGGCCTTGTGTAAGTTCTTGAATTAGTTGGTTGAGGAGTTTGTTCGATATACCCGACCATTTATCTTCTGTACTAATGCCCACACGGGTGACTAGATACTCCCAGAGGCGTCGGGGCAGAGGAACTGGGCAGCTGGTGGAAATCTGGCGTCGTACCAACTGAGATTTAACATTCAATAGCATTTGACGCAGACTTTCTGGATTGTACTGAGGAAGCCAATTAATTAGCAATGTCGCCTGATAGTGGCAATCGTGTAGCACTCTGGCACCCCAAGCTGAGAGTTTCAGCACCGCAGGGCCACTTAAACCCCAGTGAGTAATTAGTATTGGGCCAGTTTGTTCAAATTGGGTGTTACCTCCCCTATCTGTTGAAGGGAGAGGAGTTGGGGGTGAGGTTCCAACTTGCAATCGCACGCGGACGTTATCTACGCTTACACCAGCCAAATCTTTCAGGCTAGGTTCGGGTACGTTAAAGGTAAATAGGGAAGGAACTGGCGGTTCGATGTGATGACCCAATGCTTTGGCTATTTGGTAGCCTGTTGGGTTACTGCCGGTAGCAAGCAGGATGCGATCGCATTTCAACCTCTCTCCCGATTTCAACTCGATCTCAAACTTATTGCCCCCCGCAGATAAAATTTCTTCCCAATCTTCCCCCCGTGGCGGGGGGACAGAGGGGGGTGGGATTTCT
>CASBRD010000310.1 GCA_949128025.1 Oscillatoriales cyanobacterium PMM_0008 | reverse complement strand
TCCCTATATGAAAGCCATTATGGTTGTGGGCACTACATCCCACGCTGGAAAATCGCTCTTAACAGCCGCCATCTGTCGTATTTTAGTACGGCGTGGCTGGCGAGTAACGCCTTTTAAAGGGCAAAACATGGCGCTAAATGCTTATGTTACGGCCACAGGCGGGGAAATCGGTCACGCCCAGGCAGTACAAGCTTGGGCTGCTGGTATAGCTCCCACCGTGGAGATGAACCCGATTTTACTCAAACCCCAAAGCGATATGACTTCCCAGATAATTATTAAAGGTAAAGCCGTAGGTAGAGCCAGCGCTTTGGAGTACTACGAGCAATATTTTGAAATAGGCTGGCAAGCGATTACAGAATCGCTAGAAGTTTTAGCTACAGAATTCGATTTAATTGTTTGTGAGGGGGCTGGCAGTCCGGCGGAGATTAACCTCAAGCACCGCGACTTGACTAATATGCGAGTAGCTCGCCATCTTAATGCTCCCACTTTACTGGTTGTAGATATCGATCGCGGTGGTGCTTTCGCTCACGTTATAGGTACTTTACAATTATTAGAACCGTCGGAACGGAAATTGGTCAAGGGCGTCATCATCAATAAGTTTCGCGGACAGCGAAGTCTGCTGCAACCCGGTATCACCTGGTTAGAAGAACGCACAGGCATCCCCGTCGTCGGCGTCATTCCCTGGATAGACAATGACTTCCCCGCCGAAGACTCCCTCGATTTATTTGAACGTCGTTCTAGCGGTGCCAACAAAGACTTGACGATCGCAGTCATCCGCCTGCCCAGGATTTCTAATTTTACCGATTTTGACCCCCTGGAAGCAGAATCTACCGTGAATCTGAAATACATCCACCCCAAACAAGATCTAGGACATCCAGATGCAGTGATAATTCCCGGTTCCAAAACTACGATCGCTGACTTGATGATTCTCAAACAAACAGGTATGGCAGAAGCCATTCAAGACTATGTGGCGGCAGGCGGCACCGTCATGGGAATTTGCGGCGGTTACCAAATGCTGGGTAAAATGGTGGCAGATCCAGAAGGGATCGAGGGTTCGGAAGGTCGCTGCGACGGACTGGGACTTTTACCTATAAAAACTGTAATTACGCCACAAAAAATCGTTCGTCAGCGGCAGGTGACATCTAACTATCCCCAAGTCGGTTTACCAGTACTCGGCTATGAAATTCATCAAGGGCGCACCCGCACGGTGGAGGGGGCGCAAACTCAACCTTTATTCGACGATCCCTATTTGGGCATGGTTGACTCCGCTCAATCCGTTTGGGGCACCTATCTGCACGGGCTGTTTGATAATGGCCCCTGGCGACGCGGTTGGTTGAATCTGCTGCGCCAACAACGGGGTCTTTCTGCTTTGCCCAACGGCATTCCCAATTACCGCGAACAGCGAGAAGCTTCCTTAGACGCTCTGGCAACTGCGGTTGAGGCTCACCTCGATTTAACGCCTGTTTTGCCTAATAACTAGCAAGAAAAGTCAAAAGTCAAAAGTCAAAAGAAAATAGGGGCTAGGGGAAGAGGGGAAGAGGTAAAGACATTTACTAATGACAACTGACAACTGACCACTGACCACTGACAACTGACAACTGACCACTGACCACTGACAACTGACAACTGACAACTGACCAATGACCAATGACCAATGACTAATGACTAATGACCAAAATTCGATTTTTACCGGATGATATAACTGTTGATGCCCAGGTGGGAGAACCGCTGCTGGAAGTGGCCGATCGCGCGGGAGTTTTCATTCCCACTGGCTGCCTCATGGGTTCTTGTCACGCCTGCGAGGTGGAACTTGAGGATGGTCACTGCATCTGTGCTTGTATCGCCGCAGTACCGGCTGGGCGCGAATACCTAACTATTAATCTTTTCGTCGATCCCACTTGGTAGCTGGTAGTGGTATTCTTTTCTTTCATCTACTACCAGTCTAGAGCATTTATGTAAAAGGAATCAAATGATAACAGAAGAGCCTGTTGTAAAAGAAGCATGGCAAGCACTTGAAAATTCGATTATCTACTATCAAGAACGTCCGGTTGGCACAATAGCTGCCCGCGATCCCGATGTCCAAGCACTCAATTACGACCAGTGCTTTATCCGCGATTTTGTCTCTAGTGCGATTGTTTTTCTGCTCAAAGGTAGGTCGGAAATTGTCCGCAACTTTCTTGAAGAAACCTTAAAGCTACAGCCAAAAGAAAGGCAGTTGAATTCTTCTAAACCTGGCCGAGGCTTGATGCCAGCAAGTTTTAAGGTAGAATCTATAAATGGGAAGGAACGTCTGAAAGCAGATTTTGGCGAACACGCGATCGCTAGAGTTGCACCCGTTGATTCCTGTCTCTGGTGGATGATACTATTACGGGCTTATGTAAACTGTACAAAAGATACCAAACTTGCCTATCGAGAAGATTTCCAAGAAGGTATCAGGCTAATTATGGAACTGTGCTTAGTAGCCCGGTTTGATATGTATCCCACCCTTTTGGTTCCCGATGGCGCGAGTATGATCGATCGCCGCATGGGGCTTTCCGGGCATCCTTTGGACATTCAATCCTTATTTTATGCTGCTTTGCGGGCTGGTGGCGAACTTCTTTTCCCCAATCAAGATAATCAATACCTAATCAAAGCAATTCGTAGCCGCCTTCCTGCCTTGATCGAACATATTCGAGAAAATTATTGGCTGGATACTCATCGTTTGAATGTCATTTATCGGTATAGAGTAGAGGAATATGGAGAAGAAGCTCTCAATAAATTCAATATATATTCAGATTCTATTCCCTTTCATAAACTGACAGAGTGGTTGCCAGAAGATGGAGGCTATTTAGCCGGTAATCTAGGGCCGTCGCAGATAGATTGCCGCTTCTTTTCACAGGGAAATTTGATGGCGATCGTTTCTTCTTTAACAAATAAGCAGCAGTCGCTAGGAATCTTAAACTTGATTGAAACTCAATGGGAAAATCTAATTGCAGATATGCCGATGAAACTTTGTTTTCCCGCTTTAGAAGATTTAGAATGGAAAATTCTGACTGGTTGCGATCCCAAAAATAGACCTTGGTCTTATCATAATGGTGGAAGTTGGCCAGTATTGCTCTGGATGTTAGCCGCAGCCGCTCAGAAAATGGGTAGAATAGATCTGGCTCATCGTGCGATTAACATTGCTGAAAAACGTTTGCACACCGATCAATGGCCAGAATACTATGATGGTCAAAATGGCAGACTGATTGGCAAAGAAGCGAGGAAATATCAAACTTGGACAATTGCCGGTTATTTATTAGCCAAAGAGTTAGTAGATAACCCGAATTATCTAAAATTAGTTTGTTTTGGCGAATACCCGGAAGTCGAGTAATATCATGTCCGGTTGAATACTTGTAATAAATTTTATTGCCGTAGGTTGGGTTGAACAGAGTGAAACCCAACTTTAGCTTTAAGTTCTGGTTGGGTTTCGTTCCTCAACCCAACCTACTAAAATTAGTTTGTTTTGGGGAATACCCGGAAGTTGAATAATTCTAAGATTGAGCGTAAGCTTTGAGAGCGTATTCTTTAAATCGTTCTAAATCTGCCTGAATAGTCGATTCAACAATGCGCCCCAAAAATAGATTATCCATCAATTTGCCCAGCCAGCCGGGAATACCATAAGCTATTGTCAGTTTAACAATGCTGCTACCGTGGCGATCGTAAAAGCGAATCGCACCCCGATTTGGCAAACCATCCACGGATTCCCACTGAATAATCTGGTTGGGTATCATTTTGAGGATGCGGGAAAGCCAGGTGAATTCCAATCCGCCACTAGCTAGTTTCCAACGTGATAGCTCTGGATTCTCTGATAAAATTTTAACGGATTCAATCCATTTCATCCAACGGGGCATTTGTTCGAGATCGGACCAGAGGTTCCAGGTAAAGTCAATCGGAACCGCTACTTCTACTTGTACGCTATGTTCTAGCCAATCTGACATTTTGGTAATTTTGGATGAGAGGATTTTGGATTTGGCAATCTCAAATCTGAAATCTGAAATTACCGATGACTTATTACCTAGTTTTTCCGAGCTAAAATTGCCTTGGCTGCTTGACGCCCAGAAAGAGTAGCTCCTTCCATACTATCGATGTAGTCTTGTTGGGTGTAACTACCTGCGAGGAAGAAATTGGCAATGGGAGTTTGTTGGGGAGGGCGATAGGGGTCCATACCTGGGGCTTCGCGGTAGAGAGATTGGGCGAGTTTGACTACACTGTACCAGGTCATGTTCAGATCTCGCGAGGAGGGGAAGAGATCGTGAACTTGTTTGAGGACGTGATGCGCGATCGCATCATTACTCTCTTTTATAAACGGATCTCCCGGCGTCAGCACCAGCTGCAACAGAGAACCTTGTCCAGAACGATAATAATCGGATGGGCTAGTCAAAGCCATGTCAGCAAAGCAGGAAAAGTCAGCATCAGCCGTATAAAGCAGATTATCAATTCCCACAGCACTTGACAACTGTTTTTGCGCCTCGGCATCTTCCAGTTCCGTCACCCAGCCATCAAACCGCAGCTGCACGGTCGCTACAGGCACCGTATCTAACTTATAAATATTATCGAACTCCTTCCACTTGCGCCACTCCGACGGCAAAACGCGCTGAATTCCCGGCACATCGCAGGCGCAGACATAGGCATCGGCGGTGATAGTTTCTTCGGTTTCGCCTTTGGCAATTACTAAGCCGGTAACGCAAGTTTCTTCTCCTTCCCCGGTGAAGAGAATTTCTCGCACGCGGCGACGGGTATGTATTTTCGCCCCTCGCGCTTCTAGATATTGAATGATGGGTTTGTGTAAATATTCGTAAGGGGAACCTTCCAGCATTCGCAGCACCGATGCTTCGGTTTTGGCGGCAAAAAACTGGAAAATGGTGAGCATACAGCGGGCAGAAATATTCTCGCAGTCAATAAAACCGAGTGCGTAGGCGATCGGATTCCACATCCGCTTTAAGCTGCCATCCGAACCGCCGTGGCGTCTGAACCAGTCGGCAAAGCTAATTTTATCGAGATTGCGGATATTTTTCATCGCGCCCTCAAAGTCAACTAAGCCGCGAACTAGGGGACTGGTGCCGAGTGCGATCGCATTCTGAATTTTATCTTGCACCGAAAGTTGCGACGTGGTGAAAAATGCCTTCAAACCGTTGAAAGGCGCACCAGTAATGAAGCGAAAATCCAATTCACCTTTTATGCCTCCCCGGTTGATGAAGGTGTGGGTATGTTGTTTGAGGCGCAGATTTTCGATCGCCCCCACTTTCTTCATCAAATCGAACAACTGATAGTAGCAACCAAAAAAGACGTGCAACCCCATCTCAACATGATTGCCATCGGCATCTACCCAGCTACCGACTTTACCCCCCACAAAGGGACGAGACTCAAATATTTCTACTTCGCAACCGGCATCGACCAGATCTACAGCCGTAGCCATTCCAGCCAATCCCGCCCCGACGATCGCAACTCGCATTCAGCTTTTCCTGCTCAGGTTTCTCTAAAGATTTTACTCCTTTCGCGCTAGAGATGATTAGCTGTCGCGCATCTAAATTGTAGTTAGGGACGGGCGAGACGCCCATCCCACGATCATTTTAGACATCAGCTTTGTCCCGGAATGCTTCGCCCATCACCAACACTAGCCGCTTATATCGCTAACATTTGTTGTTCTTCTGTAATAGCTGCGAACACATCAGGAGAAAACATTTCCCACAGAACCTGAAAATAGGGCATAAACTTTGCCGACTGTTCCGGAGTTAAGCGACTGCGGATTTCCTGACCCAACAAATGCAGCATTTGCCGCAGCAATTCCCACTTCACACCTAAGACAGGATACAGCATCACGCACAGGGGGAACAACTCCTGTTGGATGGCGGAGATGTCCCCTTCTAAAGCGCACACCCACAAATAAACTTGGAACATCTCCACATCCCTGATACTAGAAATTCGCACTACGGGATCGCTCAACGCACCGCTGTAGCTGCGATAGCCAGGGTACAATTGGAGCGTCCGCTGGGCAATCTTCTTGGCAATCTTCGTGCTATCCGGTAACAACTTCTGCACGGCTGACAAGACTGGGGAGTCGTAGTCTTGTTTTGCTGCCGCTTCATACGATCGCTGCAAGGGCATATAAAAGTGGTCATCAATTACTTTGAAATAAGCACCCACAAGCACTCGCTCGACGGGAGAGAGCGTCTCCAGCAACATCTGGCTGGTGTAGTGTAGCTGCATACTTACAAAACCCTTGACGCGGGGATCGTCCGCCGTGTACTTCCTCTGAAGTCCCCCGATTTCATTGCCAATCAGCGCCGCCAGCTGGCTGGGGGCAATTTGCTCGGTGAAGACTTCCAGTGCTTTTCTATTGAGTTCGTCCGATGAATCCTCCACTCCCATCTCCACAGAAATACGCCTCGTCGTTGCTTGCTGGGTGTAGATTTCGAGCGCTTTGTCGTAGATGCGAAAGGAATCTGCTGCAATTTCCCAAGGATTGATTAATCTGGGGTTTATCCTATGCCTCTCAATTTCTTTTGCCAGCAGCGCTTCTGTTTTGTTCCAGGCTTTGGCGCTGACAGATCTAAGAGAGTGCATTAGCTTTTCTACCGTTTGCTCCCTGCCAGCTTTGGATACAAAATCCGCTAAATTGTGCGAGTCTTTCGCTACTTCATCTTGGGAATTAACTTGGAGGTTTTCAACATACTTTTTAGCCCATTGGTGCGCTAATGATTGAACAGTTCCTTTAGCCATTTTTTCTCTCCTTTGGTAGATGCTTAGTTACTGGAAAGTATTGTTGATTTTAGACTTAAAATTGCAGATTCACCAATAAATTTTCCATCTCATCTTCTCAATTGTAAAATGCCCTTTTGGCGATATTGACTGGTTAATTAGCAGCGTTTTATGGTTATACATAAGTTTTTAACACAATAAGAAAAACTTATTCATCAAGTGTAGTAAGTTACATTACCAAATCTTCTCTATTTCTTTATAAAAAGGGGTTAGGATGAGGTTGTGGTTAACAGCAATGGGTAAAAAAACAATATTTAAGTAGAATTGCTGATGTAATTAATTTAAAATTATATAGTCACATCGGTTATGACAGTATTAACCGCTCAAAGCAAGACTGGGACTGTGTTTGCACGGCTGACGTTGCACTTTGCTATAAGACCAATCGTGCTTTGTAAATATAGTAACATGATTTGTTAAAATTGGGTACATCGAGTACCCAATTTTAAAGAGCCTTTCATCCCAACACCAAGCAGAAGCTGCTATGGTGTGGGTCTTCCCGGCGGGTAGATAAAAGATGGAAGCGCGAGCAATTCGTGTCGCGGCAGTAGGCAATTACTAAGTTGGTTTTCTACGTAACTCACGATCGCTAGTTAAATATCTTCCTATTGATATCTAACCTTAAAAAAGTGAAAAACTGGTGAATATGTCAAAGGAGTAACGGGAGAAGAGAAGAGAAGAAAAGAGAGGATTTTTTCTGCTCTCTCTTCCCTCTTCTCTCTTCCCTAGTCCCTAGTCCCTAATCCCCAGTCCCCAGTCCCTAGTCCCAGTCCACTTGCAGCATCCGTTGCAGGGTGCCTAAACCCAAATCTTGATGGGAGAGCGATCGGGCCTCAAACAAAGCCATCATGTCTTGTAGCTGGGGATTTCCTCGCGAAGCTCCCATTAACCCCCTAGCAATCAGCACGCCACAGTAGCCCTTAGTTTTCTTACACCGCTGGTTCCATTTCTTACGAGCTTCCTGATGAACTGGGTCATCATCCATGAATTCCCCGAACAGGTACATTTCCCCGTTGTTGGTCTGGATGATTCCCAAATCGTAGCTATTGTCATCAAACGGGTCTTCACCCGGATTAAAGAAAATCCCTTTGATTCCCCCGCCCGCCTGAATTTTCTCAATCATGGTCTTAGCCTTGGGACGTGAAGTTTGGATCAAAATAACTGGCAATCCATCTCCCGCTGTTTCTACTTTGTCGGCCAATCGATCGTCTAAGAGCGTTGTCCGCAGATGCTCCACCGTCTCCCAGGACACCATACCGATGCTGAGGAAGGAATTTTCCGGCACCAAATCATCTCTGAGAGTCGGCAGAGCTTTCCTAGAAAGCAACTCCTCATCTTCCTCATCTTCTAATTCAATCATCTCGAACAGTTCTTTTGACACTTCAGGCAGGGTTGTCACCTTGACAGATGCCATTTGGGTGGTGTCGGAATCTTCAGGTATGGGAATGCGATAGCGACTGTTGAGGTTAGGGAACATCTCGCTGGCGAGTTGGCGGTGGGAAGCGCGAAGAAAGCGATTCAAAGCTTCCAGAGCGATTAAAACGACGAGTGCTTCTTCTTCAAATAAAGAAGAGCGCAAACCTTCTAGTGGGTGGATGTTGCCAAAATTAGGCTCGATTTCTGAGGCTGGCAGATCGGCTAAATTGATATCTTCATCTTCTTCTGCTTCACCGGGTAAATCAAAGGTGACAAACAGGCAATCTTGGGCCAGGAAAGCGTCTTCGAGCTTATCTAAAGATTCTTCTTCCTGCAAAACAGAGGCGCGAAACCGCTTGAGGGAATCGAGAGAGCGATAGAGCAGAATTCCGTACTCCATCCCTGACATCCCCATCACAGAGGCATAGAGGGTGCCGATATCCCAACGATTCAGTTCAATTGCGACAATTTGATGCTCTTCGAGAAAGTCCCAAGCAGCCGTGTCCCAAAAGTTGTATGCTGCCTGCATCAATCGCTCTGCGTACTGGGGCGGTAATTGAGGCGGTTGGGTGGTGGCATTTTCTTGGAATTCCCGAAACAGTTCGTCAATTAGGGGCAGTGTCGGTACGTAGTCAATGGTAATCCCCATTTCTTGGAGTACGCCGCGCAGAAAAAACTGGATCTCGCGATCGCACACTACTATTTTCTGGGGTCGAGCTGGTTTGACAGGCCCTTGAGGATATTCCATCGCTCGCAGTAAGGTACGTACAATCGCTTCGGGGCCAGATTCTGCTCTCACCATATCGATGCCGCGAACAACTCCTTGGGAACCATCTACCCACACAATACATTCGCCTTTTGCTTCGCTGTCCGATTCGCCGTCGGGTGATAACGGACGGCGATCGCCTTCCCACACGCTGGGAATTTGGTTTAATTGTTTTAAGCGGCGACGGGTAGAACGATTGAGAGTTGTCATAGACTAAGCCGATACAAATAAAATTAGGAGCTTGCGGTTTCGGTATTTATACTGATGGTGAGATCCCCCATCCCTATAAAGGCAGAGGCTTCCTTATCTCACGATAAGGCATTCCTGCTTAGAAGGGTGTCTGCCTTGGAGTCAAGAATCCTCTCCAACCAGATAAAATGGACTTAAAGGCAAAAACTCGTCGATGTTAATCGGCATAAGGAGTCGTGTAAACCTATGACATCAGCAACTCAGTCTCAGCAAAAGGGTATTCAGATCACCGAATCTGCCGTCCGGCAAGTTGGATTTTTGCGGGAAAAACAAGGAAAAGACCTCTACTTGCGGGTAGGCGTGCGTCAAGGCGGCTGTTCTGGGATGTCATACATGATGGATTTCATAGACCCCAGTAGCATTAGACCCGATGATGATGTTTTTGACCATAATGGCTTCCAGTTGGTTTGCGATCGCAAAAGCCTCCTTTATCTATACGGCCTCGTGCTTGACTACAGCGATGCTATGATTGGCGGTGGCTTTCAATTTACCAACCCGAATGCCAGTCAAACCTGTGGCTGTGGCAAGTCTTTTGCCGTCTAAGTACCCAGGTTTTTGCGGGTGCATTTCAATGCGGTCAAAAATACGCCGCGATTAGAAATCGCCCCTACACAAACGTATAGCCTGCTTTCGTCAGGCTTTGTTTGTGTAGCCCCAGCATGAAAGGCTGTGGGCGATCTGCTTCGATTAATTTTTTATTGGGAAACGATGACTCAAGAATCGATTGACGAGCTTTTTGAATCTAGTCTAGAACGCTACAAAGCAGGAGTTGGCCCGGAAACGCTCATTCCCGTTTTTAAAGATATTTGCGATCGCGCTCCGAAAAATAGTGCCGCTTGGACTTGTTTGGCTTGGTTGTACCTGTTACAAAACCAACCTAATCAGGCTTACAAAGCAGCTCAAAAGGCAGTTAAATTAAGTCCGCAAGACCCACAAGCACGGATCAATATGGCATCTGCCATGCTGGAAACCAATCAAACTGGTGTGCGCCAACAAATCGAACTTGTCAAGCAGGTGCTGGACTTCGATGCTGAGTTGCGTCGCGAGATCCAGGAAAATGTTGAAGAAGGTTTAAGTAGAAAACCGGATTGGAATAGTCTCAAACGCATTAATAACTGGCTGTTTGCCTCTTAGCCAGCCGATTTTAGCTTGGAAGGAGAACTTGTGATTTGCTATTATCATTGTCAAACAATGATAATAACGCAAGTTGCTAGTTATATAGTTGAGGCTGGTATTAGGTACGTTGTTGCGATGCCGCGCTCTTATCCCAGTTGTAATAAGAGCGCGGCATCGCAACAACATACCCAGAAAGCAAGTAACTAGCAACTTGAGTTAATAGCAAATCACAAAGAGACAACTGGCAAAAAATGAAAGAGAAATTGCTAAATTGGCTAAACCTGGCTTTAATGTGGGATTTTTTCTTGGTTTTGAGTGGTTTTTTGTGGTTTGCGATCGCACTTTTAGGTAAAGCGGCTGGAGTTCCCCTGGGTTTTGACCTTTGGCATAGACTTTGGGAACCCGTATTTACCCCAGCGATCGGTATTCTGATGGCAGGTGCCATTCTCAGTGGAGTTAGCAGTTGGATTTCCAAACGCCTGGACTCAGGGGCTGGGGGCTAGAGGCTAGGGGA
>CASBRD010000309.1 GCA_949128025.1 Oscillatoriales cyanobacterium PMM_0008 | reverse complement strand
TAGGTCAAAGTCGAAAACCCGCAAGGGAACAACTAGGAAGACTAAGAAGTGATTCTTAGAAGCTCCGTACCTTTAGGTCGGAGTCATGTCACAGAGGATACACTGATGGCATCGCCATCAGTGTATCCTGCTAACTTTTCTGGTTGTACGACAAAACAGATGTATAAATTGTTTCCTCGGCGGGATGAAGCGAAATGCGAATTTTATTTTGTAACAAAGGTAGAGGGAAGGTAGAATGGTGAGATTTTTTTAAAGTTGCGATCGCCACCAAATTCCTATTCTTTCTGTGTTTGAGTATCAAGTTTTAGATTTTGTACAAATTTTACGTCATCGGGATTATATGGAATGTGGCTGTAATGAGTGGTGTGAATTTAAGCTTTCTTTAGCCAACGAGGAGGAGATAAGAGAATGATTAACGAAATAGCATTACTGGACGGACTTTCTCAAAACTTTCAGAAGACAAAAGATTTTTTGAGCCTGTCATGACTAATCAACCGCGCATTCCAGATCCAGAGACACGCGCACGTCTCCTTGTTTCTCTGCGTCAAACCAGCTTGGAATTGTAAGAGTTTGGTCTGCAACTAGAGGAAGTTATTGCGGGATTGGAAAAACATATTCGCGAACAAAAGTTACGACGAATATAGCGATTGCGACAAAATACGCAAGAGATGATTAAATAGCGATAGCTGATTTGGTTTCCTAACTGGAGTTCTTAGCCAAAGCGGTTATTTTAAGATTATCGATTATGCAGTCGTACATGGGATCTGGGTTCTTCTTCTCATAAACAATATTCCAGTATGTGTGGTGCGGACAAAATACTGTTCTTTCTAGGAACCACCTACTTCAATAACCTCACCTGGAGCAATCCTAGCTAGTACATCGCAAACGCTTGGTATCAGTGGAACCAAATCGGGAAGGCGGTTGCTGGGTGCAACAAGAACAACTACTGCAACTCCTGCCTGCTGCAAGTTTTGCTGGTATCGTAAATTCTGGTCTGTTGTTAATAAAATCGTGAAACTCTCCTGAACCATAAGTTGCAGTAACTCGCCATTTTTTTTACCCGACCAACCCATCTCCACAACTGTTCGTACTTCATAGTCCGTGAGTTCACGTTTAAGTGGTCGTGGAACACATTCATCAAGCAGGAGTCGCATAAGCAATCAACATTTCCTTTGCCAATTGGAGAACTTTGACTGCTTGTTCGCGAGTAACACTGGGAAAATGGTCTAGAAACTCATCAAGCGAATCACCTGCTTCCAGATAATCAAGCAAGGTTTTTATGGGTACGCGAGTACCAACAAATACAGGAGTTCCCCCTAATATATCTGGGTCGCTATGAACAACACGCAATAGAGATGTCATAACAGTTAAATTCTCGGTTGCGGATGATAACGTTTCGATTCTGGCTATAAGCTATCCTACTCTAACAGCGGTTCTAATAAAAAAACAGCCACCTCCACCAGGAAGTAGCTGTTTTTGTAAAAGGGCGGGCAAGATGCCTTGCCCCTGCCCCACAGAAAGAAAATTAGTAATCGTAGTCGCCGCCACCCATGCCAGCGCCAGCGCCAGCACCTTCTTTAGATTCGGGCTTGTCAACTACGATGCACTCGGTAGTCAGCACCATGCCTGCGATCGAAGCGGCATTTTGCAGAGCGGAACGAGTCACCTTGGCGGGGTCAACGATACCAGCTTCAAACATATCGACGAATTCGCCTTTGGCAGCATCGTAACCAACGTTGAAGTCCTTCTCTTTGACGCGCTCAGCGATGACGGCACCATTTTGACCGGCGTTTTCAGCAATCCGCTTCAGAGGAGCAGACAACGCACGAGAAACAATCAAAGCACCAGTCAACTCTTCATTTTTGAGATTTTCGTTGGCCCAAGCTTCTACTTGAGGTGCCAGGTGAGCCAGAGTTGTACCGCCGCCGGGGACGATACCTTCTTCTACGGCTGCCTTGGTGGCGTTGATGGCATCTTCCAGGCGCAGCTTGCGATCCTTCATTTCGGTTTCGGTGGCAGCACCAACCTTAATCACGGCTACACCACCAGCCAGTTTAGCAAGACGCTCTTGCAGTTTTTCCTTGTCGTAAGAAGAATCGGTTTCTTCCATTTGACGGCGGATTTGTTCGCAGCGAGCTTTGACAGCTTTTTCGTTGCCTTCGGCGACGATGGTGGTGCTGTCTTTGGTGATGGTGATGCGGCGGGCTTTACCCAGCATATCCAGCTTGGTGCTTTCCAGCTTCAGACCGGCATCTTCGGTGATCATTTGACCGCCGGTGAGGACGGCGATGTCTTCTAGCATAGCTTTGCGGCGATCGCCAAAGCCAGGAGCCTTGACGGCAGCTACGTTCAGCACGCCACGCAAGCGGTTGACTACCAGGGTAGCTAGAGCTTCTTTTTCAATATCTTCTGCGATAATCAGCAGGGGACGACCAGAACGAGCTACTTGCTCAAGTACTGGCACCAAGTCTTGCACTAGGGCAATCTTCTTGTCAGTCAGCAGGATGAAAGGCTCATCCAGAACGGCTTCCATCCGTTCGGCGTCGGTAGCAAAGTACGGAGAGATGTAGCCTTTGTCAAAGCGCATCCCTTCGGTGATTTCTAGTTCGGTAGTCATGGACTTCCCTTCTTCCAGGGAAATCACGCCTTCCTTGCCTACTTTGTCCATCGCTTCGGCAATCATCCGTCCGACTTCTTCGTCGTTGCCAGCAGAGATTGTGCCAACTTGGGCGATCGCTTTAGAATCTTCTACTTGACGGGCGTGTTGGGCTATTTTTTCGACCAGGAAGTTGGTAGCTTTGTCGATACCGCGCTTCAGGACAATGGCATTAGCACCGGCGGCGACGTTACGCAGCCCTTATTTTACGATTGCGTGGGCTAGAACGGTAGCGGTTGTGGTGCCATCACCGGCGGCGTCATTAGTCTTGGAAGCGGCTTGACGGATTAGTGCTACGCCGGTGTTTTCAACGTGGTCTTCCAGTTCGATTTCTTTGGCGATCGTAACGCCATCATTGACAATCTGAGGTGCGCCGAATTTCTTCTCCAGCACGACGTTACGGCCTTTTGGCCCCAGGGTGACGGCCACTGCTTCGGCCAGAATATCCATACCCCTCTCTAGGGCGCGACGAGCGTTTTCGTTGTATATGATGCGCTTAGCCATAGTTTTGAACGATTTTGGATTTTAGATTTTGGATTTTGGATTAACTCAGCACTCAGGACTCAGCACTGAGTACTTAAAAAGGCATTTAGGAAACGACGGCGAGAATATCTTTTTCTGAAAGGAGAACGTATTCTTCGGTGCCAAGTTTGATGTCTGTGCCAGCGTACTTGGAGTAGAGAACTTTGTCGCCGATTTTCACTTCCATTTCTTGACGTGCGCCGTCATCATTGCGCTTGCCTGGGCCAACCTGAACTACTTCCCCTACTTGGGGTTTTTCTTTGGCGGTTTCGGGCAGGTACAGCCCACCAGCGGTTTTTTCCTCGGAGGGACTGACTTTCACAAAGACGCGCTCGCCTAGTGGTTTAACGGTTGAAACGCTCAGAGATACTGCTGCCATACTAAATTTTCTCCTACTTATTGTTTGCGATCGGTCATTGGTCATTGGTCATTGGTCATTGGTCATTGGTTATTCTCTGCATTCTTCCCAATTCCCTATGCTTATGGCCTATGCCCCAACTTGAGTTAGCACTCTCATCCCCTGAGTGCTAATTTAAACGAAACGGAGTGCGATCGCAACAAATTTCTTTGTACGGGTTCCCGAACTTACCAAATTAGTCAGTTGTTAGTGGTCAGTTGTCAGTTGTCAGTGGTCAGTTGTCAGTTGTCAGTGGTCAGTTGTCAGTTGTCATTCTCCCCCGCTCCCCCACTCTCCCACTCTCCCTAGCCCCTTTTTGACTTTCCTCTACTGCCAGATGCGTAAATCGTGATTTGGAGAGACAATCATTTGAGGGGATTAATGGACGATCGCACCACAATGACAGAAAACTCAGTAGCTTTGGCAGATGAAGCGTCAGACGACAACGCCTTCGCAGCTTGCGTGCAAAGCTTGGGACTAGGCCAAATTCAACGGCATATTTTTATCTGTGCAGACCAAACCAAACCCGAATGTTGCGCCAAGGAAGCTGGTTTGGAATCTTGGAACTACCTGAAAAAACGGCTAAAAGAATTAAAACTCGAAAAGCCGACACCCACTAGGCCCAGCTGCATCTTTCGCACCAAGGCGAACTGCTTGCGAGTCTGTTCCCAAGGGCCAATCTTAGTAGTTTACCCAGATGGGGTTTGGTATCGCCACGCGACTCCTGAAGTCATCGAGCGGATTATTCAGGAGCATCTGATTGGCTCACGGGTCGTAGAAGAATACGCCTTCTTAACCCATCCTTTGCCGGAACCTTCTACAATCTCAACAGAAAGTTGAGTTAGCCCACAGACCTTCAACGAAGAGAGGGTGCGATCGATCCCATCCGTAGAAGGTGTAGTTATTTTTTACTGGACTTATGTAAACTTTCCATATTATCATTGCAATTAAACACCATACTTACGTATTACTACTAGACTTACTTCTGTTTTCTACATAGTGCTGAGTTCTAGTGCCGTATGGCAGTTGTTACCTCGATCGCAGGTCATACGCAACAGCCGGTTCAGCCAAATTTAGATAACACGAGGTGAGACAATTTGTAAACTCGATCGACTTACTCGCAATGGACCAGTGGCACAGCATGAAAGAAACTCGCCTCAGAGATGCAAAACGACTGCTACTGATAGATGATGACCCCAACCTAATCCTGCTAGTTAAGGATTACCTGGAATTTCGGGGATACGAAGTGCTTACAGCAGAAAATGGCCGGGAAGCACTGGAATTGCTCGAAATAGACAAACCTCACTTGATTATCTGCGATGTGATGATGCCGGAGATGGACGGCTATACCTTCGTCAAGCACGTGAGAGAAAATCCGGAATCCAGCTGGATTCCGGTTTTATTCCTTTCGGCAAAAGGTCAAAGCTCCGATAAGGTCAAAGGTCTCAACACGGGAGCAGATGTATATATGGTTAAACCATTTGAGCCAGAAGAATTAGTAGCTCAAGTGGAATCTTCCCTCAAGCATACCGAGCGGCTAATAGCTCACCAAGCCAAAGGAGAAGATGGCCAGAAAATCCAAGTTCCCTTCGATGTGCAGTTAACGACGACCGAACTAAAAGTGGTACAGCACGTGGCGCGGGGTCTATCCAACCGGGAAATTGCCGACGAACTAGGAGTGAGTCAGCGCACGGTAGAAAGCCACGTTTCCAATATGCTGGGTAAAACAGGTCTGCATAACCGCACAGAACTAGCACGTTGGGCAATTGAAAACAGCATGGCCTAAATCTAGCCAAAGGTTTGAGTTTGGCTAGCAAAGCGATCGCAAGGAACGCGATACTGCACCAAACTCCTCCACTACTTTGGCATTAGTCGCAATTAAGGCATCTACCAAGTCTGATTGCTAAACTATCACCAACTGTCTTCTTGAGAGCTGGAATCGTGCCAAACTTCCAGATCCAAATCATTAATGTAAATTAAAGCACTGCTAATCTGTTGAGGAGTGCCTTTGAGTTCCAAGTCAAACCAGCCATCATCCCTTGCGTTTGCTGAAAGTAAAGCGGCGGCAATATTGACTGTGACGCCGTGCTGAGAAATCAACCTGGAAATGACTGGTTCCTGATGATAATCTTTGGGAATGCGAAGTCGAATGCGAATTTGCGTGAGCCTATGGTCGTCAGGAGAAGTTTGAAGATCTGCTTTCTGGCTGAGGCCAGTTGTGTTAAATTGCTCTGATGGACTGTTGTTGCTGTTTTGAATTATCATTTTAGCCTCCGTAATGGGTAGATAATAGGTGATAGGTAATCCCAGATTGCCAATTTCAGATGGGAAATTTAAAAATTAAATTTGAAATCTGAAATCTAAAATTTGAAATTAGCAAATCTGTCTCATTAGATATTTCCAAAAATTAAAGGTGCTAACCCTTGAACCCTTGTAGAGACGTTGCATACAACGTCTCTACATTCTTTGAAAGGAGATGTCTATTCAACTTCTTTGATGCGGGTTTTACGTTCCAGAATTTCCTTCAGTACCAGGGTGACAAATGCCAAACCGGCGAGCAGCACGGCGGCTGAGAATGCGGCTTGAGTTTGGTATTGCTTGTAGGCTTCTTCTACAAACAGCGGCAGGGTTTGAGTTTTGCCAGTGATGTTACCAGATACGACAGAGACAGCACCAAACTCGCCCATGACTCTGGCATTAGTTAAAATCACACCGTAAAGCAGACCCCAACTAATATTGGGCAGAGTAACGCGCCAGAATACTTGCCAGTCATTTGCACCCAAAGTTTTAGCGGCTTCTTCCTGTTCGGAACCAACTTCTTCTAGAACGGGAATAACTTCGCGGGCGACAAAAGGCAAGGTGATAAAAGCACTCGCTAGTACCATTGCAGGCATGGCAAAAACAATTTTAATGTTTGCCGCTTGTAGCAGTGGCCCAAACCAACCATTGCGTCCGTAAAGCAGCACAATCATCAGTCCGGCTACGACTGGCGATACTGCAAAGGGGATGTCTAAAAGGCTAATTAGAAAGGTTCGACCGCGAAATTGATTGCGTGCAATCACCCAAGCTGCACACAGCCCAAAGACTGTATTTACAGGCACGACAATCAGAGCAATTATGAGAGTAAGCTGTACGGCATGGAGAAAATTACGTTCTGTTAGGTTGTCCAGAAAAGGCCCAAAGCCTCCCTTAAACGCTTCTACAAAGACGTTGAGGGCCGGAATGAATAAGATTAGCGATAAGTAGGCGATCGCAACTGCGATCAAAACTACTTTTACCCAACCACGCTTCCGATCTGATGAGGACGATTGAGAATCCGGTGAACCTGACCCGAAAGAATGTCCCGCTAAATTAGAGTTCATAACGTCGCCCCCAAGCTTGTAAAACGTTAATTGCGATTAGTATTAACAGTGAAATTCCCAACAAAACAACGCCAATCACTGTCGCTCCAGAATAGTCATACTGCTCCAACCTCTGGATAATCAGTACAGATGCGATTAAGTCCTTATATGGAATATTGGAAGCCACGATCACAACTGAACCGTATTCTCCAACAGCCCTCGCAAACCCTAGTGCGACACCAGTTAAAAGTGCTGGCATTAAGGGCGGAAAAACCACACGCCAAAATGTCTGCCATTGTGAGGCTCCCAAAGACCAGGCTGCTTCTTCGATCTCCTTTTCCATTTGCTGCATTACAGGCTGCAAGGTTCGCACTATGAAAGGTAAGGAGATAAACAGCATTGCTACGCCTACCCCCAGGCGAGTAAACGCTACTTTAATTCCAAAAGGAGCCAAGAGGGAACCAATCCAGCCGTTTTCGCTATAAACGGTTGCCAAAGTTAAACCAGCAACGGAGGTGGGTAAAGCAAAGGGTAAATCGATCGCTGCTTCAATTAACCGCTTGAAGGGGAAATCGTACCGGACTAAAACCCAAGCAATTAAAAAGCCGAAGAATCCGTTGATTAAAGCTGCGATCAATGATGTGACAAAGGTGACATCATAAGTAGATAGAGCTATGGGACTGGTAGCAATTTTCCAAAAGTTAATCGGACTTTCTGTACTCGCCTTTAATATAAGCGCCGACACTGGTAAAAATAGCATTAGGACAAGATATCCTATTGTAATTCTCCACGGCCAAGAGATATTGGTCAGCTGATACAGAAAGTTTTTTCTAATTGGAGTTGGTGACGAAGAAACAGATGCAGCCATAAGTTGTTATTTGTTGAGTGTTGATTGCTTATTGTTCATTTTCATGGCTATTTAGCATAATATATGAACTATTAGCCATCAATTTTCATAATTTTTACCTTCATTTTCCCAACTTCTGAACAAACGTTTTGCGGTTCTAAAAGATAGATGCGATCGTCCTGCCAGTTGTTGTTACCAAAACTCTCACGAACCATCCAAAGAGGCCACAACAGCGTGAGTGCAAAGCTTTTTAATGGAACTGGCTGGCGTTGCAATTCTGTTGAATCAAGCTGTTTGTTTGCATTTTTCTGGAAAGCCAGATAGCAAAACAAACCAGAAAATGAGTAACTTATGGCTAGATAACCAAAGAAGATGGCAGTCACGATCGGCTCCTTTTTTCAGAAGGCTGGGTTGAAAGAATCGTTACTTGGCAGATTGCATTTTGTCAAAAACTGCCCCATCATCAAAAAACTTCTTCTGGATTGCATCCCAACCGCCCAAATCTTGTGCGGTGAAGAGGGTTTTGATTTTGGCAAATTGATTGGCTACTTCTTCTCCTACCGTGGGATCGACGGGTCGGAAGCCAACTTTAGTAAATTCCCGTTGGGCTTCTGGTGTGTAGAGAAACTTGACAAATGCTTCTACAACTTCTCTGGTGCCGTGTTTATCAACGTTTTTGTCTACAACGGCGACGGGATTGTCGATCGAGATATTCACATCTGGTACTACGTAAGGAAGTTTCTCATCGTTTAGCCCAGCCAAAATCACTTCGTTTTCGTAGTTGATTAAAACATCTCCCTGACCTTGTTTGAAAAAGACATCGCTGGCTTCGCGAGCATCTTTGGGTAGCACGGGGACATTTTTGTAGACCTTGTTGACAAATTCTTGGGCTTTGGCATCGTCACCTCCAGTGCGGGTGATGGAACCCCATAAACCCAAGAAATTCCAGCGAGCGCCACCTGAAGTTTTGGGGTTAGCCGTAATCACTTTCACGTCATTTTTTGCTAAATCTGCCCAAGTTTGAATTCCTTTGGGGTTGCCGTCGCGGGTGACCAAAGCGGCGACGGATTTAGTGACGATCGCACCATTGGGAGCTTCGGTTTCCCAACCTGGTAGAATTAGTCCCGCTTTCTCAATTTGCTTCGTATCGAGCGCCAAGGCTAACGCCACCACATCCGCCTCCAAACCATCAATCACAGCACGCGCTTGGGAACCAGATCCGCCGTAGCTTTGGCTGAAAGTAACATTTTGGTTGTGTTCCTGTTTCCACTTGGCTGCGAACTGGGGAATAATCTTTTCATAGGCGGCGCGGGTGACTGCATAGGAAACCAGCGTCACTTCAACGTCCCCAGTTTTAGCCGCTGGGCTGGCACCGCCAGAAGCCGTTGATGTAGCGCTAGGATTGGTGTTGTTGGGAGCGCAGGATGCGATCGCCACACTCAAACTCACCCCCACCAAAAATAAGGACACGAAGCCTTTTAGGGAAGCAAACTTTAACTTGCCTATGCCCTGCTGTTCGCACCACTGTCCTATCAACCCTAATAATTCAGCGGCTCCACCAGTAGCCGACTCAGCTAAGGACTTGCCTTGTTTATGCCACAGACCCATCCAATGTTCTCCTCGTTAATCTACGGTTAATTGGTAGGAATACCGTATTTAATAGTTATAAGATTACATCGTAACCAGGTTCCGGCAAAAACGCAATGGGTATTTTAAGACGACGTTACCCGGTGAATACTTGTAGGGACAGCTTAGCTACAGGGAGAGGGGCGTTTTACTCCCTTTTGCCTACAAGGGAAGGGGCCCGTTGGGGTTAGGTTTTTGATTTCTGAATCGGTGTTCTAGCCTGAAGGGGCGACCCAGGTTATTTTGTTATAAAAGTCACAAAATGTGCAATACAAAATATTCAAGATACGGCAAGTTGGTTAATATCCTCTGGCTTCAAATGGGAGTGCAAAACCTCGCCATCGCGGAACCAAACGATGCGACGAGTTTGACGGGCTACATCTGCTTCGTGAGTCACCATCACAATAGTAATACCGCTTTCATTCAATTCTGTGAAGATGTCCATTACTTCCTGGGTTGTTTTGGAATCCAAAGCACCTGTTGGTTCATCTGCTAATAGTAAGACGGGGCGATTGACGATCGCACGCGCGATCGCCACCCGTTGCTGCTGTCCCCCAGAAAGTTGATTCGGCTTATTGTTGAGTCTGTTGGCTAATCCTACCTTTGTGAGTGCTTCCACAGCGCGATCGCGTCTTTCTCCAGGTTTAACACCCGCATACACCATCGGCAGCATAACATTTTCCACAGCACTCAACTGCGCCAAGAGGTGAAATTGTTGGAACACAAACCCCAACTTGATATTGCGAATACGCGCTAACTCAGTGTCTCCCAGTTGGGACACATCCACGCGATCGAGGTAATAGTGACCGCTGGTGGGCCGATCGAGACAGCCGATGATATTCATAACAGAAGACTTGCCCGATCCAGACGCCCCCATAATAGAGCAATACTCGCCTTGTTCCACCGTTAGACTGGCATCCCGAATAGCATGAACTAGAGTTTCGCCGATGCCATATACTTTAGAAATGTTTTCCAGGCGAATAATTACTGGTTTAAATTCAGTGCTGAGTGCTTCGGATGCCGTGCTGAGTTGGTTTTGCATTTTTAATGTTTAACAACAAGATGAGGAATTAAAGACCATTTAAAATTTTAGATTTAAGATTTCAAATTTAATAAATTTGAATGATTTGAAATTTGCCATCTTAAATTTGAAATTGAAATTATCCTTCATATCAAATCCGTCAGCATCGGAATTGTTCGTTTTTCCCCTCTGCCCCTCTCTCTTTCTCCCCTCCCCGTGGGACGGGGAGGGGCTGGGGGTGGGGTCGCCCCTCTGCGGCCTTAATAATTCAGACGCAACCGGAAACGATATCACGCGCTTCTTAACGCAACAATTGGATCGAGTTGAGCAGCGCGTCGTGCTGGCACAACACCAAAGAATAGACCGATACCACCAGAAACGCCGACAGCAATTGCGATCGCAACTGGCGAAATACCTGCCTTCAAAGGAGTCACGGCACCCACTAACATGATACCGCCGACGCCAATAAAAGTGCCCAGGATGCCACCAGCAGCCGACAAAATGATTGCTTCAATCATAAACTGAATGAGGATATCTTGCTGAGTAGCGCCAATTGCCTTACGCAATCCAATCTCCTGGGTGCGTTCGGTAACGGAGACGAGCATAATATTCATAACGCCAATACCACCGACAAATAGGGAGATACCTGCGATCGCAGCCAGCATCAAAGTCAGCGCCCCACTAATAGTGCCGACAATCGTCAGAACATCCTTCTGAGTTCGGACAGTAAAATCATCCTCAGTAGTAATTTTGTGCCGCAGACGCAGCAGGTTAGATATTTGAAATTGTGCCGCCCCGATGCTATTTGCATCTTTAGCCGAAACCGATATAAACGATACTTCTAAACCATAGGGAGAAGTCCGCCCGATAATGCGGTTAGCCGCTGTTGTCAGCGGTATATAAACAGTATCATCCTGGTTGCTTCCCAGGAAAGATCCTTTTGATTCCATCACCCCAATAACTAAAAAACTAATATTTTTGATCCGTACCCGTTCGCCGATCGAGTTGCTGTTGCCAAAGAGTTTTTTGACTACATCAGGCCCCAAAATAGCCACTTGGGTATTTCCCTTCACATCTTGGTTGCTAAAAAACCGTCCTTTGGCAACATTAAAGCTGCGTACTGGCAGAAACTCTGGCGTCACACCCATAATCTGCGTGTTGGTATTTTTGTTGCTGTAGGTAACAGATTGTCGGGTTTGGATCTGAGGTGCTACCCCGCCGACGGAAGGTACTTGACGGACGATCGCTTCTGCATCTTCTAGCACCAGAGTCTTTGGAACATCCCGGTTCCTTTGAGCATTCTGATTGCCTGGAATGATAAACAAAACGTTAGGGCCAAGGGACTCAAATTGCTCGGAAGCCAACTTCTGGGCACCTTGTCCAATTCCCACCATAGCAATCACTGAGGCATTGCCAATGATAATGCCTAACATGGTGAGGCTGCTACGGAGTTTGTTAGCTACCAATGTTGTGGTAGCCATTTTAATGCTTTCTAAAATATCCATCTTTCGGTTTGGGATTGGTCAGTTGTCAGTTGTCAGTTGTCAGTTGTCAGTGGTCAGTGGTCATTGGTCATTGGTCATTAGTCAGTTGTCATTGGTCAGTGGTCAGTGGTCAGTTGTCAGTTGTCAGTGGTCAGTGGTCAGTTGTCAGTGGTCAGTGGTCAGTGGTCAGTGGTCAGTGGTCAGTGGTCAGTTGTCAGTTGTCAGTTGTCAGTTGTCAGTTGTCAGTTGTCAGTGGTCAGTTGTCAGTTGTCAGTTGTCAGTTGTCAGTTGTCAGTTGTCAGTTGTCATTCTCTCCCCCACTCCCCTCTTTCCCTAGCCCCTAGCCCTTAATCTCTTCTTTACTTTTGACTTTTGACTTTTGACTTTTGACTTTTCTAGCTTTCCGGTTTTGCTTGGCATTCTTTGGGCAACTCAACAAAGACGCGATCGCTCTCTTTTAATCCATCCAGAACCTGAGTCTGGTCTTCGATTGTAGGCCCGATCGTCACGGCGCGAAACTCGCATTTTTTCTCTGCACCCGGTACTTTCACACCAGTTTGTCCTTTTTCGGTGACGATCGCCACTGTTGGCAGCATTAAGGCACCTTTCACCTCGTTGCCCAAAAACGTCATATCCACGTTCATCCCAGAACGCAACTCGTCAAGTCCGGTATCGAGGGCTACACGCACCTGGAAAGATGTCACGTTTTGATCGAGTACAGCTTCCGGGGCAATCAGGCGCACGCGACCCTTAAACACCGTATCTGAATAGGCGTCTGCCACAATCTCAACAGGCTGTTCCTGTTTAATTTGTCCGATATCCACTTCCGGGACTTTCGCCAGAACTTCCAAACCTTTTGCGATCGCCACAATAGAAGTGGAAGTCGCCGAAGCTGTATTGGAACCCGACGTAGTAGGTGTCACGAAAGCGCCCACATTGGCATATTTCTGCGTTACAACCCCATCTAAGGGAGCCCGAATAATGGTATCTTCCAGCTGGACTTGAACCTGTTGCAACCGACCCTGAGCTTCTCTAACACTTGCTTCTGCTTGGGCGATATCCTCCACGCGGGAGCCATTCTGCATCAGCTGTAAGGCTTGTTGCGCTTCTCTGACACTTGCTTCTCGCTGGGCAATATCCTCACTGCGAGAACCATTCTGCATCAGCTGTAATGCTTGTTGCGCTTCTCTGACAGCTGCTTCTCGCTGGGCAATTTCCTCACGGCGCGTGCCATTCTGCATCAGCTGTAATGCTTGTTGCGCTTCTCTAACAGCTGCTTCTCGCTGGGTAATTTCCTCACGGCGCGTGCCATTCTGCATCAGCTGTAATGCTTGTTGCGCTTCTCTAACAGCTGCTTCTCGCTGGTTAATTTCCGCTGGAGAAGTGCCATTCTGGACTTGCGCCAGACGACGTTTGGCTTCATCCAGCGTCGCTGTAGTCGTGCGGTAGTCTGTGAGGACTTCATCCAGGCGATCGCGAGTAATTGCTCCCTGTTTTTGCAAGCTTTCATAGCGATTAACCCGTTCCCTCGCCAAGTCCAGCCGTGCTTGAGCTGATTCTACTTGAGCTTTGGCTGCTGCAATCTGTTGCGGATTAGCACTTTGCACTGACGCCAGCTGTGCTTGGGCTTGGGCTAGACGAGATCTGGCTTGTGCAATCTCTTCTGGGCGACTCCCCGCACGGGCGGCTGCTAGCTGGGCTTCACTTTGGGCTAGACGAGATCTGGCTTGTGCAATCTCTTCCGGACGACTCCCCGCACGGGCGGCTGCTAGCTGGGCTTGGGCTTGGGCTAGACGGGCTCTGGCTTGTGCAATCTCTTCGGGACGACTCCCCGCACGCGCCTCGGCTAGTTGGGCTTCGGCTTGGGCTAGACGCGCTCTGGTTTGGGCAATCTCTTCCGGGCGATTTCCCGCACGCACTTTGGCTAAGTTAGCTTTGGCTTGCTCCAATTTAGCTTTGGCTTGCACTATCTGAGCCTGGATATCATCGTCATCCATGCGAGCGACAATTTGGCCTTGCTTTACTTTGTCTCCCTGTTCTACGCGCAACTCGGCTAGACGCCCAGTTGTTTTAGGACTGAGGTTAACGGTCTGAATTGGCACTACCGAACCGCTGGCGGTAATGCGGAGAGTGAGGTTTTTTGATTCTACGGGTACGGTTAGATCGGCAATGTCGGACTGTTTTGGTGTTGCCCGATTTAGATATAAGTATGTGCTACCGGAGGCAGTCAAAAGCGTCGCAGCTATTAAACCCATTACCCAGTGCGCGGGCTGGTCAACTTTTTTGCCAATCAATGGAATTTGCATATTCGTAGTTTTGCAACTCAAGGTTAAAGACCGGCCTGCCGCCAGTGGGGTTCACCCGATCGCCAGAAGCTATCTAGTCTCCGATTAGAAAATATATGCACGAGGCCCAATAAACTTGCCGGCTGGTATACTAGATACTTCATCTTTCTTAATATTAGCGATGTGAGGACGATCGAGGTATCCCCAGTTGGGTAAGTAGTTGGCATCATTGGTAAAGTAGCTATACAATCTTCAATCCAAAACAAAAATGCTCAACCAGGACTGGGCACCCACAAGGGGCGCGGAATAAACCAAAAATTGGAAATCTTCTCCTTAATCTGAAATTATCGGTAAATTAAAGATATCTTCTGGACTTAGAGGCTATACTGTGCCTACCAATCGCAAACCCTGGTTTTATTTTCTGCTTATATTCGGTATGTTGAGTGCTGCTGGGCCAGTTTCTGGACAGGCACTCGTACCGCACACGCTGCAACTCGATTCTGCTCAACTAGAGCAGCAGGGTGTGAGTCTGGCACAAGAAGCTGCTCAATTGGCGCAATTCCAACAATATGAAGTAGCTTTGTCGCGAGCAAGGCTGGCAACCCAGCTGGCTCCTAAAAATTATCAAGCCTGGTTCCTCTTAGGCGGCTTGTATTTGCAAACGAATGAGGCAGACAAAGGAATTGCGGCCCTAAAACAGGCGAGGTCGCTTAAACCGGATGAACCGGCGATTTTGTTTGCTATGGGTTCAGCCTATTTTCAACAACAGAAGTACTCCGATGCGATCGCCTCTTTGCAAGAAGGCTTGAAGCTCAAACCCAATGCCCCAGAGGCTTTATTCGATTTGGGCAATGCCTATTACCGCTTAAAGAAGTTTCCCGATGCGATCGCCCAGTACCAAAAAGCAGTGGCGACTGATGGCAAATTCTGGCCCGCGATTAACAACGTCGGACTGATAAAATACGAACAGGGCGATGTGGAAGGAGCCATTAAACAGTGGCAAGCAGCCTTAGCTATTGAAAAGGATGCCGCCGAACCAACATTAGCCATAGCCGCCGCACTTTATACCAAAGGCGATCGCGAACAAGGCTTAGCAATGGGAGAAGCAGCTATCCGCAAGGACGATCGCTACGCGGATGTGGAGTTTTTAAAGTATAATCTTTGGGGCGATCGTCTCCTAAAAGACACGCAAAAACTTTTAGAAACCCCCAGAATTAAAGCAACCTTGGCTCAAACTCAAAGTCAACCCGATCGAACTCAATCCGCTCCCTAACCCATAGAAAAATTTTAGATTTTAAATCTAAAATCTAAAATTTTTCTAGTTCCTCTTCCCTCTGTCGAATAGGAATCTCAATTAAAAACTCAGTTCCTTCACCAGGTTGAGAAATACAATTGAGTTTGCCTCCATGCTTATTTACTACAATTTGATAACTAATTGACAAACCTAAACCCTTCAATGCCTAACGGATCGAGGTTTGTTTTGATGAATTCCGTGAGGATAATCCCATTCATGGCGGGTACGGATACCCATCCAAGCCAGTATCCGATCGCACCGTATCTACTGGAGTTTAGACTAAACGCGCTTGAAGGCGCTTCGTCTAAACTCCTATATCCAAGAGATGAAAGTAAAAAGATGACGAAACAGTCGTACAAGTGTACTAATGACACAGGTACGACCATTTGGTAGAAACTGGAAGTTGTACCACCAACTACCATCTACCTATGATTCAAGCTGACAAACTCAAAGCTTTTCGTCAAGAGGCTTATCAACATCTAACCAGAGCCAAAGATGCCACGTTTGAATTAACAGATGCCATCCTGCTCACCCCTGAAAGCTTACTGTTTAGCAGACCTATCATTATCACCAGTATTTCGACGCTCAGGGCCCGCGTATTTATGAAGCCTTACAAGATTGTAGACCGCAGCGCCACAAGCTGATGCGTCTGTACATCCAACAGATGCCAAGGGATGTACGTCCAATCCTCGCAGGCGACCACACAAGTTGGTCTTTTTGCAGATGCTCACACACTACAAGAAAGAACGATTGAACACCAAGCCAGTGGCATTGATGGGAATCGTCCCATTACCATCGGTCAGGGATACAGTACCATTGCCTGGATACCAGAAGATGCCCTTAGTTGGGCCTTACCTTTAAGACACGAACGCATCACCAGTTGGGAAAATCCTATCAAGAAAGCCGTATGGCAACTCCAACAAGTCTGTAAATATTTACCCTCACGACCGATTTCTTTATGGGATAGCGAATATGGATGCGCCCCTTTTATCCTCAAAACCGCTTCGATTCCCGCAGACAAATTAATCCGACTCCGCTCCAATTTATGTTTATGGACTTCGCCGCCACCATATTGTGGTAAGTGTCGTCCTCGCCTACATGGAGATAAATTTAAACTTAATGATTCTACCACTTGGACAACAGCAATTGAAAGTGTAGAATTAGAACATCCGACATTAGGACAATTACGAATTAGTTTGTGGAAAGACCTGCATTTCCAAGCTTCTCCACACCAACCAATGCAACTAATTAGAGTCGAGCGTATTGACCAATTGTACTCTTGGAAAATGCCTAAACCTTTATGGTTGATTTGGATAGGCGAACAAATGCCACCCTTAACTGAAATCTGGCAGTTGTACTTACGACGCTTTGGCGTTGACCATTGGTATCGTCTGGCTAAACAATGTCTTCATTGGACTTTACCTTCGTTGAGTACACCCAAGCAATGTGAGCGATGGAGCGATTTGATGCCGATGATTACTTGGTCACTGTGGTTGGCACGTGAAATAGTCACCGATAGACCCTTACAAAAGCAAAAATCCCTGACCAAATTAACCCCTGGTCGAGTTGCTCAAGCAATGCCAGGAGTTTTAGCGGCGATTGGTACACCGGCTTGTTCTCCCAAACTCCGTGGAAAGTCTCCCGGTTGGCCCACCGGACAAGAAAGGTCGCCTCGTACTCGTTATCCCATTGTTAAAAAAGGCTTTTCTCGAACTAAAAAGAACTCAAAAATTTAACTTTTTTCGCTTCTAAATCCTGATTAAATCCGGTTTTTTTACTCAGCTATAAGCTGAGGTATTTTCCCTTGACTGGAGTTTAGACTAACCGCGCCTCAAAGCGCGGTTAGTCTAAACTCCAGTTAATAGCCTTTCGCGTCAAATTTTACCGTCTCTACTCTCGCTTTCGCTTCAAGGATTTTCGCGATTACTGCGAGAAAGGTTTGGGCAAAAGTTTGTGGAGCGTTAACTGCCTGATTAAGGCAGCGAAAGTCGTGCTAGAACTTGCTCAAGCCGGGTTCACCCAGTTACCTCAATGCGAATCCCAAGCTCGGCCTCTCACCAAATTTACCGGCGATGAATTGATTGATAAGTGGGAGGCGGTAATCGCCAGCGCACCAGCGCACAGAATCACTGCCGCTCACATCGCCAGCATTGTTGATGACGACGAACCAGAGCAGCAACGGCAACTTAAAATCGATGCCCAAACCTATACCCAGCTACAGGAAAAAGCCGCACGAGCCGGTCTATCCGTTAGGGAATTTCTCAAGAAGCTGGTTGAAGATTTTGAGTCAGACGATGAGCCAGAGCCTGATATTGCGATCGCAATCGATCAAGATGAAGATGCGATCGCAATCGATAAAACACCTATGACAATTGAAGAGCTATCCAAATGGCGAGACGATGTAGAGCAACTGCTAGTTGAATACTACGGTTTGGCAGGAACAGCAACCGATTCATCTTAGTTCCCGATGTTTTCCCTTCGAGGTTTAACTTTCTGTACTATCGAAACCTCTTGATTAATTGGAGAAAACTTCCGTAGAGGCGAAAGAATCCCAGCCAAGGTAGATGTCAAAAAGCGATCGCACATAAATGCGATCGCAAATCAAAGCATTGGAATCTAACCATGAGTATACCTTTCTTCGCTAAAATTCCCGGTGAAATTTGGATTAATTTAGCTTTAGTTCGATTCGTTGAGGTACTGCCCGGTAGCATCCCTAGAATTCGGGTTATTTGGGATAAGAATACATCTGACTTCCTTGAGAACGAGCAAGCACTAGGGGTTCTAAAGGCGTTAGAAGATTTTGATTACATTGATACTCAGAGAGCGACTTTTGACCTGGCGAACTTTTCAACAGAGGAGCAATAATAAGATGAAAAAATACGTTCTCAGAAACACTCGCATCCCTAAATCGGAAAGAACGCGGTACGCAGAAGACTTTGACTATGCTTTTTTCAATTGCGTATTGGAAGCTCAAATCCCCCCATCAGAGTGGTTAAAAGAACACAAAATCGCCAGTTGGGGTTCTTGGGTGATCTGGGTGACAAACGGTGAGGGCGATTACTGCCCAGTTCTTACAGAAGAGTTGATTCGTTACAGAGGTGAAGAGCCTGTTGGCAGTCCCCTTGAAGAATTTGATGAAGAAACCGCCTGACGAGCTGGATTTGGAACTTTACAAGCAAGGGTGGTTCACTTAAATGGAAAAGTCAAAGAATCATTTCAAAGTAATTAAAAAAGGGAAAATTATCGAACTTGAAATTACTGCTAGCTCTGAGGAAATGGCAGAGAAAATGTTCGATGCTATAGAATTTCTTGGCGTAGAGGTACTTCGATTTGATTTAGCCCAAGAATGGCAGAATAATGAGAATGAGAATGTTGATTAATGCCTAAACCACTACCAAAACCAACGTTAGACCCCTCTCTACGATGTTGTACTTGGTGGAAAACCGCCTGACGATCTGGATTGACGCACCAGCGAAACTCACCGCTGCGGTGAGTCGCGGATGGCGTCCAAACCCATTTGCACCACGCATTGTAGCAGCTTAGGGCTTTTGAACTGAAACAGGCTCATAGTGGCCTTCTGTTTTTCGTAAGCTCGGCTGCTGCTGGCGACGGTTCCCACGCGACTTCGGGATTCCGAAGATGGCCTTGAGGGTGAATTAGGCTGGATTTATTTCTTTGGCCTTCGGGTGATTCGTAGGCTTTTCGCTGTGGATTGTTTGGACATATCACCCAGTTAGGAGAATAGTTTGAGAGTACTTGGACTGGATGTCTGC
>CASBRD010000308.1 GCA_949128025.1 Oscillatoriales cyanobacterium PMM_0008 | reverse complement strand
GCTGTTCTCCAAAACTCATTTCCCCCTCCCTGATAAACGAGAATTTTCTAAATGTTACTCATCCGCAGTTAGCGGCAAATTCAGACGCTTTTTAAGATAAGCAGTCATCAGACTAACACTGGTACGTGACCCAGATATCCCACCTTTAGACAAAATACCCCTTTCCCAATCTAGATTAGACTTTGACCAGTCAATTTGTCCCAATCCTTCGAGATTTTCTGACCAATTCTCAGGATAAAGGGAGAGGAGAGTTGCGCCAGTTGCGCCTAAAGCTGCAAGGGTAGTGGGGTGAGAGTGAATGTAGTCCCGCCGCATCTCCCCGGCGTCTACCTTTTTGCGTAAAACTTGTTCCCAGTCTGGAATATAGCTGCTGACTGCATTCCAGAAACGGACTGCAATTTCGATCGCACTTTCCAATTCCCCATCCCGATGATTAACTAAAAGGGCAAGAGTAGCATTATATATGCTATTGAGGGTGAATAGTTTACCGGAACGGGTGGGGAGTATATTACGATCGCAATCTGTTAGACTTCGGAAAACCTCGACTTGCTTCACAACTGCCCTCACCAGGTTAGCGTATTTGTCCCGATAATCGTATAAAATATTCAGAGACGAATCGGGATGGACTGAGTAACGGTTGAGATCGGAGAAGATTTGTTGCGATCGTTCCAAACCAATATCCAAAAATATAATAAGTGCGATCGTCTCATATCCCAAATCTGGATTATCCTTCAGCGCCATTTCTAACGCCGCCCTTCGATGTTGTCCATCATTTATTATAAACTTACCATCCATCGGCACGCGCAATCGGCCAATTTTCATTCCTTCCTTATCGGGGCCGATCGGTTCAAAAGTAATATCCGCATCAATAGATGCCGTAATCGCCGAAAAAATATAGCTTTTAGGATTATCCAAAATATATTTAGCAATTGCTGGCACTCGTTGGCGATTTAACGTCCGCTTTACCCTCATTTCCGGCAGTATTTCCTCATCATCCAAAGGGAAAAGTTTCGGCAGAAGTCGCACCGGACACATAGAAACATAGTATTCGCGTCCTGACTGAATTCCCCGAATCACTGGTAATACATATTCAAAGGAGGTAGTAGGCATTTTAAGCATTTTCTCCCTCTTCTCGTCGGATTAAGTAATCTAAAATTCGCTCTTGTCTCTGTTGTCCCGCCGCCAGAGATGCCTGAGTTTCTTCTATTCGCGTTATAGTCTGCTGCAATTGCGCTTGTGAGGAGGCAATTTGTACTCCTGATAAGGCAATTTGCTCAACAGTTTGTTCGAGTCGCCCTTGTCCCAAAGCAAGTTGTCTGATAGCTTCAGTCATCAATGATTGACCTCGCACCAATTCAGAGATATTGCGATCGGTTTGTTCCTCAAATTTCGATACTCTTTCGATAAAGTTGTCCATCCGCCTGGTGACGATATCTACTCGATCGGTGAGAGTATCTACCCGCTGCGTTAGCTGTGTCAGGGCCGATCGCAATTCGTTAATTTCCTGTCTGTCAACCTCTCTGTCCGTTACCGTGCGTTCTAAAATGGCCTCAATTCGGTTCAATCGGCTGGAATTACCGTTGGCGCTGGGTGTTTGGGTCATAGTTTGACTTTCTTGGTATTGACAAATTAAACATTGTGTGTAATGTAGCTATTTTTAGTCTTACCTTAATTATCGCATAAACTTTTTTAAAAACAACATTAAATAAAATATTTTTTATTGCTACTATTTAAAAAGTAGCCTGGAAATAGAAACCCGGTTTCTGCTTCCAGTCGAGTTCGCTTCGCCGATCGCTATAACGCAAAAAGCCCCCCAAATCAGGGGGGCGTTAAATCTTGTTTTCCCCTCTTGTTGGGGGGTGAGGGGGCGCTGGTATAGCGTTTTCAAATGAGTCGCGAACACATATTTAATAGTGAATGTTGGGTTACGACGCGGTCAAAGGCGTATCTGTGAGCATTATGAGTTAATTACCGCGTCTAACCCAACCTACCATTGTTTACATCTCAAATGGAAACACTATATGTCAAATAACGTTGGGATCTTCTTCATCTAAAAGTTGCGCGATCATCCAAGGAAGCGGTAAAGTTTGGAAAGCTCTCTCCAAGTGGAAAAATTTTCCCTTACTATTGTTTGCTACTAAATCGGCGAAATTTTGAATAGCATTTAATAAATGAGTTGGTTGCATAAGTAACTTCTCCCAATTCAATAATTATTATATTAATTACTGTCTTAAGACAAGTTCATCTGCTGCTGGATAGACTTAGGCTACGCTATCCGACATAAATTTAGATTAACTGTGTCTGGTGCTGTATCTTTGGTAAATCAAAATTAAGTATTTATTCCTAGAATCGCATCCCGAATAGCTTGTGCAGTTGCAGGTGCCAGCAACACCCCATTGCGATAGTGTCCCGTTGCTAACAAAATATTGTTATATCCCGGCAAATTACCGATAATTGGAGCAGGACGACCTTCAGGACGCGGACGCAAACCCGACCAACTCCTAACTACAGTGGCGTCGGCTAAAGCTGGGCAAAATGCGATCGCATCCTCCCTCACCTTTGCCAATAAACTTTCATCCTGTATCACCTCATATCCATCACTGGGAAACTCCACTGTAGCGCCTACCCAGTAATCTCCCCTTCCCACCGGCACAATATGGACATCATTACCAGTAATCACAGGCTGAAAATCAGGACGTCCCAAAGGATGCTCCAATCGCAGATGCAAAGCTTGCCCTAAAACTGGTCTAATGTCAACTAGCTGTCCAAAAGATTTCGTCAACGGCGATGAACCCAACCCCGCCGCCATCACCAACCAATCAAGATCGATCGCGCCAGCTGTTGTCTGAATCTGTTTGCAAACCCCATCAGACGTTTTCGATCCCACCCCCAACACGGTGACGCCAAACTGAAAAGAGACGCCGTTTAGCTTTGCTGCCTCAACTAAAGCTAGGGTTAGGGCAGTTGGATCGACTTGTCTATCTTGGGGAGAATAGACTGCTGCCGTAATCTTCTCCAAGTTAAGTTGAGGACAGTTAGCGCCTATTTGAGCGGCGTCCCAAATTTCCAGATGCCAATTTTGCTCTAGCCGAATTTGTACCAATTCTGACCAGCTAGCTAAAAGATCGTCTTCCAGACACAGCATCAGAATTCCCTGCCGATTGAAGGGAATCTTACGACCAGTCAACGCCTCTAGTTCTGGAATCAGAGTTTCATAGCGTTGGATGCTACTCTGCCGCATCTGCCACGCCTTCCCCTTGACTTTGTGGCTGATGACGCCCATCAGGACGCCCAAAGCCGCACCTGTAGCACCCTGCGCGGGTGGTTTTGTATCCAGGACTGTAATAGTTAGTCCTGGAACCTGGCTGAGTTCGTAGGCTAGAGTCGCACCAACAACACCGCATCCTACGATCGCAACATGACTCATACGAAAAAGGATTTTAGATTTTAGATTTTAGATCTTAGATTGCCAGACAATCTAAAATCCAAAATCCTTTTATCCAAAATCGACTACGCTTTAGGAGCTAGATCCAAGAAAGCGTTCAGGTTTTTCTGAATTGCGGCGTAATTGCTGATAGCCGCTTTGTAGTCACGTTTTTGAGCAGCTTGATCGATCGAAACTAAGCTCTCATATAGCTCTTTCGCTGCTTCACGCGCCTTTGGTCGGGCGTCCGGAAGCAGGTTGCGTTCCACCCCAGCGATCCGGCCCCGCAATTCACCTAGAGGCCCACGGATGAAATTCCTGACAAAGACCCAATTTTCATCTTGAACCAGCTTTGCCAGTTCGGGCAAGCGATCGCGCAAAGCCGCAATTGCAGAAACATTTTGCCCAATCAGCTCAATCTGATCTGTCGTGTAAGTGGGAGGCTTCTTCACTTCAGGAGTGCCGCAGCTAACCAAAAAGGCCGTCAAAAACGCCAGGACTAAGGCTAGAAAAGACCGATAACGTGGCATATTATTTTTGGAATGAACTTCCGAACTAAAAAGTATCCTTAAAAATCTTACCGGCGAAGAAACCCTATTAGAGCTTCACTAACTTTATCAGACCAATGTTCTTGAGGATAGTGACCAGCCTCTTCCAGTTTGCACACTTGGGCATTCTGCATCGAACTGGCTACCCCTTCTGTCTGGGTAAAAGGCAACCAGCGGTCTTTCATCCCCCAGGCAATTAGCGTTGGCTGCGTCCAACCTCGCAAACCAGACTCAATTTCTGCCATTGACTGCTGCAACTGAAGATTCCGCACCGTCCAAAGCAGACTCCGCCCCGCATCGGAACTCTTGAGGTAGGGACGCCGATACACATCCAAATCCTTCTCTGATATCCCGTAACCGCTACCGCCTTCTAGGGTTCGGTCAACCAAGAGGGGGTCTTGCGTCACCATCTCACCGACCAAAGGCAATCCCAGCTGTTGAATTTTCCAGGGTACTTTAGCCGCAGATGACATTGGCGCATTCAGGATAGCCAAGCGCTCGATTTTTTCTGGGTTCCGCAAGGCATATTGAATACCGCAAGACCCCAAAAATCCCTGCACAACCAAGGAAAAGCGATCGATTTCCAGGGTTTCGATGAATGCTGCCAAGGCGTCGATAAAGGCATCGGGTGTATAAGCAAATTCTCGCTTGTCTGGTTTCGATGAGATGCCAAAACCAATCCAGTCTGGCGCAATGCAAAAATATCCTTTTTCCGCCAAACCGGGCATCACTTCAGTCCAGCTGTAACTCTGGGAAGGCAAACCGTGCAGCAGCAGCACTGGCAGTCTATCACTTCTGCCAATGGGTTTCGCCTCCCGATAAAACCATTTCAGCGAACCAACTTCAACCAATTCCTCATTTAGTGCCACTTGATCGATCCTGCTTCTTGCCCGTTGCTTGAGCTTACCCCCCAACGGTATTTTTGGACAAGGACTGGGAGAGTGGGAGAGTGGGAGAGTGGGGGAGTGGGGGAG
>CASBRD010000307.1 GCA_949128025.1 Oscillatoriales cyanobacterium PMM_0008 | reverse complement strand
GTTCCACGCTCTGGCGCTGCTCCTCTGCCCCTCTCTGCTTCTACTACTATGGTAGGGGGGGCGGGTGAGGCGACTGGATTATTGCCAGCTAAGCTGAGGCTAAGAACTAAAGTGCTGGGATCTCTTCGCGTTACTTCTCCCGTTAGCGAACCAGCTTGTCTCGTCAAGATTACCTGAATGCTATTATCGCTTAGCGGGATAATCGTCATGGAAGCGATTCCAGGAGCAGGATTATCTTGATTAAAACTGTTAGCTTGAGGTAATTTTAGTTTGGTGTTGGTAATTTCAGCTATCCAAGTATTGCCTCGATTAATCGTAAAGACTTGTGGCAGATCGCCATTTTGTGTTTCTAGAACAATATCAAGTCCGTTACTGGTCGGAGCAAGCCTCACATTTGTAATTAAAGTCAGATCGGCATGAGCAGAAGTAGCAGTCATTACAATAACTGCCCCGGCGATCGATGTTTGACATATTCCCCAGAATAAACGCATTAAAATAAAATCTGAAATGTAAAAGTGTTAGACAAAATCAAGGCACAGAAGTTGGATTTGTTAGTAATGGTTGTGTTCTATTTTCTTGGTTTTCATTGGTTGTTGCTGTGCAGGGACGCCCATTTGCGTCAAACACATAACACTGACCGGGACTTAAATTACTACCCGAACTACGACCAGCCGAAGTACGATCTGTCGATCGAGTACTATTATTTTCATCTGTTTTGTTACATAAACGATCTAAATCTAGAGTTGTGCCATCATCTGTTTGTAAGTAGCAGATCAAGGTATTCACATTAGAGTTTGGCACTTCTGGGTATCGGGAATTGATAATTAGCGGTCGCGCCAAAACAACAGACGGCCATAAGGTCATCAAGATAGTGGATAAGGCAGCAGTTAAAGGAAAGATTATCGCGCTGGTAATACACTGCATTTTTACCGTTTATCCCCAATCTAAAATCTAAAATCTAAAATTGCTTCGACCAGTCCAATTTGCATTAGTGCCTGTGTTGTGATTCCCAAACCGATCGCTGTGATGAAAATAGCACTAATGGCAGGCAATACTTTCAGCAGTCTAAGGTGTGTTGGCAGCACAACGAAAAATCGTTTAGCGAAAACGAGCAGCAATCCAAGCCCGGTCAGCACTCCTGCAAGTCCCAAACTGAATGCTAACACTAAGACGAGTCCAAAACTGACTTGACCGATCGCGATCGCACTCAGCAGCAAAACTAAGGCTGAGGGACAGGGTACAAGACCGCCAGAAATACCCAGCAACAGCAGACTGCGCCAGGTGACGGTATCTCCGTCTGCGCCGGGAGGTAAGTGGGAATGTCCGACGGGATTTTGGGTTTGAGTTGCGCGATCGTGGTGATGATGGCTATGACCGTGGTCATGGTCGTCATGATGATGGCTATGGTCGTGATGATGATGAGAATGGTCATGATGATGATGAGAATGGTCATGATGATGATGAGAATGGTCATCATCAGCATGGCTGTGTCCTTCATGAGATTTCCCTAATAGCCGGACACTCGCCATCCGACTAAGGAACAAGTTCAGACCAATTGCGACAACCATTAAACCTGATAGGAAACTCAGCCAGGGATAAATCTGCTCTGGCAGAATGTAGTGAGAAGCGAAGAGAGCCACCAGTCCCAAAGCAAACACGCCAGTAGTATGTGCGATCGTCGTTGTCAGCCCCAAAAACAAGGCGTGTTGGGCGGTAGCACGCGACCCCGCCAAGTAAGCACCGACGATCGTTTTTCCGTGTCCGGGTGACATGGCGTGCATTGCGCCCCACACAAAAGCACCGCCGATCGCGATCGCAACACCCATTGCTGACTGCCATATCGAACCCTGTATTAACGAAAATTCACGGTTTTCTGGAGAGAATATGACGTTTTGCGACTTTCCAGGTTGCATAACAGTCGCCAAACAGCGAGCTGTTGGCACTCCTGGCAAAAACAAATTGTAGTTAATCTTCAGACCTCGAACAAGCTTAGGCCAGGTGTAAACCAACACTAAAGTACTGTGAGTTCCGGCAGTGATGTTCAAGTTTGGTGGTGGAGTCAGAGACTCTTTCACAGTTAGGATACCGTTGCGATCTTCAGCATCGGTAAGACGGATGCGATCGCTAAAAAAGCTCCTCAGATCTTCTTGATGTCTGCGGACTTCATCCGGCGATAGCTGGTTATCTCGATTATCATCCGCTAAACCCGCCAAACCCGTGGGAAAAGTGAGGGTAATTTGGGTTTCTGTCTTACCTACCACAATTTCAGCAACTGCTAAGTCAGCCCAATGAGCTAAGCTGGGACTTGCAAAAGCAATGAGTGCGATCGGCAACAGAAACGAGAAAATGATAACGAATAGTTTTGGCTTTTGAATTTTAAATTTTGATTTAAAGAAGTTAACGAGTAGCTTTGAGCGTTCAAGTTTGAGTTTTAAGTTAAACAGAAATCTGAGAACTGAATCATCGACATTCATAACAATCTCCAAAACTCAAAACTATTCTTCAGTTCAACCCTAAAAGCCCTACTCCCAGTCCCAAAGCCCGTTGAGCGTTTTCGTCGAAAGTGGGGTCAGTTTCTTGGGCAAGCCGAAAGAAAGCATTTGCCCCAGATTGGTTACCTAGCGCCTGTTCGATCGTACCGGCCCGATGAAAGAGTCCAGCATCGCGTAGGCCCGATCGTAGCGCTGACTGCACCATCTGCCGAGCTTTTTGCCAATCACCCTGCCGTGAAAGCGCCCAAGCTAGACTATCCAGCGTTTCCGCATCACGGCGATCGCGTATCTCCATCTGCATCAACGACAAAGCTTCCTCCACATCGCCAGAACTACCCCTTTCCAGCAGCAGACGCGCCAATTCGCGCCTATGTCCAAACCCCGTCAAATCTTGGCGCAATCGCGCTTCAGCTTTGTCCCGCCACAATGCCGCCCCGTCAGGGTCGCCTGACAAATCTTTCACACGAGCCATACCCCTCATCACAACATGATCGTACACAGTCGGAGAGCGCTGCGAGGTAAGGAAGAACTGCGAATAATGACCCTCAGCCGCCCGATAATCTCCCTGCCGAACCTCCAATTCTGCCAGATTCAATAGCGCTGGCGGATATTGCGGCAGAACGCGCAAAGCTTCTTCATAAAGTTGGCGTGCTAGCTTAAGTTGTCCCCGCTTAAAATAATATCGACCTAGCAAAGTCCGAGTCCAAACCGAACTGCCAGTTTCTTCTGGTTCCTCAGCAGCCAAAGCTTGTTGGAAATCGCGAATAGCTTCTGCATCTTTTCCCGAAGCTACCAACACTAATGCTCGTAATGTTAAAGAGTTTAAACTTGGAGTTTTATCCACCAAAGCATTAGCAGCCGACAAAGCCTCAGATATTTTGCCCGTTGCCAGATTTGCCGTTACCAAAACCGACAGAGTTTCTTCATTCTGCTGCACCTGTTTAACCAGGCGAATAGCCGAAGCAAAATCATGTCTAGCAACTGCAACTCGCGCCAGCACCATAATCGCACCATCATTGTGAAAAGACAATTTAGCTAACGATTGTTGAGCTGTTTGTTCTGCCAGTAAATACCAACTAGCTTCTCCAGTAGCGCGAGCCATTCTTAGATAAACTTTTGCTAGAAAAGCGCGATTTAAACCATCATTAGGAGCTACTTCGATGCGTTCCTGATAGAAAGCGATTTCCCTCTGGAGGTCAGTAGTAATATTCCCTCGCGATGGCCGTTGAAAACGGTAGCGGTAGGTAGCATCAAGTTTCTGTTCTCCAAAACTTCCCGAAAAGAAGTACAGGCTGACTGGAATAGCTGCTAATAGAATAAGCGCGATGCCGATTTTGGATTTTAGATTTTGGATTTTAGATTGAACGACAACCACCAAGATCTTCTCCTTTCGCATATATAACGTAAGTTGCTAATTAATATTAGGTACGTTGTTGCGCTTTAGCGCAACAACATACCCAGAAAGCAAGTAACTAGCAACTTGAGTTAACTAATTGATATGGCAGATTCCAAATTAAATTTTCAATCTGCAATCTGACATTTGAAATTTTGTTTAATTCGGCTCAGGCACATAAGGGAACGCACCCAGCACTGGCTTGTGACCTCTACCACCTAAATTAGGCCCGTCGTAAGATACGTTATCGGTAGTAACCGCTCCGTTACTGAGGACGCTTAAAGTGATATCTATGACATCATCTCGGATCAGGCGACCGCGAATCGGGCTACCCCTGCCGTTAAGGGCGTTGCCATAGCCGCTGGGTTGAGTTGTATCGATCCGCATTACATCAGGTAGAAAGGCTCCCAGCAAGGAGTTGGCGCGAGCATCGCTATTCCCAAGTGCCAGGAGTGTCCGTTTGGCTTCGCCGACAATAGGTGCGGCGATGCGAGCTGCTGGTTGCTGACCTGCTAGGGCAGCAGCCTCGAAATCTGGCCCGACGCCGTTGAGCGCGTTCAGGAAGTCGTTAGTAAGGACTAAGCCTTCGTTGACCGCTGGCCGAGCTAACCGTTCCACCTGTGCGTATGTGCCGTCCGGTCTGCGTGCGGAGATGGTTTGCCAAACATCGAAAGTTGTGACGGGGGTTCCTGCTTGCAAGAACTGACGCGGCACCCGCACAATAATGGAATTGACGTTGTAACCGCTAGTAAAATCGAGGCCGGGGCTGCGGAAGCCTACGCTGGGGCCAAGGCCAGCCAGTCCGGCGCGAACGCGGAAGAATTGTTCCACATCGAAGAAGAACGGGTCTTCCCGCAGGCCAGCAAAGACGCTCACCGCAGTGCCGCCCAAGGATACTCGGTTAACAATGGGGGCAGCACCGATCGCGGTAGTACGCAGATTCTGTGCGGTTGCGGTAGCACCGTCCCGGATGGCAGTCACGGTGATGTTCTGCTGGCCTCTGGGATTCGGCGGGCTAAACTCGAATCGCAGGACTACGTTGCTTTGGCCTGTGGCAGCAGCATCGTTGTTGGCAATGCGCGTTACTTTGAATTCGTACCGAGCCGTAGTGCTGAAGTAATACTGCTGACGGGCGACCGATCGCGGATTCGTGTTCATAATGAAAACCAGGTCACCCTCAGCAGCATTAGGGTTCTGGTCTCTTTCTCGAAATACGTACAAGTCAGTCAAGTTCATATTGCGACCTTTGGTATCCACTTCGCCGTCGTCATGGTCGGAAGCCCTTAAGAACAGCGAGCCGCTCAATCCACCGATCGCAGATAATACCAAGGCAATTAATCCTACTCGGATTGTGTTTTTTATCTTCATGCTTGTTATTTTCTGCTCTTATTCATAAATTCTTTATCACCATATCACTTTTTGTGGTATAGTAACAGGTAGTAATTTATTTTTTTCCTTTTCTCAACCTAAAAATCTGATTTTTTCTGTTGGCAGCGAGTGAGTCTCTGCGGCTACATTACCTAAGTCTCCTTAAAAGATACACTGAGCAAAAAGCTGGAATTTAGCGTTTGTCATCAGTATTTCCACTTTTTATCGAGATTCTCGTCAATTTTGGAGTAAAGCATGGCTTCAGTAGTTCCATCTGATTTATTTAACGAGCAGTTTTATCTGGCGACAAACCCTGATGTAGCAGCAGCTGTTGCCGCTGGAGTTTTTAGCTCTGGCTTTCAGCACTTTAGCGTGTCTGGTTTGCAGGAAGGTCGAACTCGAGTATCACCATTTTATAACGAACAAAATTATCTACTTGGCAACCCCGATGTGAGTGCAGCCGTTAATGCTGGGGT
>CASBRD010000306.1 GCA_949128025.1 Oscillatoriales cyanobacterium PMM_0008 | reverse complement strand
TTGAGTGGGGGAGAAAAGGAAAATGAAGAATCTCTTTTATATGACTCAGATCTGCTATTCTCTAGCTTTCAAGATGATTCAGAAACTCTTGTTGACATAGAAAACTCTATTGATTTTCCAGAGATATCTTTAGATCCAACGCTGGACGATGTTTTTGGCAGCTTCGGAGTCGATGTTGGTGAGGCGAGTTCTGAAATTAACCAACTAGAACAGCAGACAACAGATGCAACGCTAACCGAGGTAGCGAACGATCCCGAAAGCAGGGAAAATCGAGAAAATTCGCAATTCCCAATTCTCAATTCCCAATTCATCAATCAAAAATCCGCAATTCCAGGTAGAAGCCAGGGAACGAGCCAAAATCCAAAATCGGTAGCCCCATCTGTACGAGTTGAGTTAGAACTGCTAAAACGCCTGAGTCACTGGGCGGGTGAATTGTTGATTAACCAAAATCGGCTGGGTAACATTGCCGAACAAATTCAAGAATCTGTGGCCCGATCGCGCTTGCGTTTGCGACGCCACCAGCAAACAATGAGCGAACTGCGCGACTGGTCCGATCAGATATTTAGTTCTCAGGAACGTCAAAGTGCAAAATGGCAGATTTCAAATTTTAAATTGCAAATTGGCAAAGGAAAAATTCCATCGGCAATCTCAAATTGGAAATCGGAATTTAGCTCTAGTTTTGATTCCTTGGAATTGGATACCTACAGCGAACTTCACGTACTGTTGCAGTCAGCCATAGAAGAAATTGTCCAACTGGAAGAAGCCACAGATTCTACTGACATATTAGCAAGGCAATCCAGTCAAATTATTGAAAAACAACGACGCCTGTTGAATAATGTGCAAGATGACATGAGAGAGGCACAAATGTTGCCTGTTGGGGAAATTTTTAGCCGCTTCCCCCGACTCTTGCAACAACTGGCGACAGCTCATCGCAAATCAGTAGAACTTACACTGCAAGGTACAGATGTGCTGGTGGATAGGGCGCTGGCAGACAAGCTGTACGATCCCCTCCTGCATTTAGTGCGTAATGCTTTCGATCACGGCATAGAGCTTCCTGAAATTCGCTCTAGGTGCGGAAAACCAGAAACAGGTAACGTTGAAATTCGCGCCTATCATCGGGGAAATCAAACAATAATTGAAGTTAGCGATGATGGTCAGGGACTAGATTTAGCTCGCATTCGTCAGCGTGCTGTTGAACTGAATTGGATGTCTGCCGAACAAGCTAACAGTTTATCTGAGAATGCGGTATTGGATTTATTATTTGAGCCGGGATTTTCCACCGTCTCCCAAGTTAGCGAACTTTCCGGTCGCGGTATCGGTTTGAATGTTGTTCGTTCCCAAATGCAAGCAGTTTCTGGCTCAGTTACGGTTTACTCCGAACCGCAGCGAGGAACTACATTTTCTCTACAGTTCCCGCTCACTTTAACGATGGCGAAGTTGATGGTTTGTGAGGCGGGTGGTGCTGTTTATGCGCTGCTATCGGATGCTGTCGAACAGATAATTATCCCTAAATCTGCCCAAATTCAGCAACTGGAAGGTCAAAAAGTCTTGCGCTGGAGTACGGGCAACTCTCAATCTATGGTGCCTGTATATAATATGGCAGATTTGCTTGGTTATACTTCTTATGGACAAGATTCCGGTTATAGTCCGTTGCTGCTGCTACGCCAGAATCAGGAACTTTTGGGGTTGGAAGTTGACCAAATCTTGGGGGAACAAGAACTGGTGATCAGACCTTTGGGTAAAGCGATCGCACCTCCGAGCTATGTTTATGGTGGCAGCACTTTAGCCGATGGTCGCCTCACTCTCGTTATTGATGGTAGTGCTTTAGTCGATCGCTTATTTGACAAACTTGTACAGCAGGGGACTCCTAAGAGGGAAAGGGAAAATACTCCTGCTCTACCTATGGCCCCCTCTCCCCCTCTTCACTTGCCATCCTCTTCACCTAAAATTTTGGTGGTGGATGATTCCATTAGCGTGCGGCAAACTCTGGCATTGCTGCTGCAAAGAGCGGGCTACCAAGTGCTACAAGCGCAAAATGGTGCTGAGGCATTACAGCAAATGCGCCAAAATCGCGCGATCGAATTAGTAATTTGCGATATTGAAATGCCTTCGATGAATGGTTTTGAATTTCTAAATCATCGTCGTCAAGAGCCAGATTTAGCTAAAGTGCCTGTGGTAATGCTGACTTCTCGCCGGGGTGAAAAACATCGCCTCATTTCCCTAGAAATGGGGGCTGTGGGATATTTCACTAAGCCGTATCGAGAAGATGAACTTTTGGGTGCGATCGCAGATTTGCTCAATCCAAAAGTTCCGGCTCTTGTCAATTCTTAACAACAGGCAGCAAAAATCGGAAATCCAAGCTATTTTGGGGATAGGAACGATAAATTAGGGCAGAAGCGATGACAATAGCACTTCCGACCTCCCTCACTCTGGAAGCCTTCCTAAAACTGCCGGAAACTCAACCTGCCAGTGAATTTATTAACGGACGCATTCACCAAAAGTCTATGCCCCAAGGCAAACACTCTCGCTTGCAACTCAAGTTTTGCAACACTGTCAATCTGGTTGCGGAAACCCAAAAGATTGCCCTTGCTTTTCCCGAATTGCGTTGTACTTTTGGTGGGCGTTCTATTGTGCCTGATGCTACAGTGTTTGCTTGGGAGAGAATCACTTTTGAAGCCGATGGCGAAGTTCCCAATGCCTTTGAAATTCATCCCGACTGGACAGTAGAAATTCTCTCGCCCGACCTGAAAACAACTAAGGTTATTAGTAATATCTTGCACTGCTTGAAATATGGGACTCAGCTTGGATGGTTAATCGATCCAGAGGAGCGGTTGATTTTAGCATTTATTCCTGGACAAGAACCTGTTGAATTAACGGGACAAGATCGCCTGCCAATACCAGAGTTTTTAACATTAGATTTGACTGTCGATCAGGTTTTTGGTTGGCTGAAAGTAGGTCAAATGGATCTTTTTTAATAGTCCTGCATACCACTGATATTATGTCCTTACGCATCGGTTACCTAAAAAATTCGTGTGATTATTCTTATCTGCGTTAATCTGCGTTCATCTGTCTTCATCTGCGGTAAAAATTTAACCACCGATGACAACAGACAATTTAACGATTTTTTCAGCTAGCTTAGGAGATTTTATGCCTCTTACTGAACTTCTACCTCTTCTGAAGGAACTATCTCACACCGATCGGCTACTACTCCTTCATTTTTTGACATCTGAACTTCTCAAAGATGCAAGTCTAATCCCATTGGGCAATCAAGATAGAGTATCTATTCCTAACTTGCATGACTCCTTTGAAGCTGCTGCTGTTTTAGCGAAGGCATTGGCAGAGGAAAAAGCTGCGATTCATGGTTGATAAAGTCAGATTTACTTTTACTGAACTCAACAGGGAGATGGGTGCTTTTAGTACACTACCCTACTTACCACTAACACTCACCTAGTTTTAAGTTTAACTTATACCCCATACTTTGCTCTCATTTCCTCGATCCTGATACCTTTGCCTTCTCTCAAACTCTGACGTGCTTGTGCAACTTCTGCTTCAAAATGCCGATCGCGTAACAACAATTCTTCCCACCAGTCTTCAGTATCCTCCAAACCAATTAAAATTCCCACAGGTTGTCCATCGCGAGTAATCACAACACTTTCTTTTTCAGCTATTTGCAGATAGCCTGACAGGTCGTTTTTTATTTCGTCGATCGATACTTGTTTCATTCTTCTCTCCTCGCCCTCTGCATCGTTGACGTAGATTAAGATATTAGTGTCAAAGGCGTTCATGCAGCATCTCCCGTGTGAAATGAGGAGCATTCAGTGGAATCGTATTTTGCTGCATCCGCTCAATCAGTTCTTGCAGAAAATGCCGTTTAGTGTCAGGAGCGGAGATTGGCGGTGACACAATCAGATCTGATTGAATTAATAGTTCAACCTCAGCACCTTCGGGTAAGTTACAGGCTGTTTGCAGCACGAACGTACTTATAATTTCTTGCACTTCTTCAGTCTCAATCGCTTTTTGTGCAATTGGCAAACTCTCTGGCAAATTGTTTAGCGTTGACTCATCAATTTTTGTTTTCATACTTTCTATCCTTTGACGAATAAAAACAAGACCAGATTTTTAACTATGCTAAATTGGCTGCTCAAAAACTGTCAAGACGGAAAAAGACGGATTTTTATAAAATTGTGATATAAGGCGGAAAAAGGTGGAAAAAGACGGATTAAGTCGGCTATAATAATCCCAGTTCTCTCACATCTCTACTGATGGACAGTCACGAGGTATTGAAATTTGTCGATGAAGTTATGTACGCCAAAACAGGCAAACGTCTAAATGACTTACAGCGGGGAATTATTGAGGGAACGCTGAAGCGACAAAAGTATTCTGATATTGCGAAAAGTTATAATTGTACGACGGGTCATACTAAGGAAGTAGGTTACGAGCTTTGGCGAATGTTATCTGATGTTTTTGGTGAAACGGTTAATAAAAAACATCTTAAATCTATCCTAGAACGTCAATCAAATCAGAATATTATTTTTGCTGAGGGAAACGATAATAACAACATAATTGGTTTTGGCTGCATCATTAAGAATTCCGATCGGCCCAATCCTACCCCAGATAAAAGTCAGCCAGCAACTCCTGACTTTCTGCATAACAATAATAATCAAATTAACCAGGAAAAAATTGATAAATTACGGCAATTTGGCTTAAGCGACGAACAAATTGCAGAAGTGCTAGGTCTACCTTAGCTTTAGGCTGCGAAGGCAGCCTTTGTACGCGCAAGCCGCGACTTTAGTCGTCAGGCGTTTTTACTTAGCGTGTTCTTCACGAATTCGGTGCAGTTCTTCTAAAATCTCATCTTGCCACATATTCTACTCTCCCATCAATTCGTAAGGCTTCCATAATGGATATCAATTGATCCTTACCCCAGAGGCTGATGACGATTCGGGTTTACCATATTGGGAAATGTTTACTCCCGAAGATATGGTTCTCAAAGTTGGGCCTAATGCTATCTGGTCTTATACTCCGTCAGATTAACCTGTAACTGCATATCATAATTGATGGGGAATTTTATTATTTATCTAACCGTTTTGGGAATCGCAGATAAAATAGCACGAAGTGCATGATTGACTGCTTCTGATGTTGCAAAAACTTCGGCCACATCAGCATCTAAAGTAACTGTTACGTAAGATTGACTCTTTCGGCAGCAAAACGGTTAGGACGAGCTTGACGATAATCAAAGTTATATTCTGGAAGCAGGTCATCTTCTGCCGAGTTTTGGGAGTTATAATTTGGGGACTTGTTCATATGAACCCGCTTGCGTTCCGCAATATTGATTGAGTTAGAACCAATGACGTTTTCCTCATACCCGCTAATACGAGTTATTGCCTTTAGCGAATCAGACTCCAGACAGTTCTGTTTGGGAAACTGGCATATAATGTCTGGTAAAGGTGAAGTATTTGTGCTGAAGTTTGAATCTAAATATCCCAAAAGTAATTCAAATGCTTCGTCTCTCACCGCCGACGCCAGGATCTGTTTGAGCCGTTCAAAGGCAGCTTCGTCCCGGCAACAATCTCGTATAGCTTGTAGATAGTCAGGCATCAGGAATCACGTCGCTCTCGCAATTTCAAAAATTTGCAGGGCTTGACACTTTTTTGAATTTAACAACTCATTAACTATTGCACATACACTGTGCGATAGAGATCGAACGCTTTCCTGGGAGTCCTGTACCTGATGGGGGGAAGTTGATTTTATGAGGCTATCTTGATATAGAAATGCCAAAAACTCGATTTCTTTTCTGGCACTATACCGCAGCTTTGGCGAAAGTGTCGGCGCTAAAACTACATAGGTTTGTGCTACTTCTTCAAGCAGCTCCAAAATTTCTTCTGGGGGGGCATCGTGATATTCCAATGCCTGTTTAGCCAGCACCTCGATCGGTGTTTCAAAACCTAGTTGGGCTAAGGCTTCTAAGTCTGTAAATTGTACGGTCATGTTGCAAATCCCCTGATGAATACAAAAGGTAGTTGGCGACTGTTGATGAGACAGTCCCATCTCCCCTGGATTCAGCGTTCTAACTTAAAATTACGGTTGTAATCGCCGATCGCGCTTCATTCAGTTGATTCACCCAACAGGGTGATTGTCGGATAACCTTGCCGAGGCGTATATAAACTAGACGGTTTCCCCGGCTTCGAGATTAGTCGCGATCGCAATTTGACTGGTACGATCTGTAAGAGTTAGGCTGAATCCAGGCGAGTTACAGTTCCATATCGTTGTAGATGACGATTAAAGCCACTATCTGCCCTAACTCACTTTCCCGCAGTGACGAGTTGTAGAAATATGTGCGATCGTTATCACAATTTTATATAAGTAACAGACCAGGTGTGGGCTACTAAGCTGGTGTGCATCTAATTTTACAGTCAACTTTGATAAGATTCTTGTGGGATGGGCATCCTGCCCGTCCCGAAGTACAATTTAGATGCGCGACAGCTTAAAAGCCCACACTGACCTAACGGTACAGTGTCGGTAGTTTACATCGATTCTCTTCCTTGTCCCCCTTGTCCTATTTTTCGATCGCTCTGATAAACGCCTCAGAATGAGCTACCGCCCCAAATACACCACCTTGCATCTTAATCATTTTCAGTGCCGCCAGATAGTTGCCATAGTCAGTTGCAGCCGTACAATCAGATAGCAGCAAGCATTCGTAACCGCGATCGTTGGCTTCCCTCATAGTTGTATGCACGCAGACATCAGTCGTAATTCCGCCCAAGACAATATTTTTAATGCCTTTACATTTGAGTATCAAATCCAGATCGGTTGCATAAAATGAACCTTTACCCGGTTTATCAATTATCGTTTCTCCCTTGTTAGGCGCAAGTTCTGGAATAATTTCCCATCCAGGTTCCCCGCGTACTAAAATTCTTCCGCAAGGGCCAGGATCGCCAATTCCAGCACCGATCTGACGGCTGCGCCACTGCTTATTTTCCGGCAAATCGGACAGGTCCGATCGATGTCCCTCGCGAGTATGAATCACATGAAAACCTTGGGTGCGAACTACCTCCAAAACCAGCTTAATTGGCCCGATCGGGGCGCGAGTCAGGGATAAATCATACCCCATTTTGTCAACATAACCGCCAACCCCGCAGAAATCGGTCTGCATATCGATTATCAGCAGAACAGTATTTTCTGGACGCAAATCCCCATTGAACGGGTAGAGATAAGGCTGGGCTTCCACAAAACATTCCATATTCACCAACCTTTAAACTTCAATAATATTTATCAAAATATGCCACTTCAGATAGTATCAAAAATAACTTTTTTTATTTTTTTATTGGCAATGTAATTACAAATTCCGTTCCTTTTCCAGGTGTAGAAACACAAGTTATCTCGCCGCCGTGTTTTTCCACCACAATCTGATGACTGATAGACAACCCCAAACCAGTCCCTTTTCCCACTGCTTTAGTTGTAAACAACGGTTCAAATATACGCTCTTTTACTTCCGCCGACATCCCTATCCCATTGTCCTCGATCGCAATCCTAACTCTATCTTTGCTCTCAGAAACTTCCGTGCGAATAGTAATAGTATTAGATCGAGTTTTGTTCTGCTCATAAGAATTACCTTGATTCTCCTCTTCAAAAGCATCAATGCCGTTGGCAATGATATTCATAAATACCTGATTAAGCTGTCCAGCGTAGCACTCAACTAGAGGCAATTCTCCATATTGTTTAATAATTTGAATAGCGGGGCATTTATCGTGAGCTTTCAGTCTGTGCTTCAAAATTAAAAGATTGCTATCGATACCTTCGTGGATATTGACTGATACTTTAGATGAAGTATCGGATCTCGAAAACGTTCTTAAAGAGACACTAATCTGGTTGATGCGCTCAGTTCCCGTTTTCATTGATGAAATTAGCTTAAGCAGATCTTCCATCAAATAATCTAACTCTATCTCTTCTGCACGCTCCTCAATTTCCGCTCCAGGATTGGGAAATTTTTGCTGATAAAGTTTCAAGTAGCCTATCAAGTCTTGAATGTACCCTTCAGCGTGGCTAAGATTGCCAGAAATGAAGCTGACAGGATTATTAATTTCGTGGGCTACACCGGCAACCAATTGACCGAGAGCAGACATTTTTTCTTTTTGCACCAGATGAAATTGAGTCTGTTGCAAATTTTCCAGGGCTTGTCTAAGTTCAGCCGTCCGTTCCTCTACCCGTTTTTCTAATTCCTGTGTCAGATTCTGCAACGCAATTTCAACTGCAACGCGGTCTTCAACTTCGCGTTTCAGAAGCAGATTTTGCTGTTCGAGTATTTTAGCTAAATTGTGCAGTTTTAACTGAACTTTGACGCGGGCTAAAACCTCCTCTTGCTGAAACGGCTTGGTGATATAATCTACTGCCCCCAAATTCAAACCTTTGACTTTATCCACTGTGTCGGAAAGGGCAGTCATAAAAATTATAGGTATATCTTCAGTTGACGGGTCTGCCTTTAGCCGATGGCAGGTTTCAAATCCGTCAATTCCAGGCATCATCACATCTAATAAGATAATATCGGGTTTGGCATATTGCACCTTTTGGATAGCACTTTCGCCATCTCTTGCTACTAAGACTTCAAATCCAGCCTCATCCAGAAAATCGGAGAGTACCCCTAAATTAGCTGGGGTGTCATCGACAATTAACAGGACAGCTTTTGGGGTAGATTCAATGCTCATTTTGCTCATACCTATATTGACTAATGAACTCCAGAATCTCTTTTTCCTGAAAATTGTTGGCAAGCTGACGCAAATGTGTCGCAAACGGGACGACTTTTTCGTCTATCTGCTCCAACTTGACAGTTTGCTTAACAATACCCTTGAGATTTCCTCTCATAGCTAGATCGAACAAAAGCTCAATTTCCTCTGGAGGTGGAGTAACCCATTTACCATTTGGAATTTGAGACTTAGGAAGCGTAACTTTTCTATCTTGGCTTTCTTCTGCTGGTTTTGGCGTCCGCGTTTCCTCGTAAATCCACTCCAGTTCCAAATACTTTTGTAACTTCTGGAGTAGTTCATGTATCTGCACTGGCTTGGGGATGAAATCATTAGCACCAGCTTCTAAACTCTTGTGCTGGTCGGTTTTAAACACGCTAGCCGACGAAACGATAATAATCACATCTTTTAATTCTGGTGATTGGCGGATGCGCCGCGTCATCTCGAAGCCGTCCAGCACTGGCATCACCAAGTCGGTGATAATTAGGTCGGGTTTAAACTCTGCTGCTTTATCTAAACCTTCTTGACCGTTAGTTGCTTCTACCATTTCAAAACCGATTTTTTCGATGAGATTGACAATAACGGAGCGATTTTCCCATTTATCATCTATCACTAGGATTTTCGGCTTTCTGCTTGCTACGCCAATAATTTTTCCTGACTCAACAATGGTGGCTGAATCTGCCCATTCTTTTGCTTCTGGGAAATCCAAATCTATCCAAAAAATACTGCCAATACCGAGTAGGCTTTTAACTTGGATGGTACTACCCATCATTTGGATAATTTGCTTGCTAATTGCCAATCCCAGTCCGGTTCCTTCTGCTTGACGCTTGCTGTTCCCTACCTGCTCGAAGGGCAAAAATATCTTTTCTAATTGGTCGGGACTCATGCCTACGCCAGTGTCTTCAAACTGGAAACGAATTTTGATAATTGGTAATTGATGAAATTCTGACCGATTCCCGATTACCCCAACATTGAAGGTTACTCCCCCACTGTTGGTAAATTTTATGGCATTTCCCAATAAGTTAATCAGCACTTGTCGCAACCGTTTTTGATCGGCGTGAATACCAATGGGCAATTCGGAGGTTGGTTGGTAAACAAAAGAAATGCCTTTTTGTTCGGCACGGATGCGGCAAACTTCAACAACTGCCTCTAAGAAGGAAGGAAAATGGAAATCTTCTGGAGCGAGTTCCATTTTGTTAGCTTCGATTTTAGATAGATCTAAAATGTCGTTTATTAAGGTGAGTAAGTGAGAGCCGCACTGATAAATAATATCGATGCCGTGCAGTTCTTTGGCAGTCATGGTTTTGGAACGTTCGAGGATTTGGGCGTAACCTAAAATGCCGTTGAGGGGGGTTCTTAGTTCGTGGCTCATGTTAGCAAGAAATTCGCTTTTTGCCTTGTTGGCGACATCAGCGGCTTGCAGGGCTTCGCTAAGAGCGGCTGTCCGTTGCTGGACTCGAAGTTCTAGTTCTTCGTTTGTCTTTGCTAGGGCTTTAAATGACTCCTGTAACTGCTGTGCCATTTGGTTGAATGAGCCAGCTAAAATCCCCAGTTCGTTGCGCGATCGAATGTCTACTCTAACGTCGAGATCTCCATCGCTAATTTGGGCCGCAGCAGCGGTAAGAGTCTGTAACGGTGAAACAATCCGCCGAGAGAAGAAGAATCCCAGTACTACGGCGGTGAATGTTGCCAGTGAGAGCGCTCCTACCATTGCTAGAATCATGTTGCGGACAGGAGTGTATGCTTCGGCTGTGGGCAATTCTACCACGACGCTCCAATTGACGCTGCGGATAGGTGCGATCGCACCCAGCACTTCGACTCCCTTAAGACCTTGATAAACTCTCAGGGATTTTTCCTGAGCGGTTAGGCTATCAATGAAGGGAAGCTGTGAAATATCTTCTAGTTTTAAGCTCTCAGAGTCACTTCTTTTTTTGGCAATGACAACCTTGCGATCGTCAATTACGTAGGTATAGCCCGTTTTTCCTACTTGAGTCTGGGAAACAACGAAATCGAGAAATCTTAGATTAACTCTCGCGAGTAAAATGCCATCAACTTCATCTTTTTGGTTGCGAATGGGGACGGCAATTGTGGTAACTAACTGGTGAATTTCAGGGTCAATTGTAACGGGATTGACATAATCTTCTTGCTGCTTGAATGCCCGCACAAATAGTGGAGAATTGATTAGATTACCCAGCCCGACCCGATCGTAAGGCGAAACGACTGCAACGGGTTCGCCCTGACTATTAACAATTGCCACCATTTCATAAGCGTCGTTGTGGCGGGTTAAACCATCTAGTAGGGTTTGCTTGGTTTCTAGGGGGAGATCTGTCAAACCGCGCACTCTAGCTAGGTAACCCAATTTTCTAATCAGGTCATCCATGTAGGCATCGATCTTTTGAGCGGCAACTTGCGATCGCGCTTTTTGTAGCAGACTTGTCTGTTTTAATTGGGTTTGGAAGCTGGAGTAAATTAATATTCCTCCCGTAGTCAGCAAACTGGATACCACCAAGAAGACCAGCCCAAAACGCAGTTGGTTGGCAATCGAAAAAGTCCAGCGCCAAGTTAAATTGATACTTGGTTTGAATTTATCTGCACTAGCCTTTCTATTATCCCGATTCAATTGAGCCTCCTCAAGAAAGCATTCGAGCTACTGACTTGCTTCATAAAAACAAGGTTAATTTATGGTGAAACATCTATTTTGCCAATTAAAATATCCTCCTTTACTTTGTTCACCACTGCTTCTTGTTCGGGAGTCAGTGACCCCCGAAAAGGAGCTAATTTCTGTACTTTTTCTCGGAGTCCAAATTTGTATTGCTTGCCCTCCCATCGACCTTCTCGAACTAGAGTTGCTGCCTGTAGCAATAACGCTGGTGAATCCTGGATGGCACTGGTTAAGACAGTACCAGGAGCTAGTTGATATAGGTCTTGAATCCATCCAATTGTGTGAATACCATGTTTTTTCGCCAACTGATGTAAAGGTAGAGAACCTGGATCGGCATTATTTAAAATAACATCAACTCCCGATTTAATGTGTTTTTCTGCAATTTTTTGGCACTTTTCTTTATCTGTCCAATTTCCCACCCATTCAATTATTACAGTTATATCAGGCTTGGTCGCTTTCGCTCCTCTTTCAAACAAAATAGCCCCCTCTTTTATATGTGGATAATCCACACCTCCAATAAATGACACCTTATTTGTTTTGGTCTTAAGGGCTGCAACTACCCCTGTCAAATAACCTAATTCTCCGCTCCGAAAAGATAGGGCAGCTAAGTTTCTATTGTTACCTGGAAAAGTTCCCACAACTGCAAATTTAGTGCGCGGAAATTCTTTCGCAGCAATTTCAGCAGCAAAAACAAATCGGCCTCCGTGACCGATAATTAAATCGAAACCTTCCTTGGCATACTGCCTGAATACATTTGTTACCTCAACATCGGATAGATCGTCGGTTTTTTCGGTGTAAGCTATTTTGGCTCCTAGTTGCTTTTCGATCGACTTCAAGCCTTGGTAACCTGACTGACTCCAGCTTCCATCGTCGATCGCATCTGGTAGGGTCATCGCGACTTTAAAGGTGCTTGACATCACCAATTGAGAATTAGGAGCCGGATTGCTACCTGTAACGCCACAGCCGATCGGAATAAAGGTCAGAATTGCTAGAATTATATATGTTACAAATGTGGTTTTTGGGCGCATTTTGTTGAAAAACATTAAGTCTGTTCTTGGCAACAGACCAACTACGCGATCGCGCACAACAAAAATAAAAGTTTTTCTCACCTGCTGCCCTGCCTATTTTAAAGTGAGGTTTAGCCTGCTAATTGCGCCATAAAGCAATGCCACCTAATAAACCCGTCACATTCGGCACGATTTCGACATTTGGGGGCAAATTTATGGCGATTCTGTCTGTGTTACCGCCGCCGATGTAAAGGCGATCGTAGTTGAATAAATGTTCGAGGGACGCGATCGCTTTCCCCAGACGTTCGTTCCATTTTTTCTTGCCGAGGTCGTCTAATGCTGCACGCCCCAGTTGTTCTTCATAGGTTTGTCCTTTGCGAAACTCATGGTGACCGAGTTCTAGATTGGGGACTAATTGGCCGTTTACAAACAACGCTGAGCCAAACCCCGTACCCAGTGTAACTACCAGTTCAACTCCATGTCCAGAAATGGCACCAAACCCCTGGATGTCTGCATCGTTAGCTACACGGACAGGTTTGTCTAATTTCTGCCAGAGGGATGTTGCTAAATCAAAATTAATCCACTCTGGGTCTAGATTGACGGCAGTTTTAATGATGCCGTTTTGCACGACACCGGGGAAACCTACCGATACGCGATCGAATTTGCCTTGTCCCGCAGCGAGTGTTGCTAGAGCTGCAATTATCGGTTCCGGTTTAGGGGGTTGCGGTGTCTCTACTCTACTGCGTTCAGTTCGGGGAGTGCCATCTTCGTTCAAAACCATGACTTTGACGCCACTACCGCCAATATCTACTGCCAAAGTTGCAATATTTCCATCTTCTTGAGCCATTGGGATTTCTGTGCCTCTAGTTAATTACACCTTTCTCGATTATCAGACACAGATCCCCCCTT
>CASBRD010000305.1 GCA_949128025.1 Oscillatoriales cyanobacterium PMM_0008 | reverse complement strand
CGGCTTGAGTTCTTACGGCTTGAGTTCTTCTTACGAACAAGCGCTTAGCTCCTACGCTGTTAGTTCATACGTACCGGCTGTCAGTTCCTACGGCTTGAGTTCTTACGGCTTGAGTTCTTACGAACAAGCGCTTAGCTCCTACGCTGTTAGTTCATACGTACCGGCTGTTAGTTCCTACGGCGTCAGTTCCTACGGCTTGAGTTCTTACGAACAAGCGCTTAGCTCCTACGCTGTTAGTTCCTACGCTTTGAGTTCTTACGAACAGGCAGTAAGTTCTTACGCTTTGAGTTCTTACGCGGTGCCGGTAAGTTCCTACGCGCTGAGTTCCTACGCTTTGAGTTCATACGAACAAGCAGCAAGTTCTTATGCTTTGAGTTCTTACATCATGCCCTCTGGTGTAGGAATGTGGGCGCTTCCCACTGAGTCTGGGATGGGGATGTCGGGTGTCGGCTTCTCGGCTTCGATACCTCCTATCCGTCCTCGCCAGTTTTGGTTAGTTGCTGATGCTGAGCTAATTGTTTACGGTGCAACTGAGCCGGATGCTACGGTGACGATCGGCGGTCGTCCGATTAAGCTGAATCCAGATGGTACTTTCCGCTTCCAGATCTCATTCCAAGATGGTGTAATTGACTTTCCAGTCCTGGCGGTGGCGGCTGATGGAGAGCAAACGCGATCGATTCACATGGAGTTTACCCGCGAGACGCCATCGCGGCATACCAACTCTAAGGAAGAAGCTGTTCAAGAATGGCTCCCCGTTTAGTACGTTTTGTAAGGCAGGGGAAAACCCCTGCTTGCAAAGTTACGAATATCTCCCCCGACTTCAGACGGGGGTTTATTTTCTGAATAAATATGACACCAGAACAGATTGCCCTCACATTACAAGAACTATTTGGCCCAGATGTTCAGACGATCGCACCAGGCTCCTGGCAGGTAGAGACGCCAAATTATCGGCTTTTAGTGCTACTTTCAGACGATTTATCCTGGCTGCGAATTCTGATCCCGATCGTACCTGCTCAAGAAGCTCAGCCTTTTCTCGAACAGCTGTTAGAGACTAACTTTGATCTCACTCAGGAAACGCGCTACGCTTTAATGCAAGACGTTCTGTGGGGTGTGTTTCAACACAACCGAGAGAGTTTGGTGACAAGTGATTTTTCAGGTGCGATCGCACGACTGTTGTCTCTGCACGAACGCGGTCTATCTGACTGCTTTAACCAGCTAGTTCAGAGTCGTGTCCGTCAAATTATTAAAGCCGCCAAGTTGCAAGGACAATCACTTGAAGCAACTCTGCAAACCTTAGACCGCTTCTACGAAGAAGGATTAATGGGCGATATGGCGCAGGGGGCAGGCGCTCGTGAAGAGGTGCTGGCAGCATGGCGATATCAGCTGGAACGTTTTTGGCCAGAAGTGGATCTGTAGTTTATAGTCGCGATCGCAATATTCCCAGTGTTGCTCGTACCCTATGCCGCTATCCTAGATTCATCCCTCGCCAGCTGCCAAGGTGCGATCGATCCACTCAAACTTAACTATCGATAAAGTAAAGAGCTTTAGTATGTCAGTGTTCCTTTCCAGCTTAAAAGAAAGCGGTCATCTAGATCGAATTCACATGACAGTTTGTATTATTGGCTCTCGTAAGTTGGAAAACCGAGATGACTATGGCTCTGTTGGCTGGAATATCTTTGCACCCAATCTGACTATCTATGGATTTGATGCCGATCCAGATGCTTGCGATGATGCCAATGCCGATATTGAAGTTCGACAAGTAAATTGGACTGAAAAACATATCCCGCTAGCTCTTTGGAATTCAGAAGGTACTTTTCCTCTTTATGTTACCAATTTTACCGGATGCAGTTCTTTATATCCTCCTAATGAATCTTATGTAGAGCGGTTCAGCGGATATTCAGATTTGTTCAAATTAATTACTACCGTCGAAGTCGATACAACGACTTTAGATGATTTTTGTGAATCGGAAGGAATTAATGAAATTGACTTTATACACCTTGATGTGCAGGGGGCAGAGCTTCAGGTTTTAGAAGGAGCAGCTAGAATTTTAGAAGGCGGTGTTTTAGCTGTTGCGACCGAAGTAAACTTTACTGAGTTATATGTAAATCAGCCTCTATTTAGTGATGTAGATATATATTTGAGAAAGCAAGGATTTACCCTGGGCGATATAGTGATTAGCACTGGGCGGGGTTGTCGGACGATTTCACCCATTATTTCCAAATTCCATGCTGGATTTCTCTTGTGGGCAGATGCTTTTTACTTCCGCGACCTGATTAGAAAAGATTTTCATACACATCTAAGTACACCAGATCGGATTTTCAAATTGGCTTGTATTGCTGATGTGTTGAATTTTACGGATTATGCCTTAGAACTATTGGCATATTTGACTCGTACTTATGGAAATGACACAAATTATAATTTTGCCAAAAATATCATTGATACTCTATCTCCAATTCCAGAAGTGGTAGAGCAGGGAATAGATTCCCTACCTATTATTGTCGAAATGAGGAATTACATTAATTAAATGGACATTATCCAAATTCTCAAAGAAGACTACCAAAGATTCCCAGCTGACCAGACCTATAGCATCTATGCCGAAGATGTCTACTTTCAAGACCCACTCAACAAATTTCGGGGGATTGAGCGGTATAAGCAGATGATTGGCTCAATCCGCACCTGGTTTATTGACCCCAAACTGGATTTACACGATATTCGCCGCCGGGATGATGCGATCGAAACTCGCTGGACGTTAAGTTGGAATACACCGCTGCCGTGGAAACCGCGCATCGCCATCTCTGGCTGGACTGAGATGCGACTCAATAGTGAAGGATCGATCGTTTCCCACATCGACTACTGGAACTGTTCGCGCCTTGATGTTCTCAAGCAGCACCTGTTTCCTTTAAAGACTCGATAAAGTAAATAAATGTAAACAATTCTCAGGCAGGACATAATATGCGTTTAATACTCATGACCGGCAAAGGCGGAGTGGGAAAGACCTCCGTCGCCGCTGCGACTGGACTTCGCTGTGCTGAACTCGGTTATAAAACCCTCGTTCTCAGTACTGACCCCGCTCATTCTTTGGCAGATAGTTTTGACTTGGAACTGGGACACGACCCGCGACTGATTCGCCCAAACTTGTGGGGCGCAGAACTAGATGCACTGGTGGAACTGGAACAGAACTGGGGCGCAGTCAAGCGCTACATCACCCAGGTTTTGCAGGCGCGGGGGCTAGAAGGCGTCCAGGCTGAAGAATTGGCAATTTTACCGGGCATGGATGAGATTTTTGGCCTGGTACGCATGAAACGCCACTACGATGAGGGCGAGTATGATGTGCTGATTATTGACTCGGCTCCCACTGGTACGGCGCTGCGGCTACTAAGTTTACCGGAAGTGAGTGGGTGGTATATGCGGCGGTTCTACAAGCCGCTGCAAGGCATATCAGTGGCGCTCAGACCGCTTGTGGAACCATTCTTTAGGCCGATCGCAGGTTTTTCTTTGCCTGATAAGGAGGTAATGGACGCTCCCTACGAATTTTACGAGCAGATCGAAGCGCTGGAAAAGATCTTAACTAATAACGCCCTGACTTCGGTGCGCTTGGTAACTAATCCCGAAAAAATGGTGATTAAAGAGTCTTTACGCGCCCATGCCTATTTGAGTCTGTACAATGTTGCCACAGATTTGATCGTAGCAAATCGGATTATTCCAGAAGAAGTTACCGATCCATTCTTCAAGCGTTGGAAGGAAAACCAACAGCAATATCGCCAGGAAATTCACGATAATTTTATGCCTCTTCCCGTGAAAGAAGTTCCTCTGTTTTCAGAAGAAATGTGCGGTTTGGCGGCTTTGGAGCGGTTGAAAGATATGCTGTATCCCGATGAAGACCCGTCGCAAGTTTATTACAAGGAAACCACGCTTAGGGTGGTGCAAGACAAAAATCAGTACACTTTGGAACTGTATTTGCCCGGTATTGCTAAAGACCAAATCCAATTGAGTAAAACTGGGGATGAATTAAATATCCGGATTGGCAATCACCGCCGCAATTTGGTTTTGCCTCAAGCTTTGGCAGCTTTACAACCTGCTGGTGCGAAGATGGAGGATGATTATCTGAAAATTAAGTTTGCTGAGG
>CASBRD010000304.1 GCA_949128025.1 Oscillatoriales cyanobacterium PMM_0008 | reverse complement strand
TGCAGCAAGGAATACAGGAAGGAATGCAGCAAGGAATACAGGAAGGAATGCAGCAAGGGCAGCGCGTAGTTGTAGAAAATCTACTCATGGTTCGCTTTGATACATTGGATGACGAACTCAGGGGGATTGTCAATCCTTTGTTAGAGTTGCCACCAGAAGAGTTTACCTCGTTGTTGCTGCAATTATCCCGCGATGAACTATTAGCTACGTTTAGAAAATAAAGTTTTGAGCGATATGCCGTTCGTCAGCTACGCGATCGCGTAGCGGCGACCTTGGCGCAGCCGCCCCGAAGGGGCTAAGAGAATCGCTCCCCCCAAAACTTTTTTTCCTGAACTATGAGATGATCAATGCGTCAGATTCTTTTTTGGGAGAGCCCATGACCAATTTTCTCAAACTTGCTAATAAAGCATTGGGATTAGCAGCACTATTAATGTTATGTTTGGCAATGTTCGGTTGGTCACTTCCCGCGCAAGCAGCCAGCCGAATTAGCCCACAATTGGAAGAGCAAGTCTTGCAGATTCTCCGCCAACACCCAGAAGTAATTCTGGAATCTGTACAAGCATACCAGGAGCAACAACAAAAGCAAATACAGCAAACACGGCAGGCATTTGTGGAGCAGATAAAAACCAATCCTAAAGCAGTGATTGGCGAATCTCCCACCACTGGTGCATCTGAGCCAAAAATTGTGCTGCTAGAGTTCTCAGACTTTGAATGTCCCTATTGTTCCAAAGCTAATACAACCCTGAAACAGTTCATAGCAAAACATCAAGATGAAGTCACACTGGTTTACAAGCATTTCCCCCTAATCTCAATTCATCCTGAAGCCATGTCTGCTGCAAAAGCTGCTTGGGCTGCGGGTCAACAGAGCAAATTCTGGGAGTACCACGATGCCCTATTTTCACAGCAAGACAAATTAGGTGAGGTGTTATATCTGGATATTGCTCAAAACATGAATCTGGATTTGGAGAAGTTCGCTCGCGACAGAAATCTTGCCGATACCGCAATTCAGAAAGATATCCAGCTAGCTGAAAGATTGGGGCTTTCTGGCACACCATTTTTTGTGATGAATGGCGAGACATTTTCAGGTGCTGTCCAGCTATCCGATATGGAAGAGATATTGGCTCGTGTAAGCAAGTCGTGAGGCAAATTATAGGTCTAATTAAATTGTGTGCGATCGGGCCAAAAACTTCATTTGTCCCAGTCGGCCCGATCGTCCAAACCATGTATCAAGATTCAGACAAATTAGAGAGCAATTGCACCGCTTATGGCAGTATGATAAGATGGCAATATACTAGCATCTATCTAGATATGTATTTCTTGCTTAATTAGGTAATAAAAATGCAGTTACTCAGATTTTTAGCTATTGCCCCTATTACCCTACTAGCCACCTTCTCGTGTTCGATCCTTCCATCTAGCCAATCTCAAGCAAATAATAATCGTAATACCGCACCAACTCCACTTGCTCAAAGAAGATCTACCCCGTCGGCACAAACAAATTATCTTTCAGCTTTGGAGAGAGGGATAATTGCAGAAACTAACCGGGCGCGGGCAAATCCCCCTGTATACGCCGCTACACTGGAAAATTGGAAAAAGGGCTTTCAAGGAAACCGAGTCAGACTCTCCGGGAACCTGTTTTTGCAAACACAGGAAGGGGTAAAACCTGTCGATGAGGCGATTCGGTTCTTAAAATCAACCCGTCCCAGACCAACTTTAACAGCATCCAGAGGTATGTCTTTGGCTGCTAGGGATCACGTCAGAGACCAAGGGCCAAAAGGTGCCATAGGTCACGATGGAAGCGATCGCAGCAACCCCTCCACGCGGGTCAACCGCTACGGTTCCTGGCAAATCACTACAGGGGAAAATATCAGTTATGGCCCAAACACAGCCCAACAAGTCGTCATGCAGTTAATCATCGATGATGGCGTTCCCAATCGCGGTCACAGAACCAACATCTTTAACCCCGCTTTCCGAGTCGTTGGGGTTTCCTGTGGGCCGCATACTCGCTACCGCACGATGTGCGTGATTGAATATGCAGGTGGATATCGGGAAAGATAGGGGCTAGAAAAGTCAAAAGTCAAAAGTCAAAAGTCAAAATAAAATTGGAAATTGGGTAATTTCCCCCAGTCCCCCGCTCCCCCGCTCCTCTATGTCTCATTCTACTCCAGCTGCTAATCTCCACGTTCACATCCAGGGACAAGGCTTCCCGATCCTCTGTCTGCACGGACATCCCGGTTCGGGCAGCAGTATGTCCGTTTTCACCCAACACCTCTCCCAGCGGTTCAAAACCATAGCCCCCGACTTGCGCGGATATGGCAACAGTCGGGCAAATGGCGATTTTGATATGAGCGACCATTTGACCGACTTGGAAGCCCTTCTAGGCCGCTTACAGATCGATCGCTGCTTGATATTGGGATGGTCGCTGGGAGGCATTCTGGCGATGGAATTGGCACTCAGATGTCCAGAGCGAGTCAGCGGTTTAATTTTAATTGCTACAGCCGCTCGCCCTCGCGGTAGCCATCCGCCTATCAGTTGGCAGGATAATTTATACACTGGATTAGCTGCAATTATTAACGGAGTGCAACCTGGTTGGCAATGGAATATTGATACTTTTGGGAAGCGATCGCTCTTTCGCTACCTCATTCAGCAACATAGTCCCGGTGCTTATCGCTACATCGCGTCTGATGCGATTTCGGCATATATGCGAACCTCATCTGCTGCCGATCGGGCCTTGATGACAGCTCTGAGATCTGGGTACAACCGACTGGAACACCTATCCCAGATTGAATGCCCTTGTCTAATGCTAGCTGGAGCAGCCGATCGCCACATCACAGCTGAATCGAGTTTGGAAACGGCTCGTCACCTGAAAAATTGTCAGTGGGAATGTTACCCCAACACCGCCCATCTCCTCCCGTGGGAAATTCCAGAACAAGTACTCAGAGATATCGATCGCTGGATTGAAAGTCATCCTGAAGCGATCGCATATCCCCATCCGATCGACCTACCCAGACAGGGCGGAAGCTAAGCCAAAGCGAATTTCAGCAAGCTTAACGCCCCTCACACCTTCAAACTTGCTACGCCTGACCGCTTAAAGCTGGTGATGCCTTGCGGTCAATCCTATCCCCCAATTCCTCGTCGATAGTCAGCTTTACTGGCTTGCAGCGTTTGATGAAAACAGCAGCGACTTGAGCGCCTTCTATTTCCAAGTCTTCAAGGTAGCCACTCTTTTGGGCCTCTGCATCCAAAGGGGTTATAAATGGGCCGAAATAGTAGGTACAGTGCGGGTTCTGTGTCACTATCTCTATCCACCAAGCCAAACCAAAAAAATTGAGAATGTTAATCAAGATTTCTTTCATGGCCTCTACCTTTCTTATGGGATTGGATGCGTTCTGTAATTTTGCTTTTATTTACATTTCTTTATACTCTGTTACCTTGCCTTTTTCAAATGATCTTTTTTCAATCGACATCAACTGGTTTTGACCATACCCGCTGCGGTTTATCTGACCACCGCCGCCGGAAAATTTCATACAGCGCCATTGCTGCTGCTACTGAGGCATTCAGACTGGAAGTTTTTCCTTGAAGTGGGATGGATACAAGAAAATCGCAGTGGCGTTGTGTCAGGAGACTGAGCCCTTCACCTTCAGATCCGATCGCCACCACTGTCGGTTTATCGAATTTTTCAATAGTATGCAGCGACTGAGGAGCATTTGCCGCCGCGCCGTAAATCCAGAAGCCAGCCTCCTTCAATTCTTCCAAAGCGCGGCTGAGATTGACAACCCTCGCCACCGGAAAATTTTCTAAAGCTCCTGACGCTACTTTCATTACCGTAGAGGTGATACCCACCGCTCGTCGTTGGGGCATCACTAACCCTTGAGCTCCCAAAGCTTCTGCGGTGCGAATAATGGAGCCCAAGTTTTGCGGGTCGGTAATGCTATCCAATGCTACTAGGACGGGCCGATCGCAAGCCGATTTCGCTTTTGAAATCAGATCTTTTAGTTCCGTGTAGATAAAAGGTGCTACTTGTGCTGCTATACCTTGATGATTGCCACGCTGAGTAATTTGGTCTAAGCGCAGCGGCTCTACCTCGTCAATTACCGTGCCGTTACCCTTTGCCTGTTGTAATAAAGTGTGAAAGCGGGGATCGTAACGTAAGTGCGGCAATATCCAAATCCGGTTGAGAGAACGCTGATTTGCCAAAGCCGCCAGCACAGTTTGGCGACCGTAGATCGTGTCTGTTTCTTCGGTGGTTTCTACACCAGCATTTTTTGCTTCGCCTCTTTCGGGTGAGCGAACGCCACCTTTAGCAAGACGAACGGGTTTAACAACTCTCGGCTTGATCCTGGGTTTTATAGAGCCGCCGCGATTTGGCTGGTTCTGAGCTTCAGGATTACGATTTCTAGGAGCCATGTTTTTTTGAAGTTTCAGCTTGTCAGCCTTATGGTTTTAATTTACTAGCGTACTAATTGCTTTTACAGCTATCTAGAGAACAATTTCCAATTATTCCTTTAGGATGGGGTCAAGTTCTAATTGTGCTAATAGCTGAGTCAGTCGTTCGGGATCGGTTAGATACAAATATCCCATCAATGTTTCTAAACTTGTTGCCTGTTGATATATTTCAGGAGACACCCGCTTAGGGCCTCCTGAAGCGGCGTTGCGTCCTCGTCGTAAAATTACCAATTCTGTGTCAGTAAGTTGGGGTTCGATCGATCGCAGAAGTTGGGCTTGACTTTCTGCTCGCACCATCGCCACCACTTGACGATGATAACTTTCTATTCGTTTGGGTGGCAGGAGATAACGGCTCCTGATATATAGTTCGTAGACGGCATCTCCCAGATACGCCAAAGCAACTGGTGAAAGTCGCTGTATTTCTGCGGGCGAGCATGAGCCTGAGAGCGGCGGATCGAACATTTGCATATTGTATCAGAAAGTGTCAGTCACAGACTGTCTCCGGTCATCTCACATAGCAACGTATTTCCATGATAAAAAGGCTATCCACCATTCAACCCGGATAGCTCACATCTTGCAGTTTTCTCAATAAGACTTAAGAAATCGGGTTTCTCAACGAAAAATCTAGGCTTTTAGGTTTAGCTAATTGCAAGAAACCCGGTTTCTAACCCTGGTGCAAGAACTGAGATAGCGCGATCGCAAAGCGCTTACCCAACTTATTTGTATTTTTCTAGAGCAGCCTCAACCGAAGGCTGCAAAGACAGAAACTTTTCCAAGCGCACCAGCTTGACAGTCTGCATCACGCGGGCATTGCTGACGATTTGCAAAGAACCCTCAGCACTTTGAGCCTGTTTGGCTAGCTGCACTAAAGCGCCCAATCCAGAGCTATCGACAAAATCGATTTGAGAAAGATCCAAAATAATATTCTTTGGGCCTTCGTCGATACACTTACCGATATTTTTCCGGAAAGTTGGCTCCGAAAAAGCGTCTAATAAGCCGGTGAGGCGAAATAGCTGGTATTTTTCCTTGACATCGCGAGTGCCTCTAAGGCTAACGGTCAAGGTTAATGGCTCAGGAATAACACCCTCCTAGCTACAACATAGTCCTTAGTCGAGGCTTCAGTATAGATATTTTCTGGGTAATTGTCTACTCAGCTTTAAGGAGAATTTTGTCAGGGGCTAGGGAAAAGGGAATTTTGGATTTTGGATTTTGGATTTTGGATTGACCCCTGCGCCCCTTCTTTCCCTAGCCCTATCTTCTTTTGACTTTTGACTTTTGACTTTTGACTTTTCTAGCCCCTAGCTTTTAGCCCCTGCTTTTCGCATAGCTTGGACAAATTGCTCAAACAGGTAATCGGCGTCGTGGGGGCCGGGGCTAGCTTCTGGGTGATACTGCACCGAGAAGACAGGTAGGGATTTGTGACGCAATCCGGCTAAAGTGCGATCGTTCAGATTGAGGTGAGTAATTTCCACTTCGTCATCCGAGAGGCTATCGGGATCGATCGCAAAACTGTGGTTTTGACTGGTAATTTCAACCTTTTGCCGCAGACCCGCTGGCTGATTTAAACCGCGATGCCCAAATTTTAGCTTGAAAGTTTCCGCACCCAGAGAAAGACCGAGAATCTGGTGCCCCATACAAATACCGAATACTGGTTTCTGGGAACTTAACAGCGCCTTGGTAGTTTCGATACCTTCAGTAACGGCTGATGGGTCGCCTGGGCCATTAGAGAGAAAAATTCCGTCTGGGTTATATTTAAGGATCTCTTCTGAAGAAGTGTTTGCCGGAACGACGATGACTCGGCAACCGTAACTCGCCAAACGGCGCAGAATATTGCGTTTGACGCCAAAATCAATGGCTACAACAGTGAGGCGTTCCTCTTGAGCCGATTGAGCGGTGGGGCTAAACTCCCAAACAGATGCGGTGGGATCTGACCATTCGTACATCTTGCGAGTTGTTACTTCTCGCACCAAATTTAATCCAGCCATGTTGGGGGCTGCTTTTACCTGTGCCAATAACTCAGACGGATCGAGAATTTCCGTGGAAATCCCGCCGTTCATTGCGCCAAACTGGCGAATTTTGCGGGTTAGTGCGCGGGTATCGAGGCCGTAAATGCCTGGGATATTGTGCTGTTTGAGGTAATCGGGTAAAGATTGAGTGGAGCGCCAGTTGCTTGGTCTGCTGGCGATGTTGCGAGCGATCGCACCCCGCACTTGGGGCCTAGAAGATTCTTCATCCTCTGGATTGACGCCGGTATTCCCCAGTTCTGGATACGTAAAGGTCACAATCTGACCGCAGTAGCTGGGATCGGTCAACACTTCCTGATAACCAGTCATGCCGGTGTTAAATACCACTTCCCCGATCGTAGTTCCCGTAGCACCGAACGACCAACCGCGATAAACGGTGCCATCCGCCAGCACTAGCAAAGCCGCTTGAGCATCAAAGAGGGGCATAATTTTCAATTAACAGACTAGAAGCGATGCTATTATTACACGACACTCAAGGTCGATAAAGCTTATAAATAGAGCTTTTGTTGTGATGCGATCGCATTTCCCATCTTGCCAATTAAATACGACTTAAGCAATCGCCCCCTCAAACCCTTTTTTACCCGACGACTAAAGTCGCGGCTTGCGCGTACAAAGCCCGCCTGCGCGGGCTTCAAGAAAAAGGGAGTAGTTAACCCGGATTTGGGGTAACAGAACTTTTCTCCCCCCAATTTTGGGGGGCAGGGGCAAGGGGGCAAAATCTAAAATCTAAAATTCTAGTTGAGGAACTGAATTAATTGTTCTAGTTTCGACCAAGCAGCACCGCTACGCAAAATGTCTTTAGCAACAGAAATACCTTTGGCGTGTTCTCCCATCGGTATAAACTCGCCAATCTGGAGTGCTAATGCTGCATTTAGAGCTACCACATCATGTTGCGCTTCAGTTCCCTTTCCTTGCAGAACTTCTCGCAAAATCTCGGCATTTTCCTGTACATCTCCGCCGCGTATTGCCCCAATGGGTGCTGGTGTCAAATCGAGTTCTTGGGGATTGAGGGAAGATATCTGCACTTCACCTTCAGAGAGTATCGCCAAATCTGTCCAATCTCCAAGTCCGGCTTCATCCAGTTTTTCCCGTCCGTGGAGGACGATCGCTTTTTGCGTACCCAAGCTAAGTAAAGCATGGGCGATAATTGCCAACAGGTTTGGTTCGGACACCCCGACGATCTGACCTGTGGGTCGCAACGGATTGACCAGTGGCCCCAATAAATTAAATACAGTCCGCACTTTCAGAGTACGCCGCAGGGGTGCTACAACCTTGAGTGCTGGGTGCCAACCGGGTGCAAATAAAAAGGTAATGCCCACTTCTGATAGGGCTGCCTGGACGCGATCGGCCTTAGCATTTAAATTGACGCCCAAGGCTTCCAGCACGTCTGCCGAACCCACCCGACTTGAAGCAGAGCGATTGCCATGTTTTGCGACTCGCACACCCGCCGCCGCCGCCACAAACGCCACAGCAGTGGAAATATTAAACGTCGATGCCCCATCTCCGCCAGTACCGCAAGTATCGATGATTGGGATTGGGGATTGGGAAGACAAAGAAGCTTCAGCTTGTCCCCTTCTCCGCTTATCCTCTTCTTTCCCATACCCCACCTGGGATTGAGCCTGCAACACCTGCGCCATCCCAGCCAATTCTTCAGCTGAAACGCCTTTAGCTTGAATAGCGGCTAAAATCGCTCCCGATAAGACGGGTTCAATTGCTTCGTTAAGCCATCCCTGCATCAACTGTGACGCTTGGTCAAATGATAAGGATTGTCGATCGAGCAGTTGTTGCAGCAAGCTAGTCCAGCTGGGAGATAATATCATGTCCGGTAGCATCGGTTACCTAAAAAATTCCTGTTCTTACTCTTATCTGCGTTAATCTGCGTTCATCTGTCTTCATCTGCGGTAAAAATGTAACCAACGATGACAACAGACAATTTGACGATATCATACCAAATCCGCAATGATTACCGCCTTTATCTCTCTAGGCTGTAGAGACGTTTCATGAAACGTCTCTACAATGTTTAGGCCAAAAATTAAAAGGGGGTAACAAACCCGGATTTGGTATTACTTCCTTTCTGGGTATGTTGTTGCGCTTTAGCGCTCTTATCCAAATTGTAATAAGAGCGCTAAAGCGCAACAACGTACCTAATACCAAGATTTCAAATCTAAAATCTAAAATTGATTAATTTCCTAACATCTGCAACTTATACAAACTGGCATAAAGTCCTTCTTGTTGCAGTAGTTCCTCATGGCTACCCGATTCTACCAGCTGTCCTCGCTTCAGTACTAGAATGCGATCGACATCGCGAATCGTGGAGAGTCGGTGAGCGATAATAATAGCAGTACGTTCTGCCAGCATACGCTCCAAAGCTTCCTGAATCAAGGCTTCTGTCCCCACATCCAAGCTAGCAGTTGCCTCATCCAACACTAAAATGCGAGGATTGCGGATAGCAGCACGGGCAAAAGCTAGTAGTTGTTTCTGACCGCCAGAAAGATTAGTACCTCGTTCCCGCAACTGGGTATCGTAACCTTGAGGTAGCTGTTCGATAAAGTGGGCGACGTTCGTTTGTTCCGCAGCAGTGCGGATCTCCTCAAATGAGTAGGTTTCTCCCAAAGTGATGTTACTTTTGACATCACCGGCGAACAGAAACCCATCTTGCAGGATAACGCCCATGTAACGGCGCAGTTCTGTTTGAGGCAAATCCCGGACATCTACTCCATCAAGAAGAATGCGACCCTGAGTTGGTTCGTAAAGACGGCACAAAAGACGGATGATCGAGCTTTTACCTGCACCTGTGGGGCCAACCAAGGCTACTTTCTCGCCCGGTCGGATGGTGAAATCTAAATCTTTGAGAACGTATTCATCGGGTTTGTAGGCAAAAGATACGTTTTCAAAGCGAATTTCTCCTCCCGTGATTCCCCTTGCTGGTGGTAGAGATTTGGGATGTTCGGGATCGCGAATTTCGATCGGTTCGTTGAGGATGTCGGTAATGCGTTCGACGGCGGTGAAACCGGCTTGAATTGAGGTGAATTTCTCAGCTAATTGCCGCAAAGGATCGAAAAGACGCTGGGAATATAGAATAAAGGTGGATAAAATGCCAAAACTGAAGTTTTTTTGCATGACAAACCAGCCACCTAAACCCAGGACGCCTGCGATCGCAATCAGGGAAATCCACTCCAGCGTAGCAGAAACAGCCGAGTCGTAGAAAATAGTTTTGTCTACCTCGCCGATGTAGCGCTTGTTGATGGTACGAAATAACTCTGAATTAAACTGTTCCCGGCGGAACAACTGCACTACATTAATCCCAATGATGTTTTCTTGCAGAGTGGCGTTAAGGGCAGAAAGTTCCTCCCTAGCTTTGTAATTGGCTTTGCGATACTGTTGCTGGAAATAAATTATCGCAGCGGTTACTGGCACCAACATTAGCACTAGCATCAAAGCTAATTGCCATTGCAGGAGAAACATGGTAACGACAATTACCAAAATCGAAAACAAATCGCTGACAACGCCGATCGCACCTGTAGAAAAAACATCCCCCAAGGCTTCTACATCGCTGGTAAGACGAGTAATCAATTTTCCTACAGGAGTGCGATCGAAAAATCGCACGGCTAAGGAAGTAACGCGATCGAACAAATCCTTGCGAATAGCAGCGGTGATCTGCTGACCCACCTTTTGTACCGCGTATGATTGGGTGCTAACAAGTACCATCCGTACAGCTACAGTTAGCAACAATAAAACGACCAGAATATTAAACGCCTCTGAAAACGGGCGACTTAGGAGAAAAGCAAACGTTGTCTTCTCTTGGCGAATTAAAGAGATCGCTTGTCCGATCAAAATGGGTTGAATAGCGCCAGAAACCGCTACCGGCACCAATAATGCGAGCGCCAGCACCAGCAGACGCCTGCTTTGGCGGGCATAAGGCACTAGGCGCAGGAATAATCGCCAATCGCTTTCGCTTTTGCGCGATCGTTTACTTTCAATAGTCTCTATCAGAGGCGACGAACTTGTCATGAGTGAGATGTCTCTACTTTTCTTGCTTCTACTTCTAATTTCACTATTGGCATATACACAAAACCCTCTTTATCCATAGGGTTGCACTCAATGTATGTTTCTGCTAGAGCATCAATAAGCTCTTGATGTAGATTTTCTGGTACGCTGGCAAGAAGGGGAAGCCAAGTAGTCCGAATCAACCCTTTAAATTCTTCTTTTCCCTCAAAAATCATATTTGTAGTTATTGCTTCTACCCGGTTAGATTTTAAGCCCGCATATTCTAACAAATCCTTATATTCATCTGCTTCGTACAGACCAAAAGGCGCACTCATAAATTTCTCGAAGTACTTCCCCCATTTGTCAATTCCAATCATTTTCTCTATAAATCCTCTCGTGCAAGTATTTTGTTCTGTCTTGCCAACAAACAAAAGCTGTATTTTACCATCCGGCTTCAGGCTATTTCTAATTCCTTCCAGCACTGGGGTGTGGTCAGCGATCCAATGAAGGCAAGTAAAGGAGACGATCGAATCGAATTCATTTTCAAAATGGAGATTTCTTGCATCTTCATGCTGGAATCTGAGATTAGGGAAATCAGTAGGAGGAAACTTGCTGCTAGCAAAGTTGACCATATCTTCGGAACAGTCAATTCCCAGAACAGATCCATTCGGTACAAGTGCGGCAAGCTCAGCAGTAATTTTACCATCTCCGCAGCCAATATCCAGAATCCTTTCATCTCCTTTCAACCCAAGCTTGGCGATAAATTCTTTTGCCAATCTCAGCTGTTCGGAAGAATTTTTGTGGTAATCTTCTGCATTCCATTTGTAGTACATATCTTTATTGTCCCCTATGTCAAGTTGGTAGAGTGGGCAGTCCATTGCCTAGTTTTACTACTTCCACAAGTTTGACAACAGTTCTGGAAAAAATTAGACTGCCGAGAAAGTTTTTTCTCTCAGATGTTCAACCAAACTGTGCAGATTATCCGTATTGAGGCGATAACTCAGGGGATGGGCAATTAGTCGCGCCGTGCTTTCAAACAGAACCTCTATCTCTACTAAGCCATTTTCTTTGAGAGTTTTGCCAGTTGATACCAAGTCTACGATCGCTTCCGACATTCCAGTAATTGGCCCTAGCTCCACCGACCCGTAAAGCGGCACAATTTCCACAGGCAAATCCAGATTACCAAAGTATTCGCGGGCGCAATGAATAAATTTAGAGGCAACTCGACCGTGAGGGGGTAATTCCAACGCTGACTGGTAAGGACTAGAAGATTTTACTGCTACGGACATCCGACAGCGACCAAATTGGAGGTCAGCCAAATGAGCTACTTTGGGTTGTTTCTCCCGCAGAACATCGTAACCCACAATTCCCAGTTGCGCTTGTCCGTATTCGACATAAACTGGGACATCCTGGGCCCGTACCAGCAGGGCTTTTGCCGTACCGCTGGGGTTTTCAATCTGAAGTTGGCGCATTCCCGGTTCGAGGAAACCGCTGAAGTCCAGTCCAACTGCTTGCAGCAGACGGATGGTATCAGTCAAAAGTGCGCCTTTGGGTAATGCAACAGTCAGCATATTGGTGATTTTAGATTTTAGATTTTAGATTGGGAAACTGGTATAGCAACCGCCAAGGGGACTCTTGACAGTAGGGGCGAAGCATTCGGGTAGTAAATGTTCGGTTTTAACCAATAAATTATATGCCCGAATGCTTCGCCCCTACTGTCAAGAGTCCCCTTGGCGGTTGCTATACCAGTTTCCCAATC